>NZ_DASTBH010000133.1:0-2616 GCF_035712165.1 Actinophytocola sp. | reverse complement strand
GAGGGCGAGCCGGGCACCTGCAAGGACCTGCCGCTGATGATGAACGACCCGCACTCGCTGATCGAGGGCGTGATCATCGGCTCGTACGCGATCCGGGCGAACCGCGCGTACGTCTACGTCCGCGGTGAGGCGGTGCACGCCGCCCGGCGGCTGCGGCACGCGGTGGCGGAGGCGCACAAGGCCGGCTACCTCGGTTCCAACATCCTCGGCTCGGGCTTCGACCTGGACGTCGTCATCCACTCCGGCGCCGGCGCGTACATCTGCGGCGAGGAGACCGCCCTGCTGGACTCCCTGGAGGGCTTCCGCGGCCAGCCCCGGCTGCGCCCGCCGTTCCCGGCCACCCACGGCCTGTACGCCTGCCCGACCGTGGTCAACAACGTCGGGACGATCGCCAGCGTGCCGTACATCGTGCTGGGCGGCGCGGCCTGGTGGAAGTCGATGGGCACGGAGAAGTCGTCCGGTCCGATGATCTACTCGCTGTCCGGCCGCGTCGTCAACCCGGGCCAGTACGAGTGCGCGCTGGGCATCACGCTGCGCGAGCTGATCGAGCTGGCCGGTGGCATGCTCCCCGGCCACGAGCTGAAGTTCTGGACCCCGGGCGGCTCGTCCACCCCGCTGCTGACCGCCGAGCACCTCGACGTGCCGCTGGACTTCGAGAGCGTGGCCGCCGCCGGCAGCATCCTGGGCACCACGGCGACGCAGATCTTCTCGGACCAGGACTGCCCGGTGTACGCGACGTACCGGTGGATCGAGTTCTACCACCACGAGTCGTGCGGCAAGTGCACGCCGTGCCGCGAGGGCAACTTCTGGATGACCCGCATCTACCGGCGGATCCTGTCCGGCCAGGGCACGCACGAGGACCTCGACACGCTGCTGGACGCCTGCGACAACATCCTCGGCCGGTCGTTCTGCGGCCTCGGCGACGGCGCGACCAGCCCGGTCACCTCGTCGATCAAGTACTTCAAGCAGGACTACCTGGACTACATCGAGGGCCGCAAGGCGCCGGTGCTGTCCGCCAAGGCCCTGGTAGGAGCGCACTGATGGCGGAAGTCGAAAAGGCCGTCGACACGGTCAAGCTGACCATCGACGGGGTCGAGGTGACCGCGCCGAAGGGCACGCTGGTCATCCGGGTCGCCGAGCAGATGGGCATCGCCATACCGCGGTTCTGCGACCACCCGCTGCTGGCGCCCGCGGGCGCCTGCCGGCAGTGCCTGGTCGAGGTGGAGGGCCAGCGCAAGCCGGTGGCGTCCTGCACCCAGACCGTCGCGGACGGCATGGTGGTCAAGACCCAGCTCACCTCGCCGGTGGCCAAGAAGGCGCAGGCGGGTCAGATGGAGTTCCTGCTGATCAACCACCCGCTCGACTGCCCCATGTGCGACAAGGGCGGCGAGTGCCCGCTGCAGAACCAGGCCATGTCCACCGGCCGCACCGACTCGCGCTTCCACGAGCACAAGCGGGAGTACCCCAAGCCGCTGGCCATCTCCACCCAGGTGCTGCTGGACCGCGAGCGGTGCGTGCTGTGCCAGCGGTGCACCCGGTTCTCCGAGGAGATCGCCGGCGACAAGTTCATCGATCTGATGGACCGCTCGGCCGGCGAGCAGATCAACATCTACCGGGACGAGTTCTTCGGCGCCCCGGCCACCGACGACCTCAGCGCCGAGGACGGGAGCGCTGCTCCTTTCAACTCGTACTTCTCCGGCAACACGGTCCAGATCTGTCCGGTGGGCGCGCTGACCGGCACCCAGTACCGGTTCCGGGCCCGCCCCTTCGACCTGGTCTCCTCGCCCAGCGTGTGCGAGCACTGCTCCGCCGGCTGCGCGATGCGCACCGACTGGCGACGCGGCAAGGTCATGCGCCGCCTGGCCGGCGACGACCCGGCGGTCAACGAGGAGTGGAACTGCGACAAGGGCCGCTGGGGCTTCCAGTACGCCACCGCGTTCGACCGGATCACCAAGCCGATGGTCCGTGACGCGAAGACCGGTGAACTGCGCGAGGCGGCGTGGAGCGAGGCGCTTGCCGTCGCCGCCGAGGGGCTGCGCAAGGCCCGCGACGGCGCGCACGGCACCGGCATCCTCACCGGCGGCCGGCTGACCGTGGAGGACGCGTACGCGTACGCCAAGTTCGCCCGGGCGGCGCTGCGCACCAACGACATCGACTTCCGGGCCCGGCCGGTCGCCGCGACCGGCGCCGCGTCGGCCAACTCGCCGGCCTCCATCGCGGAGGAGGCCGAGTTCCTGGCCAGCACGGTGGCCGGGCGCACCGAGGTCACGTACGCCGACATCGAGAAGGCGCCGGCGGTCGTGCTGGTCGGCCTGGAGCCGGAGGAGGAGTGCCCGATCCTCTTCCTCCGGCTGCGCAAGACCTACCTCAAGCGCAAGCTGCGGGTCGTCGCGCTGGCGCCGTTCGTCAGCCGGGGCCTGGAGAAGCTCGGCGCGGCCGTGCTCGCCACGACGCCCGGCGACGAGGCCCGGCTGCTGGGCGAGGAGGCGGGCCTGGTCGAGGCGCTGTCCGCGCCGGGCGCGCTGCTGTTCGTCGGCGAGCGGCTGGCCACCGTGCCCGGCGGCCTGTCCGCCGCCGTGGCGCTCTCCGAGCGGACCGGGGCCCGGCTGGCCTGGG
>NZ_DASTBH010000132.1:0-3725 GCF_035712165.1 Actinophytocola sp. | reverse complement strand
GGCGGCGGTGGCGGTTTCCGCGGCGGTCCCGGTGGGGGCGGCGGCGGTGGCGGTTTCCGTGGCGGCCCCGGTGGCGGTGGTGGCGGCGGCGGTGGCGCTCCGGCGGGCACCGGCGGCGGCTACCGCGGCGGTGGCGGCGGTGGCCGGCCCGGTTCCGGCGGCGGTCGCGGTGGCGCGGCCGGCGCGTTCGGCCGGCCCGGCGGGCCGTCCCGGCGTGGCCGCAAGTCGAAGCGGCAGAAGCGCCAGGAGTACATGGAGAACATGCAGGCGCCCAGCGTGGGTGGTGTGCGGTTGCCGAAGGGCAGCGGCGAGACCATCCGGCTGCCGCGCGGCGCCTCGCTGACCGACTTCGCCGACAAGATCAACGCCAACCCGGCCTCGCTGGTGCAGGTGCTGTTCCACCTCGGCGAGATGGTCACGGCCACCCAGTCGGTCTCCGACGAGGTGCTCGAGCTGCTCGGCTCCGAGATGAACTACAACGTGCAGGTGGTCAGCCCGGAGGAGGAGGACCGCGAACTGCTCGGGTCCTTCGACATCACCTACGGCGAGGACGCCGGCGAGGAGTCGGACCTGCAGGCCCGGCCGCCGGTGGTGACCGTCATGGGTCACGTCGACCACGGTAAGACCCGCCTGCTGGACACCATCCGCAAGGCGAACGTGCACGAGGGCGAGGCCGGCGGCATCACCCAGCACATCGGCGCCTACCAGGTGGCCACCTCGCTGGACGGCAACGAGCGGCTCATCACGTTCATCGACACCCCGGGCCACGAGGCGTTCACCGCCATGCGTGCCCGTGGTGCGCAGGCCACCGACATCGCCGTGATCGTGGTCGCCGCCGACGACGGCGTCATGCCGCAGACGGTGGAGGCGATCAACCACGCGCAGGCGGCCAACGTGCCGTGTGTCGTCGCGGTCAACAAGATCGACAAGGAGGGGGCGAACCCCGCCAAGATCCGTCAGCAGCTCACCGAGTACGGGCTGGTCGCCGAGGAGTACGGCGGCGACACGATGTTCGTGGACATCTCGGCCAAGCAGGGGATCAACATCGAGGGTCTGCTCGAGGCGGTCCTGCTGACCGCGGACGCGGCGCTGGACCTGCGGGCCAACCCCGACATGGAGGCCCAGGGCGTGGCCATCGAGGCGCACCTGGACCGCGGCCGTGGTCCGGTGGCGACCGTGCTGGTGCAGCGCGGCACGCTGCGGGTCGGTGACTCGATCGTGGCGGGCGACGCCTACGGCCGGGTCCGGCGCATGGTGGACGAGTACAACGACGACGTCACCGTGGCGACGCCGTCCCGTCCGGTCCAGGTCATCGGGTTCACCTCGGTGCCGGGTGCGGGTGACACGTTCCTGGTCGTGGACGAGGACCGGGTCGCCCGGCAGATCGCCGAGCGGCGTTCGGCCCGCAACCGCAACGCCCTCAACGCCACCCGGCGCACCCGGGTCAGCCTGGACAACCTGGACGCCGCGCTGCGCGAGACCAGCCAGCTGAACCTGATCATCAAGGGTGACAACTCGGGTACCGTCGAGGCCCTCGAGGACGCGCTCACGAAGATCGACGTCGGCGACGAGGTCGAGCTGCGGGTGATCCACCGTGGCGTCGGAAGCATCACCGAGGGCGACATCAACCTGGCGATCGCGGACAACGTCATTGTGATCGGCTTCAACGTCCGCGCGGAGGGCAAGGCCACTGAGCTGGCCAACCGCGAGGGCATCGATGTCCGCTACTACACGGTGATCTACCAGGCGATCGACGAGATCGAGCAGGCCTTGAAGGGCATGCTCAAGCCGATCTACGAGGAAGTGAGCCTGGGTAGCGCCGAGGTTCGCGAGGTGTTCAAGTCCTCCAAGGTGGGCACGATCGCCGGCTGCCTGGTGACCTCCGGAGAGATCCGGCGCAACACCAAGGCCCGGCTGCTGCGCGACGGCAACGTGGTGCAGGAGAACCTGAACATCGGCACACTGCGCCGGTTCAAGGACGACGTGACCGAGGTCCGCGAGGGCTTCGAATGCGGTCTCACGCTTGGTTCGTACAGCGACCTCAAGGTCGATGACGTGATCCAGACGTACGAGCTGCGCGAGAAGCCCCGCACCTGATCGCCGCGGTTGGGAAAGCAATGTGACATTCAGTTCCTGCTAGGGCAGCAATGCCACATTGCTTTCCCACCGGTTCCGGAGTGATGCCCGTTGTTCGTCGGTGCCCTCGAGTTGGACGTTCTGCTCGGTGATGTCCACTCGTTGAAGGAGAAGCGGTCCGCAGTGCGACCGGTGATCGCCGAGCTGCGCCGCAGGTTCGAGGTGAGCGCGGCCGAGGCCGGCCACCTCAACCTGCACCGGCGCGCCCTGATCGGGGTGGCCGTCGCCGCCCCGGACGCCGAACATGTGCGCGATCTGCTGGACGCGTGCGAGCGCCTGGTGGCCGGGCGCCCGGAGCTGGAACTGCTGTCCGCCCGGCGCCGGCTGCTCGGGCCAGATGACGAATAGGAGAGGCGGCCGTGCCTGACGCACCCCGCGCCCGCAAGCTGGCCAAGCGCATCGCGCAGATCGTCGCGTCCGCGCTTGAGCACGAGGTGAAGGATCCGCGACTGGCGATGGTGACGATCACCGACGCCCGGGTGACCGCGGATCTGCGGGAAGCCACCGTGTTCTACACCGTTCTCGGCGACAAGCTCGACGTGGCGCCGGACACGGCCGGTGCCGCTGCCGCGCTGGACAGCGCGAAGGGCGTGCTGCGCACCATGGTCGGGCAGGGTACCGGGGTGCGGTTCACCCCGAGCCTGGCCTTCGTCGCGGACACCGTGCCGGAGGACGCCCAGCGCATCGACGCCCTTCTGGCCAGGGCCAAGGAGGCCGACGCCGAAGTGGCCCGGCTGGCCAACGGCGCCCAGCCCGCCGGCGACCCGGACCCGTACAAGCCGCCGCGCGAGGAGCCGGTCGAGGACTGATGTGCCGCTCTGGCACAAGAAAGTCATCCGAGTGAACCTCTGATGGCGTTACCGCGAACCGGTGTCGCGCCGTTCTAGCGTGTCCGCCATGAACGAGCGCGAACCGACGGTGCGGTCCCGCGAGCTGGGCCTGGCCCTGTCCCGCGCCACCGCCGCCCAGGGCCTCAAACGCATCGAACTGGCCGAGCGCCTGGGCTGGTCGCACACCAAGATCAGCCGCATCTTCAACGGCAAACGCGGTGTCATGCCGGAGGACGTCGCTGCCATCCTGGCAATCTGTGGTGTCATCGGCCCCAAACGCGACGAACTCCTCACCCTCACCCGCAACGCCCACGACCCCCACCCTGCACGTCGATCTGACTCGCTTGGTCGTCGCCGCGAAGTCCGGTGCCCTCGACCCCACGCGCCGATGAGCAGGTCCCTGCGGTGGAGGAAGAGTTCCCGCACTAACACCGCCAACTGCGTGGAGTTGGCCTGGCCAGCCGCCATCCGCGACTCCAAGCACCCGGCCCCGACCCTGAGTGCCGCCCTCGCCCCCTTCATCGTCGCCGCCAAGTCCGGCGCCCTCGACCTCAGGAGAAGTCCGCTCGATGCCTGGTCCTGACCTACCCGCCCCCACCGAACTCTTCGACATCGACGTCTGGCTGCACCGTTGGCCGACCGGCACCTACAAGGCCGAGCTATGGCTCGGCGTGCTGGTTTTCTCCGGCGAGTTCGACCATCGTGACGTCGAAATCGCCCGAGGTGCCTACCCCGGCCGGCAGGTCGTGCTCAACGAAG
>NZ_DASTBH010000131.1:0-2260 GCF_035712165.1 Actinophytocola sp. | reverse complement strand
CCGGCCGATCATCCCGGCAACCGACTTTCGCCTTCCGTAATGCGGTGAAAGCGTGGTTACACTTCGGGCCGTGAACGGCTCGCAGGCCGAGGCCCGATCGGGCGGCCGGGGAAGGCCCACCGTCGCCACCATCGCGCGCCTCGCCGGCGTGTCCGCGCCGACCGTGTCGCGGGTGCTCAACGGACAGACGGGAGTGGCGCTGTCGACGCGTCGCCGGGTGGAGGCGCTGCTGCGCGAGCACGGGTACCGGCGGCCGGACGGTGCGGACCCGGTGGCCCTGCTCGAGCTGGTGTTCCACGCGTTGGACAGCCTGTGGGCGCTGGAGCTGATCCAGGGCGTCGAGCAGGTGGCCCGCGAGCAGGACCTGGCGGTGGTGCTCACCGAGATGCAGGGCCGGCTCACGCCGGGCAAGGCGTGGACGGAGCAGGTGCTCTCCCGGCGCCCGACGGGCGTCATCGCCGTACTGTCCGACCTGACCGTGCAGCAGCAGTCCCAGCTGGCGACCCGCTCCATCCCGCTGGTGGTACTGGACCCGACCGGCGAGCCGCTGCACGACACGCCGTCGGTCGTCGCGACCAACTACACCGGCGCGATGGTGGCCACCCGGCACCTCCTGGAGCTGGGCCACCGGCGCATCGGCATGCTGTGCGGCAACCTCACCTGGCCGTTCAGCCGCGCCCGGCTGGACGGCTTCAGCGCGGCGATGGACGCGGCCGGCGTCCCGGTGGACCGCGAGCTGATCCGGATCGGCCCGCTGTACGTCGACGGCGGCCTGCGCGACGGCACGGCGCTGCTCACCCTGCCGGAGCCGCCGACGGCGATCGTCACCACCAACGACCTGCAGGCCCACGGCGTGTACGAGGCGGCCCGCCAGCTCGGCATGCGGATCCCGGACGACCTCAGCGTGGTCGGCTTCGACGACCTGCCGTTCAGCCGGTGGGCGGGGCCGCCGATGACCACGGTGCGGCAGCCCCTCCAGCTCATGGGCGCCATGGCGGCCCGGATGGTGGTCGCGCTGGCGAACGCCGAGCCCCTGGAGCAGACCCGGGTGGAGCTGTCCACCGAACTGGTCGTCCGGCAGAGCACCGCGCCGCCCCGCCGCGCCTGACGCCGCCGGCCGCCCGGCCGGATTTCGGTCAATCGGCGCCGGCCGCGCCCCCCGCTTGCCCGCGGAAAATTTTCGGTCTACCCTCCGGAATGTTTCAGGACATCGTGGTCCGTCGATGCCCGTACCCCACCCTCACCCACCCGGGGGTAGTGAATGAGAGTCCGTACGACCGCACTCGGCGCGGTGTTCGCGCTGGTGCTCGCCTCGCTCGCCACGTTGTTGGGGCCGGGACCGGCGGCCGCCGCCTCACTGGTCGAGGTCACCGGGTTCGGCACGAACCCGTCCAACCTACGCATGCACATCTATGTGCCCGACCGGCTCGCCACCCGCCCGGGCATCGTGGTGGCGTCGCACTACTGCACCGGCACCGGTGAGGCGTTCTACAACGGCGCCGGCCGCGAGTTCGCCCAGCAGGCCGACACCTACGGCTTCATCGTCATCTACCCGACGGCGACCCGGTCCGGCAGTTGCTTCGACGTCTCCTCGCCGCAGACGTTGCGCCACAACGGCGGCAGCGACTCGCTGGGCATCGTCTCGATGGTCAACTGGACGCTCCAGCGGTACGGCGGCGACCCCGCTCGGGTGTTCGCCACCGGCGCGTCCTCCGGCGCCATGATGACCAACGTCCTGCTCGGGGCGTACCCGGACGTCTTCGCCGGCGGTGCCGCCTTCGCGGGCGTGCCGTTCGCGTGCTTCGCCACCACCGACGGTTCGATGTGGAACAGCCAGTGCGCCAACGGCCAGCGGATCATGACCGCGCAGCAGTGGGGCGACCTGGTCCGCAACGCGTTCCCCGGTTACACCGGCCGCCGTCCGCGGATGCAGACCTGGCACGGCACGAACGACGACACGCTGCGCTACCCGAACTTCCAGGAACAGATCAAGCAGTGGACGAACGTCCACGGCCTGAGCCAGACCCCGAGCATGACGGACAGCCCGCAGCCGTCGTGGACCCGCACGCGGTACGGCGGCACCGGCACCATGTCGCCGGTAGAGGCGATCAGCATCCAGGGCGGCTCGCACAACGCGCTGGTCAACGGCATGGGCGCGCGCGCCATCCAGTTCTTCGGCCTCAACAGCACCACGCCGCCGCCTCCTCCGCCGCCGAACCCGCCGCCGCCGCCTCCTCCGCCGCCGAACCCGCCTCCGCCC
>NZ_DASTBH010000130.1:0-15949 GCF_035712165.1 Actinophytocola sp. | reverse complement strand
CCGGGTGGATGAAGCGGCGGAGGCGTTCGGCGGGGGCGGCCACCTCGTGGCGCGCCCAGAGCGTGGCGAACTCGTCGCTGTGGGCGGCGAGCAGTTCGATGTCGTGGTCCCACTCGGGGTCGCCGATGTGCTTGGCGTACTCGGCACGCAACCGGGCGACCATGTGCGGCGCCTCGTCCTCGTAGTTGAGGAACGTGTCCCGCCGGTTGGGCTCGGCGAAACAGCACCACAGCGTGTTCTGGTGCACGCACGGCATCGTGTGCCACGCCGAGAACAGATCCTGGTACGCCGCGTTCTTGGCGATCACGTCGAACCGACCGTTGCTCAGCACCGCCGGTAACGGGTCGAGCGCGTGCAGCATCTCGGCCACCGCGGACGACACACTCGTGGTGACGCCGGAGAACTTCGGCGTGGCCTCGGCGAGTTGGTAGAGATGCTCCCGCTCCACCGTGTTGAGCATCAGCGTGCGCGCCACGGCGTCGAGCACCTGCGCGCTGACGTTGATCGACCGGCCCTGCTCGAGCCAGGTGTACCAGGTGACCCCGACCCCGGCCAGCAGCGCGACCTCCTCCCGCCGTAATCCCGCGGTACGCCGGCGGGAACCGGGCGGCAGCCCGACATCCCCCGGCCGCAGCCGGGCCCGCCGCGCCTTGAGGAACTCCCCGAGCGCGGCCCGCCGCGGCGGCGCAACAGGCGCAGACGTCACACTCACACCCCCATCCTTCCCCCAGGGTCCGACATTTCTCATGGGCCGCTCGGCAGGCCACACCGGTTGGTCTCCCGGGTCACCCACCGGGACCCGCATCTAGCCCGGTTATCCAGGTGCTCCCGATAACAGGACCAACCGGCTCTCACCTACGCCCTGTTCCCGGCCGCAGGGTTGGCTCATGACCGACACCCTGATCACCGCGCGCCCGCCGAACACCGACCGCCGCTGGCTCATGCTGGGCGTCCTGCTCGCCGGTCAGTTCATGGCCCTGCTCGACGTCACCATCGTCAACGTGGCCATGCCGACCATCAGATCCGACCTGGGCGCCTCGGGCGCCGCACTGCAGCTGGTCGTCGCCGGCTACACCGTCAGCTACGCCATGCTGCTGATCACCGGCGCACGGCTGGGCGACCTCTACGGCCGGCGCCGGATGTACCTGACCGGCCTGCTCGTGTTCACCGTGAGCTCACTGCTCTGCGGCCTCGCCCCGGACGTCGCCACGCTGATCATCGCCCGGTTCGTCCAGGGCGCGGGCGCCGCGCTGATGGTGCCGCAGATCATCAGCATGATCCAGCTCCGGTTCGCGGGCGAGGCCAGGGCCACCGCGCTTTCCGCGTACTCCGCCGTGATCGCGATCGGCGCGATCGCCGGGATGATCTTCGGCGGGTTGCTGGTCGCCGCCGACCTGTTCGGCGCCGGCTGGCGGCCGGTGTTCCTGGTCAACGTCCCGTTCGGCGTGGTCCTCGCGCTGCTGGTGCCCCGGCTGGTCGCGGCGGACGGCCCGCGCGGCAGCCGGCGGCTCGACCTCGCCGGCCTGGCGATCGCGGTCCCCGCGGTGTTCCTGGTGGTGTTCCCGCTGGTGCTCGGCCACGAGCGCGGCTGGCCGGCCTGGACGTTCCTCAGCGTCGCGGCCGGGCTCGCGCTCGCCCTGGCGTTCGTCGCGGTGGAACGCCGGGTCGCCGCCCGGGGTGGGGATCCGTTGCTGCGCCTGGACGTGCTGCGTTCGCCGGGCCTGCGCACCGGGCTCGCCGCGCTCGCCGCGGGCACCTGCGCCTACGGCGGCTTCCTGTTCATGTTCACCCTGCACCTGCAGGGCGGCCTCGGTTACGGGGCGCTGACCGCGGCGCTCATGTTCGCCCCGGCCGGCATCCTGTTCGGCCTGTTCGGGTTCTACTGGCGGAAGTTCCCGGCCGGCGTCCACCATCTGCTCACCCCGATCGGCTTCGGGATCGCCGTCGCCGGTTACCTGATCGTCGGCGCCACGCTGCGCGACGGCACCGGTGGCGGCGTGCTGCTGCAGGCCGGCCTGTGCCTGTTCGCCGCCGGCATGGGCACCGGGTTCAGCCCGCTGCTGATCCACGCACTGGTCCGGGTGCCGCTGGCCGAGGCCGCCGACGCGAGCGGGCTGCTCACCACGACCGTGCAACTCGGCCAGGTGGTCGGGGTGGCCACGTTCGGCAGCCTGTTCCTGACCCTGGCCGAGCGGCCCGGTCCGCGCCCGTCGGCGCACGCCATCGCGGTGACGTCGGTGTGGCTCGCGGTCCTGCTCACCGCCGGCGCGCTGGTGGCGATCGCGTTGACCAGAACGATCAGTCTGGCAAGGAGATGAGCACCTTCCCGACCGCGCCCGCCCGGACCGCGGCGTGCGCCTCGGCGGTGCGGTCGAGCGGAAAGTGGTGCAGCGGCAGGCCGGCATCGGCGCCGGCCCGCAGCGCGCCCGCCTCGATCGCCGCGGACACGGCGGCGACGGCGTCCTGTTTGGCCGCCTCGGGCACCGTGTACACCAGCACGAACTGGTAGCGGATGTTGTGCAGCATCAACGGAAACACCGGCAGCCCGAGGTTGTCGCCACCGTCGGTGGCATACACCGCGACCGTCGCGTTCGGACCGGTCACCGCGGCGTCGAGGGCCGCGTTGGTGGCGGGGGAGACCTCCACGACGATGTCCACGCCGGACGGGGCGAGCGTCTCGATCTCCCCGACGGGGTTGCCGGTGCGGTAGTTGACCACGTGGTGCGCGCCGGCCGCCTTGGCCAGTTCGGCCTTCTCCGGGCCGCTGACCGTGCTGAGCACGGTCGCGCCGGACCACCGGGCCAGCTGGATGGCGGCGTTGCCCACCGCCCCGGCGCCCCCGGCGACCAGCACGGTCCGGCCGGCCAGCGCCCCCGGCCCCAGCCGCTCCGGACCGCCGTCGGCGACGGTCAGGCAGCGGTGCGCGGTCATCGCCGGGATGCCGACGCTGGCGCCGAGGTCGAAGGAGGCGTTGTCGGGCAACGGCACCGCCTGCCGCTCGGGCACCACGACGTACTCCTGCGCGGTGCCGTCCGGCCGCTGCCAGGCGGCCTCCCACACCCATACCCGGGTCCCGGCGGCGAGGGTGGTGTCCGGTCCCACCGCGTCCACCACCCCGGCGCCGTCCTGGTTGGGGACGGTGCGGCCGTCCGGTTCCGCGGCGCGCTCGCGGGCCTTCCAGTCGGTGGGGTTCACCCCGGACACCGTGATCCGGACCCGCACCTCGCCGGGGCCGGGCTCGGGCACCGGCAGGTCCGCGGACGCGAAACCGCCCCGCGCGTACACGATCGCTCTCATGGGGAGATCATGTCGCACGGGGCGGCTTGTGCGGCGATCAGCCGACCAGCATCGGGGTGTGCTCCTCGTCGGCCGCCTCCGGGTCGACCGGAGCCTTGCCGCGCGGCAGGAACAGCGCCGGGATGAACGCCACCGCGAGCAGCACCATGGACCAGAAGAACGTCGACCCGAACGCGTCGGCGATCAGCGGGTTGACCTGCTCACGCAGCTCCGGCGGCACGGCCTGGGCCGCGCCGAGCCCGCCGCGCTCGCCCCCGGTGGGCAGCCGCTCGGCCAGTTCGTTGCTCAGCACCACCGCCATGAGCGCGGTGCCGATCGAGCCACCGATCTGCTGGATGATGTTCAGCGAGGTGGACGCGCCGGGCACGTCGGCCTTGGTGATGGTGCGCAGGGCCCCGGTCATCATCGGCATCATGGTCATGCCCATGCCCATCCCCATGACGAACAGCGCGCCGCCGAGCAGCCAGTAGGACGTGTCCGCGCCCACCTGGGTGAACACCGCCATTCCCGCCACGATCACGATGATGCCCGCCTGGGCGATCCGGGCCGGGCCGAACCGGTCGGCGACGATGCCGCCGATCGGCATGGTCAGCATCGCGCCGATGCCCTGCGGGGCCAGCAGCAGCCCGGCGGCCAGCGCGGTCTCCCCGCGCACCGTCTGGTAGTACAGCGGGAACATCAGCATGGCGCCGAAGAACGCGATGGCGAAGAGCACCATGGCGATCGACGAGACCGTGAACGTGCGGTTCCGGAACAGCTTCAGGTCGATCAGCGGGTGGCTGGTGCGGGTGGCCCGCACGATGAACCCGGCGATCAGGACCGCGCCGGCGATGGCCGGGACGAGCACCTCGGCGCCCTTGAAGCCGCCCGCCTTGGGCACCTGGGCCAGGCCGTAGATCAGCGCGGCCAGACCGGGGGAGAGCAGCAGCAGGCCGAGCAGGTCCAGCTTCTGGGTCGGCTGCGGGTTGTCCTTCGGCAGGATCCGCAGGCCGGCGACCAGCGCGAGGATGCCGACCGGCACGTTGATGAAGAAGATCCAGCGCCAGGACACGTCGTCGACCAGCCAGCCGCCCAGGATCGGTCCGAAGATCGGGCCGAGCAGCATCGGCACGCCGAGCACGCTCATCACCCGGCCGATCCGCTGCGGTCCGGCGGCCTGGGTCAGGATGATCATGCCGGCCGGCATGATCATGCCGCCGCCGAGGCCCTGCAGCACCCGGAAGCCGATCAGCGACTCGACCGACCAGGCCATGCCGGCCATGGCCGAGCCGGCCAGGAACAGCGTGATCGCGGTCAGGTAGAGCCGTTTGGTGCCGAACCGGTTGGACGCCCATCCGGCCAGCGGGATGACCGTGGCCAGCGCCAGCGTGTAGCCGGTGGCGATCCACTGGATCGTCTCCAGCGAGGTCTCGAACTCCGCCGAGAGCTTGCTGATGGCGACGTTCACCACGGTGATGTCGAGGATCGACATGATCGCACCGAGCACCACCACGGCGCCCACTGCGAGGAGCTTGCGATCGAGCCCCGCTCCGGACGATGCCTCCGGCACCGTCGTCTGTCCCCCCGTACTCATCGCGACTCCTTTGCTGTGTTGGGGTGTTGTAGTTCCGGCTGGGCCAGGATCGGCGCCAGCGCGTCGTGCAGGCTCTGCCGTTCGCGTTCGGTGAGTCGTTCGGCGAACGCGCGCAGTCCCTCGGTGTGTGCTTCGGTCAGGCGCAGCAGCAGTTGCTCGCCGGGTCCGGCCAGGCTGATCCGCTTCACCCGGCGGTCGTGCTCGTCCTCGCGGCGGGCCAGCAGGCCCTCCCGGACCATGGCGTCCACCGCCCGGCCGGCGGCCGCGACGGACAGGCCAAGCTGGTCGGCCAGTTCGTGCAACGACGGCTCATGATCACTGGTATCCAGGATGAACAGGGTGCAGAGCTGGGAGAACGACAGATCCAAGCCGGATGCGAAGACGATCCGGCGCGCCTCGGCGATCTTGGTCAGCCGAGTGCAGAAGCCGACCAGCACCGGGACGAGCCGGTCGATCGACACGCAAGATCTTTGCACGCACGCAACTATATCAGCGGCGCAAATGAACCGGCGTTGAATTACCGTGTGATCATCGGCACAGGCTCTGGTCCTAAGCGGACAGCCGGTCAACCCACATGACGGCACCATACGGCCCGGCCATAATGCGGCTCTACTCGATTACTGCGGAGGCTCACCCATGGCCCAGCGCCCCAAGGTCGACTTCTACTTCGACCCCGCCTGCCCGTTCGCCTGGATCACCTCCAGGTGGATGCTCGAGGTCGACCGGCAGCGCGACCTCGACCTGCGGTTCCGCGTGATGAGCCTCTCCGTGCTCAACGAGCACCGCGAACTCGACGACTGGTACCGCACGTTCTGCGACAACGCCTGGGGCCCGGTCCGGGTGTGCGTCGCGGCCGCGCAGCAGCACGGCGAGGCGGTGCTGCGCGACCTCTACACCGCGTTGGGCACCCGCATTCACAACGGGGGCAACGACGACTACCCGGCGGTGATCGCCGAGGCACTGGCCGAGGTCGGCCTACCCGCCGAACTCGCCGCCGCGGCCACCAGCACCGACTACGACGACGCGCTGCGCAAGAGCCACCACGAGGGCATGGACCCGGTCGGCGAGGAGGTCGGCACCCCCACGATCCACATCGACGGGGTGGCCTTCTTCGGGCCGGTGCTGATGTCCATCCCACGTGGACCGCAGGCCGCCGAACTGTTCGACGCCGCCCGCACCCTGGCCGCCTACCCGCGGTTCTTCGAGCTCAAGCGCACCCGTACCGGGGATTTCGACTTCTCCTGACCGGCCCGGTGTGGCGTGGGGCACTATTTTGTGCCCCATGGGATGTGCGCCCGAGGCGGTTGCCAGAGTGCTGGCGACGGCCGTACCGGACCCGGTCACCGTCGAGGCCCTGGAGCCGCTGTCCGGCGGGGCGTCGGCGGACATCTGGTCGGTCGACATCACCGACGGCGCCGGCATCGCGCACGCGCTGATCCTGCGCCGGGGCGTGCGCCGCGGCGATATGAGCTTCGGCATCGACCCCCGGCTGGAACCGCTGGTACAGCGCGCGGCGGCCCGGGCGGCGGTGCCCACCGCCCCGGTTCTGGCGATCTTCGCCGACGACGAGTCGCTGGGCACCGGTTACGTGATGCGCCGGCTGCCCGGCGAGACCATCCCGCGCAAACTCTTGCGGGACAGCGTCTACGCCGGCGCGCGGGTCCGGCTCACCGCGGACTGCGCCGCCGCGCTGGCCCGGATCCACCAGGTGCCGCTGGACGCGCTGCCGGCTCTGCCCCAACTGCCGGCGCAGGAGCAGTTGACGTTTCTGGAGGCGCTGCACCGCTCGGTCGAGGCGCCGGTGCCCACGTTCGAGGTGGGCTTCCGCTGGCTGCGCGAGCGGATGCCGCCCCCGGCGCCGCTTCGCCTGGTGCACGGCGACTTCCGCACCGGGAACTTCCTGGTGGGCGAGGACGGGCTGGTCGCGGTCCTGGACTGGGAGTTGGCCCACCTCGGCGACCCGACCGAGGACATCGGCTGGTTGTGCACCCGGGCCTGGCGGTTCGGCGGGCCCGGGGAGGTCGGCGGGTTCGGGTCCCGCGCGGACTTCTACGGCGCCTACGAGCGCGCCGGCGGCCGACCGGTGGACGAGAGCCGGGTGCGCTTCTGGGAGGTGTTCGGGGCGCTCAAGTGGGGAATCATCTGCCAGTTGCAGGCGTTCGCGCACCTGCGTGGCGACCTGCCGTCGGTCGAGCGCGCGACGATCGGCCGGCGGGTCACCGAGGCCGAACTGGACCTACTGCTGCTGATGTCATGAAGGACGCCGCCATGCTGCATGAACGCCCGACCGCCGCCGAACTGGTCGCCGCCGTGGCCGACTTCCTGGAGCGTGAGGTGCGCCCCGCCCTCGACGGCCGGCTCGCCTTCCACGCCAAGGTCGCCACGAACGCCCTGCGCATCGTGCAGCGGGAGCTGACCGCCGGCCCGGCCGTCGCCGAAGCCGAGCTCACCCGGCTGCGCTCGCTCACCAACACCGACGCCGACCTCCCCACCCTCAACACGTTGCTGGCCGCCCAGATCCGCGCCGGCACACTGTCCATTGCGGACTCCGCGCTTCGCGACCACCTCATCCGCAGCGTGCTGTCCCGCATCACCATCGACAACCCCGGCTACCCCTCGGTCGCCGAAGCCGCCACCCGCTGGCCCGACCGCTAGTGACCCGCCATCCGGCGGGGGCTAACCTCACGGGCGGCGTTGCGAGGGACGCCGCGCGAGGAGGGTCGATGTCCGCTCCGGAGTTAGGTTGGCGCCGGTTCTGGCCCGTGGCGGCGCTCGTCGCCGCCGGGCTCGCGGTCGCGACGGCCGCGGCGTTCGTCAGCACGGGCATCGGAGCCGGCGACCCGGCCCCCACGGGCTCGCCCCAGGCCACCACCCGGACGGTCACCGAAACCGTCACCAGGCAAAGCGTCGTCACCATCACGGCCGCCCCGGCGCCACCGGCGGGCCCGGCCTCCCAGTTCGGCGACGGCACGCACCTCGTGGGCCTCAACATCACCGCGGGCGAGTACCGCACCGCCGGTCCCAACGGCAGCAACCCCGGGGGCTGCTACTGGTCGGTGCGCAAGGCCGACCGGTCGAGCGTCACCGACTACGGCAAGACCGACCGCCCGACCCAGATCACCGTCAGCGGCGGCGAGCTCGTCGAAACCAACGGCTGCCACACCTGGACCCGTGCCTAGCGCGGCCAGGGTGGGGTGCCCTGGTAGGCGCGCGCGATCAGGCTGACCCACCGGTAGACGGCGTCCTCGTTGGGCGCCAGGGGACCGGGCACGAAGTGCGGGGAGGACACGCCGCGCTGGACGGACTCGCAGGCGGCCCAGTCCTGGCGGTTGGTGCGGTCCCAGAACTCCACGGCGTAGCCGGCGTCCTGGACCTCCGGGGGCACATACCAGGAGCACTCGACCTGGGTGGTGTCCGGCGTCAGCGGCCGCAGGCGGTGGGTCATCACGTAGTCGGGGTGCAGCGACAGCAGGAGATCCGGGAACAGCGCGAGGTAGCGGACCCGGCGTTGGTCGACTCCGGGCAGCGGCACGCCACCGGAGCGGCCGTCCAGGGACATGGTCGTCATTCCGTCCCGGAGGTCCATGGTGCCGCCCACCCACGCGCCGGGCAGGTCGTAGTTGTCGCCGCTGTTCGGCGGCGAGACCGCGCACAGTTCCGGGTGGATGTGCGGGCAGTGGTAGCACTCCTGGTAGTTCTCGACGATCACCTTCCAGTTGGCCCGCACCTGGTACTCGTGCCGGTCGGCGAGCCGCAGCCGGTCCGGCGCGTAGGGCGCCACCAGGCCGGCGAGCGCCCCGAGGTGGGTGGCGAACGGCGCCGCGTCGCCGGTGGCGTTGACGAACACCCAGCCGTGCCACACCTGTGCCGGCAGCGGTACCAGCCCATGCTCCGCCGGCTCGAACCCCACCACGTCCCGGAACCGCGGCGCACCCGCCAGCGCACCGTCCACTGTGTACACCCAGCCGTGGTACGGGCACACGATCACCGGCCGGTCCGCCGACTCGCCGTCGCCGATCAACTCGTGCCCGCGATGCCGGCAGGTGTTGGCGAACGCTTTCACCTCCGCGCCGCTACGCACCAGCAGCACCGGCACATCGCCCACCGTGATCCCGCGCTGAGCCGGCAACTCCTCCGCCCGGCCGGCGCACACCCAGGTCCCGGCGAAGAGTTGCCGCCGCTCCCAGCCGAGCACCTCCGCCGAGGTGTACGCGGCCGCCGGCAGCATGGTCGACTCGCCGAACGGCCGCAGCGACCGGGCCACCTCGGCGGGCTCCATCGGCGCGGGCGGCCAGGTCATTCCCCGACTCTACCCGCCGCATTCGGTGGAAAGTCCATTGTGGACGTGGAGCTCAGCGGGTGAGGAGGGCTCCGTCGACCACCAGGGTGTGGCCGTTGACGTAGTCGGAGGCCCCGCTGGCCAGGAACACCGCGGCGCCGGCCAGGTCCGGTGGGTCACCCCAGCGGGCGGCCGGAATGCGGTCCAGCGTCTGCCGGTACAGGGCCGGGTCGGCGCGGAGCGGCGCGGTGTTGTCGGTGTCGAAGTACCCCGGCGCGATCGCGTTGACCTGAACGTTGCGCGGCGCCCACTCGCTGGCCCAGGCCCGGGTCAGTCCCAGCACCGCGTGCTTGCTCGCCGTGTAGCCGGACACCATCGTGCCGCCCTGGAAACTCAGGATCGACGCGATGTTGACGATCTTCCCGGCCCGCCGCGCCAGCATCGGCGCCGCGACCGCGCGGGTCAACTCGAACAGCGACTCGACGTTCACCGCCGAGACGGCGCGAAAATCGTCCAGTGGGTGCTCGGCGGCCGGCGCCCGGCGGATGATCCCGGCGTTGTTCACCAGGATGTCGATCCGGTGCCCGGCCAGGATTCGCTGGGCGGCCGGGGCCACGCTGCGCGGTTCCAGCAGATCCACCTCGACCACGGTCGCCGACCGGCCGAGCGCCTGAATCCGTTCGCAGACCGGTGCGAAGTCCCCACCGTGGCCCAGCAGCACCAGCTCGGCCCCCGCCTCGGCCAGGGCGGCCGCGATCGCCGCGCCCAAGCCGGTCCGCGCACCGGTGACCAGCGCGGTGCGTCCGCGCAGCGAGAACAGTTGCTCCAGATAGTTCATTCCATGAGCCTGCCAGGCGCGCTCCAACGGCCAATCGGCCGCATCCCGTGCGCCAATTGGTATATCGCCGAAGATTGGTTCGTGATGTGTCCGAAATCCGCGTGCCTGGGGGAATTGGTTCGCAAGTGGGTGACGGCTTCCATATTCGGGTAACGGCCCCGGCAGCCGGAGCTACCCACCATTGGGCGGCACCTCGTCGTGCCCTTCGGACAGGGGAGCTTGATTTGTCATCGACAGATATGAACCAGTCTCAGGGCCGAACCGGTCGCCCGACGCGCGCCGAGGCCGTCGACGTCCAGTACGAGGGCGCGGCCGCGGCTGCCGGTTACGCCGCGGCGCACGACGGCTGGGGAGCCACCGCGCGCTTCTTCCACTCCCGTTTCCACGTGGTGACCGAGGCGCTGCGGGACTGCCCGGGCGGCGACCTCATCGACGTGGGCTGCGGGCCGGGCATGCTGGTCCGGCTGCTGCTGGACACCCGCGCGGCCGATTTCAAGTTCACCGCCTGCGACATCTCCCCGGCCATGGTCGCGGCGGCCACCGAGCGGCTCGCCGGGGCGCCCAACGTCCGTCTCCTGGTGGCCCGCATCGAAGATATCCCGATCCCCGACGAGAGTTTCGACGCCACCGTCGCGACCGGGGTCCTGGAATACGCCGACGCGGACCGCGGCTTACACGAGTTGGCCAGAATCACCCGTCCAGGTGGCCTGGTCGTGATAACGATGCTCAACCCGCGTAGCCTGTACCGGATATTCGAGTGGTTCGTTTTCTGGCCAGGACTGCGCCTGCTCGGCCGGTTGGAAAGAATGGCCGGCGTCCCGGCCGGGAAACGGCACGGCGCTCCGGTCACCGGCATCGAGGCGTTCTCCCGGCGCGGGCTGTGCCGTCGGATGCGCGCGGTCGGACTGCGCCCGGACGACGTCGTCTACTTCGACCTGTCGCCGATGCCGCCGCCGTTCGACCGGCTGGTCCGGCGGGTGTTCCGCGGGTGGCGGAACCGTCCCGAACGGACCGCCACCCGCGGCGCGGGCCGCTGGATGGGCACCGCGTACCTCGTCGCCGCCCGCCGCCTACCGGTGACCTAGACCTTGCGGCCGCTCAGCGCGTCGCGCAGCCGGTCGATCAGACCCGCGCCCGGCGCGAGAATGAGGTTCGCCGGCGGCTTGGACGGGGCGGACGGATGCGGTCGGGTCGGCGCGATCTTCTTGGCCGCCACCACCTTCTCACCCAGCTTGTGCAGTTCCTCGGCCGAGCACAGCTCCCGCATCTTCGGCAGCAGCTTGGACTCCTCCTCCTCGAGATGGTGCCGCACGTCCTTGATCAGCTTCGCCACCATCTCGTCGAACCGCGGGTCGCCCGGCTCAAGATCCTCCAGCGCCTTCATGTCCTCTTCGGCCTCGTGATGCTCCTCGAGCTCGTGGTCGACGACCTCGTCGCCGTTCGGCAGCGCCTTGCGCGCCGCCGGGTACATGAACATCTCCTCGGCGACCGAATGCCGCACCAGCTCGGCGATCACGTGGTCGAGCAGGTCCCGCCGGTGCTGCGCCGAACCGGAGCGGGCCTCCAGCTCGGTGAACACCTTCTCGAACTCCCGATGGTCGGCGATGATCACATCGATCAGGTCGGACCGATCGGTGGCCGTCATGTTGTTACCTCCCATTGCCTACTGCGGCTTCGTGAAAATCGGGTACCCCGGTTTCGGCCGGAGGAATCCCGGGTTTGTCCGCACACCCCACCGGGTACCTGTCAGGCGACCATGAACAGGAGAAACGACGCGGGAGTTGAGAGACCATGAGCACCGCTCGGGACATCATGACGCCCAATCCGAGGTGCGTGCGGACCAGCGAAACCGTGCTGGACGCGGCGCGCGTCATGGCCGAGGAGTCGGTCGGCGCGCTGCCCGTGTGCGGTGAGGACAACAAGATCAAGGGAATGCTGACCGACCGCGACATCGTGGTGAAGGTGCTCGCCGCCGGGAAGGACCCGCGGGCCATGCACGCCGGCGAGGTGCCGCACGAGGACCTGGTCACGGTGCGGGCCGACGACGACGTCGAGCAGGTCATCCGCACGATGAAGCAGCACCAGATCCGGCGGGTGCCGGTGCTCGACAGCGACCACCGGCTGGTCGGTATCGTCGCCCAGGCCGACGTGGCGAGGACGCTGCCGGACGGCCAGGTGGGCGACCTGCTCGAGGCTGTCTCCGCCGAGTGACGGGCGGCCGAGCGCCCCGGTCCGGCTCGGCCGCGCGGTATGGTTACGCGGGGTGGTGATGCATGGCTGGGGTCACGGAGGCCCTCGGCAGCGCCGAGTTCACACATCCGGCGCTGTTCTATCGGGGTCTCGACGACTATCTCGATGGTGTGGGCGGCTTCCTACGGGCCGGCCTGGCTGCCGGTGAGCCCGTCTTCGCCGCCGTGCCGCCGGACCGGCTCGCTCCGCTGCGTGACCACCTGGGTGCGGACGGAGACCGGGCGCACCTGGTGGACATGGCCGAGGCCGGCCGCAACCCCGGCCGGATCATGACCGCACTGACCGACTTCGCCGGGCGCCGCGGTTCGGGACGGGCCTGGCTGGTCGGCGAACCGATCTGGGCCTCCCGGACCCCGGCCGAGATCCGCGAGGCGACCCGGCACGAAGCGCTGATCAACCTCGCGTTCGCCGACGTGCCCGTCACCATCCTGTGCCCGTACGACGTCAGCGGCCTGTCGCCGGAGGTGATCGCCGACGCGGCCCGCACCCATCCGGTGCTGTGGCGCGACGGCGAGGAGAAGCCGAGCCCCGCCTACGACGACCCGATGATCGTCGCCACCGGTTGCGACGCCGCCGATGCGGCCGGCGCGGACGCCGAATGCCGGGAGTTCGACCCCGCCAACCTGATCGCCGTGCGGGCCTGGGCGCTGGAGTTCGGGCAGGCCGCCGGGTTGTCCGAGGACCGCTCATTCGACCTCAAGCTCGCGGTGGGCGAGGCGGTGGCCAACTCGGTCCGGCACGGCGGCGGCCGCGGTTCGCTGACGCTGTGGCGGGCCCCGGGTGGTGGCGTGGTGGCCCAGGTGCGCGATACCGGACGGCTGGCCGACCCGCTGGTCGGCCGGCGCCGCCCGGCCCCCGGCGCCGCCAACGGCCGTGGTCTGTGGATGATCCACCATCTGTCCGACCTGGTGGAGTTCGCCCCCGGCGTGATCCGGTTACACGTCTCGTAGGGCTTACCTGGGCTGCAGCGGCAGCGTGATGTCCTCCTCCAGGTGCGCCGCCATCAGCTCCAACAGTCGCTCCGAGTCCACCGGCTTGGTCACGTAGTCGTTCGCGCCGGCCGCCAGCGTGCGCTGGCGGTCCTCCGGCATCGCCTTCGCGGTCACCGCGATGATCGGCAGATCGGCGTGCTGGCTCATGTTCCGGATCGCCGCGATGGTCGCGTTGCCGTCCAGTTCGGGCATCATCACGTCCATCAGCACCAGCGCGATCTCCGGGTGCTGCTCGAGCACCCGGATCCCGGACACCCCGGTGTCGGCCGAGAGCACGTCGAACCCGCGCTGCTCGAGCACCGCCGTCAGGGCGAACACGTTGCGCGGGTCGTCGTCCACGATCAGCACCTGCACGCCGCGGAACCGGTGCGCCGGCACCGGAGCCGGGGGCTCGGCCAGCGCCGCCAACTCCACCGGCTGGGCGTTGAACGGCAGCGTCGGCATGCCGGCCGCCGGCACCTGCACGGTCGCCGGGAGATAGAGCGTGAACGTGCTGCCCCGGCCCGGCTCGCTGCGCACGGTCAACTCGCCGCCCAGCAGCTGGGTCAGGTCCCGGCTGATCGACAGCCCCAGACCCGTGCCGCCGTAAGCCCGGTTGGTGGTGCCGTCCGCCTGCCGGAACGCGTCGAAGATCACCTCGAGCTTGTCCTCCGCGATGCCGACCCCGGTGTCGCTCACCGCGAAGGCGAACACCGACGGCTCGTCGCGCAGCGCCGGGGTGCGCACCTCGTTCGGCCCGGCCATCCGGATGTGCAGCCGAACCGTGCCGCTGTGCGTGAACTTCACCGCGTTGGACAGCAGGTTGCGCAGGATCTGTTGCAGCCGCTGCTCGTCGGTGTGCAGCACCGGGCGGATGTCCGGGTCCACGGCCACCTCGAAGTTCAGGCCCTTGTCCGTCGTCAGCGGCCGGCACATGGCCTCGACGTAGTCCACCAGCACCGGCACCGACACGTCGGTCGGATGCGGCTCCAGGTGGCCGGCCTCCACCTTGGCCAGGTCCAGGATGTCGTTGATCAGCTGGAGCAGGTCGCTGCCGGCCGAGTAGATCGTGCTGGCGTACTCGACCTGCCGGCCGGTCAGGTTGCGCTCGGCGTTCTCGGCCAGCACCTTGGCCAGCACCAGCGCGCTGTTCAACGGGGTGCGCAGCTCGTGCGACATGTTCGCCATGAACTCCGACTTGTACTTCGAGGCGATCGCCAGTTGCTGCGCCCGTTCCTCCAACTCCTGCCGGGCCTGCTCGATCTCGAAGTTCTTCACCTCGATGTCGCTGTTCTGCCGGGCCAGCAGCGCGGCCTTCTCGGCCAGCTCGGTGTTGGACCGCTGCAGTTCCTGTTGCTGCGCCTGCAACTCCTGGGCCAGCCGCTGCGACTCGCCGAGCAGCGCCTCGGTCCGCTCGTTGGCCAGGATGGTGTTCACGCCGATGCCGATCGGCTCCCTGAGCTGTTCCAACAGATCCTGGTGCACCGCGGTGAACTTGTTCACTGTGGACAGTTCGATCACGCCGAGCGCCTGGCCCTCGAACATCAGCGGCAGCACGATCACGTTGACCGGACGGGTGGAACCCAGTCCGGATGCCACCTTCACGTAGTCCGGCGGCGCTTCGCTGATCAGGATCGTCCGCTTGTCCAGCGCCGCCTGCCCGACCAGCGACTCGCCGAGCGCGAACCGCGGCGGAACCGCGTTGACCCGGCCGTAGGCGGCGGTCTGCTCCAGCGAGCTCTGCCCGTCCGCTCCGGTCCGGCTCAGGAAGAACGCCCCGTGCTGGGCGTTCACCAGCGGCGCGAGCTCGGACAGGATCAGCATCGAGACGGTGCCCAAGTCGCGGTGACCCTGCATCAGCCCGGAGATCCGGGCCAGGTTGGTCTTGAGCCAGTCCTGTTCCTGGTTGGTCCGGGTGGTCTCCTTGAGGTTGCCGATCATCCGGTTGATGTTGTCCTTCAGCTCGGCGACCTCGCCGGAGGCGTCCACGGTGATCTGCCGGGTCAGGTCGCCTGCGGTCACCGCGGTCGCCACCGCGGCGATCGCGCGGACCTGGGTGGTCAGGTTGCCGGCGAGCTGGTTCACGCTCTCGGTCAGGTCCTGCCAGGTGCCGGCCACACCGCGGACCCGGGCCTGGCCGCCCAGCTTGCCCTCGGTGCCGACCTCGCGGGCCACCCGGGTGACCTCGTCGGCGAACGCGGAGAGCTGGTCCACCATGGTGTTCAGGGTGTTCTTCAGCTCCAGGATCTCGCCCCGGGCATCCACGTCGATCTTCTTGGACAGGTCGCCGGAGGCGACCGCGGTGGTCACCTGGGCGATGTTGCGCACCTGGCTGGTCAGGTTGAACGCCATCGAGTTGACGTTGTCGGTCAGGTCCTTCCAGATGCCGGCCACGTTGCGGACGTGCGCCTGGCCGCCGAGGATGCCCTCGGTGCCGACCTCGCGGGCCACCCGGGTGACCTCGTCGGCGAAGGCCCGCAGCGTGTCGACCATGCCGTTGAACGTGTCGGCCAGCGCCGCGACCTCGCCCTTGGCGTCGACGGTGATCTTCTTGGAGAGGTCGCCGGAGGCCACCGCGTTGGCCACCGCGGCGATGCTGCGCACCTGGCCGGTGAGGTTCTCGGCCATCACGTTGACGTTGTCGGTCAGGTCCTTCCAGGTGCCGCCCACCCCGCGCACCCGGGCCTGGCCGCCCAGCTTGCCGTCGGTGCCGACCTCGCGGGCCACCCGGGTGACCTCGT
>NZ_DASTBH010000129.1:0-19696 GCF_035712165.1 Actinophytocola sp. | reverse complement strand
CCGCCGTCAACGTGCCGGTGGCGTGCGGTGGCACGCTCGTCGAGCCGGGCGACATCGTCGTCGCCGACGACGACGGGGCGGTCGTGGTGCCGATCAAGCTTGCACCCACCCTGCTGGCTGTTGCTCAGGAGCACGCGGAATGGGAGGAGTTCTCCCGGGTCCGGCTGGCCGAGGGCGGCGACCTGCGGCTGTACTACCCGCTGTCGGACGAGGCCCGGCCCGAGTACGAGCGGTGGCGCGCCGAGCAGGGCCTGGGCTGACGGGCGCTCTCAGCTCCACAGCCGGTCGCGGCTCGACTTCCCGTCCCAGTGCGGCCCCGGCGGTCTGGGGGCCCGCCGGGGCCTCCGCTCAACCGTTAGGAGACGACCAGGGCGAAGTCGGCGTCGGTGGCGGCGGTTTCGACGTGGCCGTCGGTGTTGATCTGGGTGCCGAGCACGTCGATGGTCCAGGTACCGGCGGCCGGGGTCTGGACGAAGACGTTCTCCACGGTGTCAACCGTGTTGGCGGTGCCGCCCGCGGTGGACCAGACGCCGGCGTTCAGGCCGTTGTTTCCGAAGTAGACGGTTCCGTTCGGCGCGGTGACCCGCAGTGTGAGGTCGTTGACCCTGGCGACCGCCGCGGTCGGCGAGCCGGGCGGGTCGGTGTAGACCATGGTGGCCTTGAGCGGCCGGGAGCCGTTCGCGGTCACCGTGTACCGCCTGGTCTGGCCCGTGGTCAGCAGGTCGGTCTCGTTCACCAGGACCGGAAGCCGCCAGCCGCCGGCCTGGGCCAGGTCGT
This sequence comes from Actinophytocola sp., assembly GCF_035712165.1. Classification (GTDB taxonomy): domain Bacteria; phylum Actinomycetota; class Actinomycetes; order Mycobacteriales; family Pseudonocardiaceae; genus DASYTH01. Next base: position 18,919 of record NZ_DASTBH010000129.1, on the reverse strand, counting down.
AGAGCGTGCGCACGCTGACCGTGCCCCAGCCCTGGTGGGTGCGGGTCATGTCGTGCGCGGTCCCGGTGAACGGGTACTGCGTCGCGGAGTTGATCATTAGGGCCTTCGCGGTGGCGGCGTGCGGGCGGCTGGCGAACACGTCCCGCGCCTTGCCCGGCCCGCCGTCGAACACGCCGTCCGCCCACATCTGGAACAGCAGCCCGGCGTTGCCACAGGTGATCGGGGTCGCGCCGCTGGTGCCGCCGAACGAGGTGGTGTACGAGGTGTTGCTGGTGGACGACGTGGTGTCGATGGCGTCGTAGTAGTTGGACAGGTCCGGTTTGATCCGGCCGTCCGCCGCCGGGCCGATGCTGGCCCCGCCGCTCCAGGCGTCATCGGTGCGGCTCAGCGTGTTGCGGTGGAACTGACCGCCGACCGAGAGCACGTTCTTGGCCCACGCCTGCGGACGCGAACTGCGCGTGCCGGCGTTGCTCTGCGACTGGCAGATCAGGATGTCCAGGTCGAACACGATGGTGTCCATGGCCGCCGAGATCGACGTGTAGGCGGTGGTGAGGTTGGAGCCCCAACTGTTGCTCTGGAACACCGCGCGGTACGGACCGGTGGGACTGACCAGTTCCCGGGTGTGCGCGTAGCGGTCCGGCCGGCTGCTGGTGGCGAAGATGCCCTGCGCCTCCGGCAGCACGCCGCGGCGCGTCGCACTCACCCCGGAGGCGAAGATCTCGCCATAGGTGGACGTGCCGTGGCTGGTGTTGGTCGAGTTCGGACCGTGCAGCAGCACCGGCCGGGCCTGGAACTCCTGGTGCGTGGTGCGCAGCCCGAGGTCCATCACCTCGGCGCGCACCCCCTGGCCCCGGTAGCCGCCGACGCTCTCCACGTAGTTCGCCCCGCTGGCCTCCCGGGAGATGTTCATGTCGGTCTGCGGCGCGGACATCGGACCCACCGCGAGCACCGCCGGCAGGGCGGCGACCGCGTCCAGCCGGGCCGGGTCCAGCGTCGCCAGCAGATGCCGGCCGCTCTCCGAGACCAGGTCCAGCTGGCCGCCGAGCCGGCGGATCTGCCTGGCCACCGCGCGCGCCTCGGCCGGGTCCCGGTCCAGGAGCGTGATCAGGTACTGGGCGGTGCCGGCGAACGCGGTCAGCCGCGCCTCGGCGTCGAGTTTGTCCGCCGCCCGGTAGCCGGCCACCGAGCGCACGAAGCCGAGCCGTTCCACGGACTGTTTGGTGCTGCCGGTCATCCGCACCACGTAGGTGAGGTCGGGCAGGTAGCCACCGACCCGGGCGCCGAGCCCGGCCAGCGCGGCGCGCTGCGGGTCGGTCAGGGTCGCGGTGAGGGTGACGAGGTAGGCGTTGGTCTCGGCGGCCGGATCGGCGGCCGCCGGGGCGGTGACCGTGCTGAGCAGGATCGCGCTGAGCACGGCGCCACCGAGTAGACGCCGTCGGGTACGCGGCATGGGATACCTCCGAAATGCGCAGGGAACGCCCGGTACGGGAGGAATCGCCCGGGCGGCGTCACCGAAGGTACGGGAATGATCACCTTCGGTCAGCCACCGAACGGCCTACGGGGCTGGGAAGGGGGCCAGAAGAACTCCGTAAGTCCGACTTGGAAGGCTGATCACCAACAAGGCCGGACCCGGAAAGGACCCCCGCGATGCGCAAGCTGATCGCCAAGACCGACATGTCGCTGGACGGCGTCATCGACAACCCCGGCGCCTTCACCGCGCCGTACTGGACCGACGAGTGGAACGAGCACGCCGGCGCCCTGACCTTCGACACGCTGCTGATGGGCCGCAAGACCTACGAGGGGTTCTCGGCCGCCTGGACCCGGCCGGAGATGCTGGAAGCCGAGGGCGAGTTCGCCACCCACATGAACACGGTGCCCAAGTACGTCGTCTCGTCCACTCTGGACACGGCGGAGTGGAACAACACCACGGTGGTCCGGCCGGATGACCTGGAGGCGGAGGTCACCAGGATCAAGCAGGCGCCGGGCGGGGACATCGTCATGTTCGGTTTCGGCGGCGTGGCACACCAACTGCTCAAGGCCGGCCTGCTGGACGAGCTGCAGGTGTGGATCTACCCGGTGCTGGCCGGCGCGGTCGAGGTGGACAAGCTGCTGTTCCGCGACGGCACGCAGATCCCGCTGCGGCTGAACAACGCGACCACGCTCAAGTCCGGCGTGATCATCCTCAGCTTCGGTCCCGCGGAGCCGAGCTGACCAGGATCTGGGGGTCGGCTTCGCCGCCGCGGCCGACCGCGGCGGCGAAGTCGTGCTCGCCGAGCTCCGCGCGCACCGTGGCGGTGATCCGGTCGATGTCGCCGCGCTCGGCCGGACCCGCCGGCAGGTCTCCGGAACGCCGGGCGGCCGCCGCGGCGCCGAGCAGCTCGGCGGCCAGCCGGTGGCCGCCGGCCGCCGCCGTCGCGCCGGCCAGCCCCTCCAGCGCGCCGACGACGTCGCGGGCCGCGGTGAGCTTGCGTCCGATCTCGAACGCCTGCGTGTGCAGGGCGATCGCGGTGTGCGGTTGGCCGCGCAGCTCGGCGATGAAGCCCAGCTCGGTCAGCACCATCGGCTCGTGCACGGTGTGCCCGTCCTGCGCCCTGGCCAGCCCGAGCAGGTCGGTCAGGTGGGTCTCGGCGACGTCGAGCTCGCCGGCCCGGCGCGCGGCGAAGCCGAGGACCAGCCCGGCGAGAATCCTGCCGGGCGGGTGGTCCTGCTCGTGCGCAAGGCGCAACGCCCGTCCGGACCATTCCCGGGCCTGGGCGTGGTCGCCGGCCTGCAGCGCGATCCAGCCCAGCCAGGACAGCCGGCCGCACACCTCCGGCCACAGCCCGAGCTCCTCGGCCAGCTCCAACCCTTCCCGGAGCAGCCGGCCGGCCCGCTCGTAGTCGCCGGTCATCTCGGCGAGCCCGGCCAGCCACTCGGTGGCGGCCAGCACGCCCCACCGGTCGCCGAGCGCGCGGAACAGGTCGCTGCTCTCCTGTGCGTAGCGGCCGACGCCGGCCGGCTCGCCGCGTACGTGCGCGAGCCTGGCCCGGCTGGCGAGCGCCGCGGCAACGCCCCAGCGGTCGCCGAGGGACCGGAAGGTCGACAGCGCCCGGACCAGCCGTTGCTCGGCGACGTCCGGCCTGCCCTGGTCGACGCCGGCGTGCACCAGGAACCATTCGGCGAGCGCGCGTTCGCCGTCCCTGCCGGTGCCGTCGAACAGGGCAAGCGCCGCGTCCGCCCGCGCCGTCCAGTCGCCGCCATCTCCGTGCAGCAGCGAGAATCCGATGTGCCAGGCGGTGGCCGCCGCCCGCGCGGGCCGCGCACCGCCCGGCAGGTCCAGCACCGCGCCCAGCGCGCGGCGCGCCTCGGTGAGCCGGCCGCGCAGAAACCAGTACCAGGCAAGGGAGTTCACCAGGCGCAGCGCGGCGCCGGCGGAGCCGTGCCGGATGGCGTGGTCGAGCGCGGCGCGCAGGTTGCCGGACTCGGCGTCCAGCCGGTCCAACCACTCGCGCTGCTCGGCCCCGCGCAGCCGGGCCTGCTCGGCCAGCCCGGCGTAGTACTCGAGGTGCCGGTCGCGAACCTCGTCGAGCTCGCCGGCCTCGGCGAGGCGTTCCAGGCAGTAGGCGCCGACCGACTCGAGCAAGCGGTAGCGCGGCCCGTCGGCGAGCACCACGAGCGAGCGGTCGACCAGCCGGGCCACCAGGTCGAGCGCGTCGGGCGCACCGCCCACCGCCTCGATGGCGGCCAGTGTGGCACCGTCGACGTGCATCGCGAGCCGGCGCAGCAGGGTCCGCTCCGGGGCGGTCAGCAGGTCCCAGCTCCAGTCGATCACCGCGCGCAGCGTCTGCTGGCGGGCCGGGGCGTCCCGGCGGCCCTTGGTGAGCACCCGGAACCGGTCGTCGAGCCGGGACAGCACCCCGGACACGCCCAGCGCGCGCACCCGGGTGGCCGCCAGCTCCAGGGCCAGCGGGAGGCCGTCGAGCCGGCGGCACAGCGTCGCGACGCCGACCGGGTCGGCGGTGGCCGGCAGGCCGGCCCGGGCCCGGAACAGCTCGGCGGCGTTGTCCGCGGCGAGCGCCGGCACCGGCCACACCGACTCGCCGGCCACGTCCAGCGGTTCCTGGCTGGTGGCCAGCACGCGCAGGCCGGGCACGGCCCGCAGCAGCGCCGCGACCACCGCGGCGACCGGCTCGACGATCCGCTCGCAGTTGTCCAGCACGAGCAGCAACCGCCGGTCCCGCAACGCGTTGGCCAGGGTGGCGGGCTGCCGGATGCCGAGCACCGCCATGATCGCCTCGCTGACCTCACCCGGGTCCGGGTCGGTGAGCGGGGCCAGCTCGACCAGCCACACCCCGTCGGCGAACTCCTCCACCAGCCGGGTGGCGATCTCCTCAGCCAGCCGGGTCTTGCCGACGCCACCCGGACCGGTGAGCGTGACCAACCGGGCCGACCCGAGCAACGCCCGCAGCTCGGTGACGGCGTCGTCGCGCCCGACCAGACCGGTGAGCGGCGCCGGGAGGTTGGTGGCCGGGCCGGGCCGGATGGCCGGCGCCGGGTCCGGTCCGCGCACCGGGCGGGCGGCCAGTTCCGGGTCCTGTTCCAGGATCGCCTGGTGCACCGCGGCCAGTTCGGGACCGGGGTCCAGGCCCAGCTCCTCGTCCAGCCGGCGGCGCAGGTCGGCGTAGCTGTCCAGGGCCTCGCTCGCCCGGCCGGCCCGGTACAGCGCGCGCAGCTGCACGGCCCGCAGCCGTTCCCGCAACGGGTGCCGGGCCACCAGGTCGCCCAGCTCGGCGGCCAGCAGGCTGTGCTCGCCGAGCTCCAGCCGGGCCTCGGCGGACAGCTCCAGCACGGCCAGCCGCTGCTCCTCCAGCCGGGTGATCGCCGCCTGGGTGAACTCGTCATCACCGAAATCGGCGAACGCGGGACCACGCCACAGGCGCAATGCCTCGGCCAGCAGATCGGCCCGGACCCGTGGGTCGGAGCTGCCCTGCGCGCGGGCGACCAGCGCGGCGAACCGCGTGCTGTCCAGACCGTCCGGGCCGGTGTCGATCAGGTAGCCGGGCGACCGGGAGACCACCAGGTCCCGCGCCCCGGGTTCGGCGTCGTCCAGCGCCCGGCGCAGCTGGGAGACCCGCACCTGCAACGCGCCCGCGGCGTTGGCCGGCGGGCGGTCCCCCCAGAGATCGGCCACCAACCGGTCGCTCGACACCGGCCGGCCGTCGTGTATGAGCAGGTCGGCGAGCAGCGCGCGAACCTTCAGTCCGGCGATCGCGACCGTCTGCCCGGCCGCGGTCCACACCGCGACCGGCCCCAGTACCCCGAACCGCATGCCGGCCACCTTAAGGGCACGGGAAGTGCGCGGTAAGGCACGCCGGTCAGGCTTGGCAGTGTCGCCGATGAAGATCGAGAACGGAGTCCGGCATGTACGCCCCCGTCAACGACCTGCAGATGTACTACGAGATCCACGGTTCCGGCCGGCCCCTGGTCCTGCTGCACGGCGCCCTGTCCGGCATCGGCACCTCGTTCGGCCCGATCCTGCCGGCGCTGGCCCGCACCCGGCAGGTGATCGGCGTCGAACTGCAGGCACACGGCCGCACCGCCGACGTCGACCGCCCGCTGAGCTACCGGCAGTTCGCCGCCGACGTGGCCGCGCTGCTCGACCATCTCGGCATCGGCGACGCCGACATCTTCGGCTACAGCCTCGGCGCCGGGGTGGCGCTGCAGGTCGCGATCGACCGGCCGGACCTGGTCGGCAAGCTGGTGCTGCTGTCGGTGACGCACACCCCGGACGGCATGTACCCGGGTCTGGTGGAGGGGATCGGCGAGCTCACTCCCGCCGACCTGGCCGGCTCGCCGTTCGAGCGGGAGTACGCCGAGATCGCCCCGGACCCGGCGCACTGGCCGGCCCTGCTGAAGAAGGTCCAGCAACTCGACCTGTCGTTCGAGGGCTGGCCGGCCGAGCAGGTCGCCGCGGTGACCGCGCCCGTCCTGCTCGTGCTCGGCGACTCCGACATCGTCCGGCCCGAGGCCGGGGTGGAGCTGTTCCGGCTGTTCGGCGGCGGCGTGCCCGGCGACCTCGTCGCCATGCCCAGGTCGCAGTTCGCGGTGCTGCCCGGCACCAACCACATCGGCCTGTCCGACCGCGCCGCGTGGTTGGCGCCGATGATCGAGTCCTTTCTGGACGCACCGGCCTGACCTCGGACGATACCGCCCTGTCGGTGCCGTATGCGAACATATGTTCGTGACGGGCGAGGCGACGATTCTGCACGCGGACCTCGACTCGTTCTATGCCTCGGTGGAGCAGCGCGACGATCCGCGGCTGCGCGGCCGGCCGGTGATCGTCGGCGGCGGGGTGGTGCTGGCGGCGAGCTACGAGGCCAAGGCGCACGGCGTGCGCACCGCGATGGGCGGCTGGCAGGCCCGGGTGCTGTGCCCGAACGCGATCGTGGTGCCGCCGCGCATGTCCGCCTACGCGCAGGCCAGCAAGGACGTGTTCGAGGTGTTCCGCAACACCACGCCGCTGGTCGAGGGGATCTCGATCGACGAGGCGTTCCTCCAGGTCGGCGGGTTGCGGAAGATCGCCGGCACACCGGCGGAGATCGCCGAACGGCTGCGCAGGGACGTGCGGGAGCAGGTCGGCCTGCCGATCTCGGTCGGGGTGGCCCGGACCAAGTTCCTGGCCAAGGTGGCCAGCCGGGTGGCCAAGCCGGACGGCCTGCTGGTGGTGGCGCCGGACGCGGAGCTGGCGTTCCTGCATCCGCTGCCGGTGGACCGGCTCTGGGGGGTCGGCGAGGTGACCGCGGCCAAGCTGACCAACCGCGGCGTCATGACGGTCGGCGATCTCGCCCGGCTGACCGAGAAGACCCTGATGGCCATGCTCGGCAAGGCCACCGGCCGGCACCTGCACGCGCTCGCGCACAACCGCGACCCCCGGCCCGTGGTGGTCGGCAGGCGGCGCGGCTCGATCGGCTCGCAGCGCGCGCTCGGCCGGTCGGCGAAGTCGGCGGCCGACATCGACGCGGTGGTGTGCACGCTGGTCGACCGGGTCACCCGGCGGATGCGCACCGCCGGGCGGACCGGCCGGACGGTGGTGCTGCGGCTACGGTTCGACGACTTCTCCCGGGCCACCCGCTCGCACACGCTGCCCTGGACCACCTCGGCCACCGAGACCGTCCTGGTCACCGTGCGGTACCTGGTCGCGGCGGCGATGCCGGTGATCCGCGAGCGCGGCCTGACCCTGATCGGCATCACGGTCGGCAACCTCGACTCCAGCGGCGCCATCCAACTCGCGCTGCCGTTCGACGATCAGTCCAACCCGGCGCTGGACGGCGTGCTGGACCGGGTGCACGACCGGTTCGGTTCGACCGCGATCACCCGGGCGGTGCTGCTCGGCCGTGATCCCGGGATGCAGGTTCCGTTGCTGCCGGACTGACCGGCGCGCGCCTAAGCTCGGTGGCGAACGCATCGACCTGCTGGGGGTGAGCAAGGGTGAACGCGATCCTGGACGAGGCCTATCTGCGGCTGCACTCGACCGGGCCGGAGTGGGGCGACGAACTGTCGAACCACGGCCCGATGGCGGCGGAGGTGCTGGTGCGGCGCGGCCACGCCGAGGAGGTGCCGGCCTGGCTGGACGCCTACGTCCGCCGGCTCGACGACCTGCCGGCGGCCCGCGAACCGATCACCGACGCCACCTGGCCGCAGGCCCTGAGCGACTTCGGCCGGATCGGCGACTGGGTGGTCTACTTCGGCACGCAGGTGCGCGAGCGGCCCTGGCGCGAGGTGCTGGCCACCTGGTGGCCCCGGCTGCTGCCGGGCATCGCGGCCGGCGCGACGCACGGGGTGATCCGGGTCAGCCACGCGCTGCGCACCCTGCTGGCCGGCGACGAGAGCCCGGCTGATGCCGTGGCGGTCACCGAGCTGGCGCACGGCCTGGCCTGGTGGGCGGCCCGGTCGCTGCCGGTCCCCGGGCCCATCGGGCCGTACGGCGGGTTGGACGCCGCCGAGGCGCTGGAGTCGGTGCCGCGCATCCCGAGCCAGCAGGGCGGGCTGGCGTCCCGGTTCGGACAGTTGGGTTCGCTGCGGAGCTTCCCGGAAGCGCTGGCGGCGTTGCGCGCGCCGGCCGATCCGGACGACGCCCGGGACCGGCTGGCCGACCTGGTCGGCGCGGCCACCCGGAAGTACCTGACGCACGGCCACGCGAGCCCGGTGCTGCTGGTGCACACCGCCACCGCGCCCAACGCCGTGCTGCACTCCCTGCCGGCGCTGCCCCGCGAACTGTGGCCGGCCAGCCTGACCGCGGCCTGGTCGGCGAGCGCGGCGATCCTGTCCACCTACGCGCCGGTGGCCGGGGCGCCGCGCGAGGTCCTGCCCGAACCGCCGACGGCGGACGACCCGGTCGCCGAACTGCTCGACCGGGCCGCCGCGACGGGCGAAGAGCACGTCATCAAGTTCACCGACACCGCCGCCGAGGTCTACGCCCGCTCCGCCGACCCCGACGTGCTGGCCGCCGCCGTGCGGGTGCGCGACCTGCTGAGCTGATCAGACGAGCGCGGTGGCGAGCCAGGACTTCCAGGCCTGCTCGATCCGGGCGCCGTCGACGCCGGCGTCGAACGCGGAGTACTCGATCACCGGGGTGCGCTGGGCGTACATGAACGAGTAGAAGCCGTCCTCGGTGCGCACACCGACCCAGTGCGGCAGGCGGGCGAACTCGACGACGCCGTCGGCCGGCGCGATGCCCTCGACGGCGACCTGGGCCTTGTCGCCGACCACGACGGTCTCGGCCAGCCCGAGCGCCGTGCGGTAGGCGGCCCACAGCCGGTCACCGTCCACTCCGGACTCACCGAGCAGGAACAGGTTGTAGGTGGAGGACCGGCCGGCGAAGTGGGTGACGTAGACGCCCAGCTTCTCCAGGTACATCCGGTCGCCCTGAGTCAGCGCGTCGTACTCGTCCTCCCAGTCGTCGCCGAGGGCTCCACTGTGGACGAACCGGATCGAGGTACTGCCGCCGGAGCGGGCCTCGATCAGGTACTCGAACGCCATGAACGTGCCGTCCGGGTTCTCGTCGCCCCGGTAGGCGAGGTGCCGGCCCGGCTCCCAGGCGGTGATGGTGGACTCGGCGGACCAGCCCGGCATCTCCATCGTGGTCCGGCCGCCCTCCCTCGGTTCGAACTGGCTGTGGCCCATGAACCAGGAGTCGACCCCGGGACCGGTCGCGATCGCGGCCCACACCTGCTCAGGCGTGGCGTCGACGGTGATCTCCTCGCGGATCTCGAACGGGTGCGGCATTCTCTTTCTCCTATTCGGTGGTGACACTCGGATGAACCGCGAGGATCAGGCGGTGCTCGCGCCCGCCCGCGGCGGTCTCGTCGTGGTAGCGGGCGACCAGCGCGGTGACCGCACCGGTCAGTTCCTCGGTGAAGGCGGCCCGGTCGGCCGCCGTGCCGAACCGGACGGTGGCGTCGAGGGCGAACGTGGCGACCCGCTTGCGCGCCTTGGCCGCTCCGGTGAGCAGGTCGCCGACCTCGCGGACGGTCCGCGCGGCCAGGGCGAGCAGCCACCGGGCCGACAGCCGGTCCGGCGCGCTGCGCGGGTCGGGCGCCACCGCGGCCAGCGCGGCCGGCGAGATCAGGTAGGACGCGGCGCTCGCGCGCAGCACGCGCTCGGTGGCGTTGCCCTTGCGGCGCTCTTCGACCAGCTCGACCAGGCCGTGCTTCTCCAGCGTGCGCAGGTGGTAGTTGACCTTCTGCCGGGGCAGGCCGACCCGCGCGGCCAGCATGGTCGCCGACAGCGGCTCGGCCAGTTCGGCCAGCAGCCGCGCCCGCACCGGGTCCAGGGAGACCTCGGCCGCGGCCGGGTCGGCGATCACCGCTACGTCCAACATGACGCAACGGTCTCACCGACAAATTATTTTGTCAAGACAGCTCTAGTTGTCGGCTCGCCGCCGGGTCCGCACCAGGGTCATGTCTTCGGTGCGCACCGGCTCGCCGCAGGCCGCGCACACCGTCCGGGGGGCGAGCGTGGCGCCGCAGCCGTGCCGCCAGACGGTGGGCGGCGGGCCGTCGGTGACGTGCCGGTCGCCCCAGTCCATCAGCGTGAGCAGCACGGTGTGCAGCGCCTGGCCGGCCTCGGTGAGCACGTACTCGTAGCGCGGCGGGTGCTGCTCGTACTGGCGCCGGTCGAGCACCCCGGCGGCCACCAGGGTGCGCAGCCGGGCGGCCAGGATGTCCCGGCTGGCGCCGGTGTTCTCGGCGATCCGGTCGAACCGGTGCACCCCGAAGAAGACCTCACGCAACGCCAGCAGGCTCCACCGCTCGCCGATCACCGTCAGGGCGTTCGCGATCGAGCAGGCACGCGCGTTGGGCACCTCACCATGGTCGCAGAGTCCGTCTTGATTTCCAACTCTGCAGTTGAAACAGTGGGTTGGACATTCCAACCCGCGAGCGGAGCGAGCCGATGAAACACACCAGGCTGGATGGCCACCCGACGGTCCGGGCGGTGCGCGAGCGCGCGGCGGCGCCGGCCGAGCCGGTGCTGGACGCCGCCGCGCTGCGCGCGCTGTGCCACCGGTCCGGCGCTGACGACGCCGGTTTCGTTTCCGTGGACGATCCGGCGGTGGCCGCCGACCGCGAGCGGGCCGGCTGGGTGCTGCCCGGCGCCCGCACCTACCTGGCCTTCGTGCTGCGGATGAACCCGGACAGCGTGCGCAGCCCGGCGCGCAGCATCGCCAACACCGAGTTCCACCAGACCGGCGAGGACGTCGACCGGGTCGCCCGGCGCATCGCCGCCGGCCTGCGCGACCTCGGGCACCGGGCGCTCAACCCGCCGGCCACCTTCCCGCAGGAGATGGAGCACTTCGGCCGGCAGGCCTGGGTGATCCAGCTCAAGACCGTCGCGGTCGCCGCCGGGCTCGGCGCGATGGGCATCCACCGCAACGTGATCCATCCCCGGTTCGGCAACTTCGTGCTGCTCGGCGTGGTGCTCACCGATGCCGGGGTGAGCGAACCGGACACGCCGCTTTCCTACAATCCCTGCCTGGAATGCAAGCTGTGCGTGTCCGCCTGCCCGGTCGGGGCGATCGGCAAGGACGGCTCGTTCGACCTGGGCGCCTGCTACACGCACAACTACCGGGAGTTCATGACCGGCTTCACCGATCTACTGCAGACCGTGGCCGACAGCGCGGACGCGGCCGACTTCCGGTCCCGGGTCACCGACACCGAGGCACTGTCCTGGTGGCAGAGCCTGGCCTACAAACCCAACTACAAGGCCGCGTACTGCATGGCGGTCTGCCCGGCGGGCGAGGACGTCATCGGGCCCTACCTGGACGACCGCAACGGGTTCCGGAACCGGGTCGTCGCGCCGTTGCGCGACAAGGTCGAGCCGGTCTACGTCACCCCGGGCAGCCCGGCCGAGCGGTACACCGGCAGCCGGTTCCCGCACAAGAACATCCGGCACGTCGACAACGGCATCCGCCGCCCGGCGTCGAAGGAATCCACTGTGGACCAGTGATTTCATGAAAAACTCATGAATTGCCGAGGTGTAATTCATTTGGCGGTTCATGGTGCGATCACTCCCGGCCGGTACGCGTTTCTGGGACGGTTTTGACACGCGCGCGTCGTAGGCACCATGGGAGGTGAACCATGGACGAAGTCGTGCTGCGAGCCGTCGAGCGGGCTGTCGACACCATGCGACAGAATCTCGGCGACCGGCTCACCGTCGACGACCTGGCGCGTTCGGCGATGTTCAGCAAGTTCCACTTCACCCGGGTGTTCCAGCGGGTCACCGGGCTGTCCCCCGGACGGTTCCTGTCGGCGGTACGGCTGGCCGAGGCCAAGCGGTTGCTGGTCTCGACCTCGCTCACCGTCGCCGACATCAGCCATCAGGTGGGATACAACAGCGTCGGCACGTTCAGCTCACGGTTCCGCAGCAGTGTCGGGGTTTCGCCCACGACCTACCGGCAACTCGGTGGGATGACCGCCCCCGCGCAACCGGCCGAACCGCCGGTCCCGCAGACCAGGACGACCGTACGGGGACACATCGTGACTCCGGCGGACCAACCGTTCGGGCCGATCTTCGTCGGGTTGTTTCCGGGCCGGATCCTGGAGGCGCCCGCGGTTCGGCACACCGTGCTGGCCGAACCCGGACCGTACGCGCTGGCCGACGTCCCGCCCGGCCGGTGGTACCTGCTGGCCTACCGTGCGGCGCGGCGGACCGGCGGCATCGACGTTCCGCCGCACGTCGGATCCAGCGGACCCATCGACATCGAGCCGCACATCACCGCCCGGCTCGCCGACGTCCGGCTGCGTCCCCGGCATGTGCTCGACCCGCCTGTGCTGATGGCACTGCAGGACGTCCGGCCCGCGGTCGCCCAGGCCGCATCCTGACTCCGGCCGCGGCGGCGCCGGCATCTGGCCCGCCGCTCGCGGCCGCTCCATGCGGGGGATACGCGATCGTGCGCAGCTCAGTCGGAACCATGGTCATGCCCGACCCAAGCTCGTACCCTAAGTCAGTAGCATCATGAAACCTTAGGGATGGCAATGGGTGGCGTACTGATTCGCAAGGCGTTCCAGAAGACGCTGTTACAGGTCCGGCACATCACCGTGGTCCCGCCGGCCCAGGCTCACGATCTGGTCGCCACCGTGTACACGGACGCCGAACACGACTACGGCGTGCTCAGCCCCGCCCTCGCCGTGCACTCCCCGATCCCGGATCTGCTTGCGGCGGCATGGATTCTGACGCGCGAGACGCTGATCGCCGACGGCAGGGTGGACCGCGCGACCAAGGAGGCGGTCGCCACGTCGGTGTCCATCGCGAACGCCTGCCAGTTCGGCGTGGACCTGCACCTGACCACGCTGGACGCGGTCAACGAACGGCGGGACGCCACCGGGTCGGACGACGCGGCGGCGGTGGCCGCCGACCACTCGGTGCGGGTGCTCTCCGAGTGGGCCCGCAGCAGCGCCGGAGCCGGTTGGCGCACCACGCCGTTCGCCGCCGACCAGGCGCCCGAGCTGCTCGGCACGGTACTCGCCGCGCACTATCTCAACCGGATCGCCACGCTGTTCCTGCCCCGCTCGGCAGTGCCCGCCGGGATCACGGCCGCGGCCGGGCCGGCGGCGCTGCGGTTGCTCGGCGGGCATCTGCTGACCGCCGCCGCCCGGCCACACCGGCCCGGCGCGTCGCTGCGTCTGCTGCCGGATGCCGCGCTGCCGGCCGATCTGGCCTGGGCGCAGGGAAATCCGGGCATCGCGGCGGCGCTGGCCCGGGTGGCGGCCGCCACCGACGCGGCCGGGGCCCGCGCGGTGCCCGCACCGGTACGCGACCTGGTGACCCGCGAACTGTCCCAATGGGACGGTGACCCCACCGGAATCGGGCCGGACTGGGCCGACGCCAGAATGTCTGCTCTGGATGATGCGGACCGGCCGGCCGGGCGGCTCGCGCTACTTGTCGCGCTGGCCCCGCACGCGGTGGACCTGGCCGTGGTCGAGGAGTTTCGCCGCGGCCGGCGCGCCGACCGTGATCTGGTGGAGCTCACCGCGTGGGCCAGTATGGCCGCCGCCCGCCGGATCTGCGCCCGGATCGCGCCCGCACCGGTGGCGCGGGTGCTGCCGTTTCGCCGGCGGCGCAACCGGAACGACGTAGCCGATGCGCCGGGCTGAGAGTGGTCAGGCCGCGTTGGCGAGCGCGGCCCGCACCGACGCGCCGAGCGCGTACGGCGCGAGCGCGTTACGCAGCGCGGCCGGCACCCGAGCCGGCACGGTCTGCGTGTTCGGGCCGCGCATGCAGGCGATCCGCTGAACCCCCCGGGCCACCAGGGTCTCGCCCTCGTCGTGCAGCTTCACGTAGTCGAACCGAAACTGAATCTGGGTCTGGGTGAGCTCTTCGAGCCGCATCCGGATGGACAGCTTGTCGAAGGCGGTGATCTCCGAGTAGAACTCGCACTCAGCCTTGAGGGTGAACAGTTTCAGATCGTCGCGCACGTCCTCGAGCACGTCGGGGGCCTTCTCCCGCAGGAACGTCTCCCGGCACACACCCTGCCAGCGCAGGTAGTTCACGTAGTAGACGTTGCCGACGAAGTTCGTCTCCTCGAATCCGACCGTGTGCCGGATCTCGTAGTAGTCAGACATGCTCAGCCAGTCTTCCTTTCCCGACAGGTGCGGTCGCGACCGCCGGAACGCTGGCGGCGTCCAACCGGCGGCCGCGACCTTTGACCACTCACACCGTCCCTGGGACCAAGGCGGTGCTCGTGGCGGGGGCTTCCTCACTGGCAGCGGGCGAGGAAAACGAGGGGCCCCATTGACCGTCGTAGCTGCCAGCGTGCCGCAGCGCCCGCGCCGGTGTCTTCTCCCGCCGTGCCTTGAGGTTGGCCTGATCTGCGCACTTCTTGTGTAGTGCCGGCTTGCGCCGCGAACGGTTTACCTTTCGTGGCGCCGAGTTATCGTCGTCATATGACCGAGCCGCACCGGGTTCCGCCGGGCCCGCCCCGCCGGGCGACGCTGCGCCTGCTGCGCGAGCTGAAGAACGACCGCCTCGCGCTGATGAGCCAGGCGCGCGCCGAGTACGGCGACGCCGTGCGGGTGGTGATCGGCCCGAAGAAGCTGTACATCTTCAACCATCCCGACCACGCCAAGCATGTGCTGGCCGACAACGCGGCCAACTACCACAAGGGAATCGGCTACATCGAGTCGAAGCGGGCGCTCGGCGACGGGCTGCTCACCAGTGAGGGCGAGCTGTGGCGCAAGCAACGCCGCACGATCCAGCCGGTGTTCCAGCACAAGCGGATCGCCGCGCAGGCCGACGTCATCGTCGAGGAGGCGGCCAAGCTCGTGGCCCGGTTGCGCACGGCGCAGGACGGCGCCCCGGTGGACGTGCTCGAGGAGGTCACCGGGCTCACCCTGGGCGTGCTCGGCCGCACGCTGCTGGACACCGATCTCGGCGCGTTCGAGTCGATCGGCCACTCCTTCGAGCATGTCCAGGACCAGGCCATGTTCGACATGGAGACGATGGGCCTGGTGCCGGCCTGGCTGCCGCACGCCAAACAGCGGCGCTTCCGTACCGCGCGGGCCGACCTGTCCCGGATCGTCGAACGGCTGGTGGCCGGCCGGCTGGCCGATCCGCGGCCGGCCGCCGACGACGTGCTCACCCGGCTGATCGCCTCCACCGCCGAGGAGACCGACCCCCGGGTCGGCGAGCGGCGGATGCGCGACGAGTTGATCACCCTGCTGCTCGCCGGGCACGAGACCACGGCGAGCACCATCGGGTGGACGCTGTACCTGGTGGACCGGCACCCGGAGGTCGCCGACGCGCTGCACGCCGAGGCCGTCGAGGTGCTCGGCGACCGGGAGCCGAGCTACGCGGACCTGCCCAGGTTCCGTTACACCGCCATGGTTCTCAACGAGGTCATGCGGCTCTTCCCGCCGGTGTGGATCCTGACCCGCAAGGCGGTGGGCGCCGACGAGGTGGGCGGTTACCACGTGCCGGCCGGGTCGGACGTGCTGATCTGCCCGTTCACGCTGCACCGGCATCCCGACTTCTGGACCGACCCGGACCGGTTCGATCCGAACCGGTTCGACCCGGACCGGCCCACCGCGGGCCGGCCCCGGTACGCCTTCATCCCGTTCGGCGCCGGACCGCGGTTCTGCGTCGGCAACCACCTGGGCCTGATGGAGGCCACGTTCGTCATCGCCATGCTGGCCAAGGAACTGCGGCTGTCCCTGGTGCCCGGCCACACGGTCACCCCGGAACCGATGCTCTCGCTGCGGCTCGGCGGTGGTCTGCCGGTGAACGTCACCGCGCGCTGACCGCACCCACTCGACCCGCGGGGAATGCTCGAAATTGAGCATTCCCCGCGGGTTTTCGCATGGCCGGCAAAGGAAACGTGCGCACGATAGGAGAAGGGAGTTAGTTGCTTGACGCAATTCGGTTCGCCTACCATTGAGTTGCGTCAAGAAACTGATAGATCGGAGTGGTGACGATGGAACAGCGGATGCGGTTGAGCGGCGGGCTGGAACAACTCGACGAGTGGGCCGCCGAGGCCCGGCAGTCCCAGAAGAACGTGCTGTACAAGGCGCTGTTCGCGGTGACCGAGGGCTCGGTGTACCACCGGTACGGCATTCTGGTCGACCCGATGAACACCTCGGAACACTTCGTTCTGGTGCGCGAGGACCTGGTGCTGAAGTTCCGTTACGAGGACGCCGGGAGTTTCGGGATTCTGTACATCGGACCACTGGAGACCGCACCCGGCCTCGATCTTGCTCTTGATCTTGCGTGACTCCCGGTCAGGCCCTTGAGCTTGGGTAGCCGATGTGCAAGTCTGGGTTTGCTGGGGGGCCGCCGAATTCGTCGTTTGAGCACGTGGAGGTTGCATGTCCGCAATGGATGTGCCCGGCCTGGACGTTGCGGGCAGGGTACGAGCGCGGGACATCCAGATGGCCGCGGTCGCCGACGTGCGCCGCCGGGTGCTGATGGTCTCCGGCGCCATCGACGCGATCGACCACGACGTGTCGGTCTGCATCAACCTGCCCGAGGCCGGCCGCTGGCAGGTGATCAAGTCAGAGACCAACCTGACCGACCAGACCTGGGTCGCCATGCAGGTCACCACCGACGAGGACACGCACTTCGTGGACGGCGGCGACGCGATGATCCTGTCCCGCCAGTTCGCCAAGACCTTCATGACGCCGGACCTGCGCCGGCTCACCTTCTACGAGGGCGAGGTGCGGCCGGGCGAGGCGGTGCTCAAGGTGTTCGAGATCGAGTCGAGCAGCCGCCGGCCCATGTACGCCCACGCCCGCTACAGCCCGATCGCCACCGAGACGGCCGAGGCGTCGTCCGAGAAGCTGCAACAGCTCATCGCGGACGGAATGCCGCAGCGGCCGGTGGTGGAGCTGATCGTTCCCGTAACGGTCATCGGATAGCCGCGGCTCGCGAGCGCCGCCGTGACCACGTTCATTCCAGATCCTCGACTGCTGCGCTCGCCGAGAGGCCGGGACTGGCCGGTGCTGCCCGGACCGCCGGCCACCGTCCCGGCGGTGCCGGACCGGGCCGAGGTCGCGATCGTCGGCGCCGGGCTCGCCGGAATCGCCGTCGCCTCAGCGTTGTGGCACCTGGGCGTGTCCGACGTGATCCTGCTCGACCGGACCGGGCGGGCCGGCGGGCGCTTCTTCGACCGGGTGGACACGTTGCGGCAGAACGTGTTGCGCTCGCCCTACGAGCACCATCCCGGGGTCGAGGGCTACCGCGACTGCGAACTGCTGGACTTCGCCCGGCTGCACTGGTCGCTGCTGAACCGGGTGGAACGCCGGGAGATCCGGATGGCCCAGGCCGGGCACCGGTCGGTGGTGCCGGTCGACGTGTTCGAGGCGTTCTGCCGGCACGTCACCGCGATCCACCGGATCGACGACCGGGTCCATCAGGCGGCGGTGCACGCCGTGCGGCCCGGCGGTGACACGGTGGCCGTGCACACCGACTCCGGCGCGCTGACCGCGCGCTACGTGGTGCTGTGCCTCGGCGAGGAACGCCGCCCGGCCCCGTCGTCCTGGTGGCCGGGCAGCCGGCGGCCGGCCGGGGTCGGCTACTGGGACGAGCCGGTGCCGCCGGACGCCGAGTCGCTGATCGTGCTCGGCGCCGGGCTCAGCGCCGCGCATCTGGTCGCCAACGCGCTGGACGGCGGCCAGCGGGTGCACTGGGTGCTGCGCGAGCCGCGCGAACGGTTCCAGTGCGCGGACGTGAACTCCTCGTTCTTCCGGGCCGAGGGCCGGGCCCGGTTCGACGGCGTGCCCTGGACCGACCGGCTCACGCTGATGCGCCGCCAGCGCCGGGCCTCGGTGATGTTCGAGTTCCGGCCGCTGCTGGAGGACGCGGAGGCGGACGGGCGGCTCACCGTGCACCGCGGCCGTGCGGTCACGGCGGTCACCGGCAAACCGCGCGGCCCGGTCAGCGTGCTGCTCGCCGGCGAGCACCGGGTGGAGGGCGACCACCTCGCCCTCGCGCTGGGCACCACGGTGTCCACCGGCGACGGGCTGTTGCCGGCCGGGCTGGCCGGTCTGCGGGACGGCTGGCCCGATCTGGACGAGCGCACCCTGGCCTACCGCAACACGTCCCGGGTTTTCGCGGTCGGCGCGGCCGCCGGCATGGTGCTCGGCCCGGCGGCGCGCAACATCGACGGCCACCGGGTGGCCACCGCCCGGGTTGCCGCGACCATCGCCGCCCGCCTGTCCGGCGGCCCGCTACCCCGTGAGACGGCCAGGTCCCTTGTCTGACAACACTTCCGTGACCGAGCCGTTCGACTCGCGGTTCACCCTGCCGGCGGTCGACGACCCAGCGGCGGTTGAGGTCGGCGTGATACTTCTTGGTCTGGACGGACAACGGCTGCTGGCCGGACTCGGGTTGGCCACGCTGGCGGACGATCCGACCAGTGTGGCGCTGCTGGTGGACCGGCTCCGGCACGGCGTCGGAACGGGGATCGACCTGTCCACCGCGCTCGCCGCCGGTACCCGGCGGTGGCATGCGGTGCGGGCGGCGCTGACCGGCACGCCCGGCAACACGGCGGCGGTGCGGGCGGCCTGGGTGCGCGCCTGCGCCGTGATCGACGACGCCGGGCTCACCGGCCTCGGTCCGGCCAGCCGGGCCTACCTGGCCGCCTGCTGGCTTCGACAGTCCGAAGTGGACAGATATCTGGAGGATCCCGATGACGTACCTGAGGTCACTGCCTGACGACGCCGTCCTGATGCAGGTCTTCCAGCGCTTTCCCGAGCACTCCCGGCCGGTGATCGACTACCACGAGCTGGTGATGCGCGGACCGTCGCCGTTCACGCCCGCCGAGCGGGAGCTGATCGCCGCCTACGTGTCGGGGGTGAACGCCTGCGACTACTGCCACGGCGTGCACACCGCGACCGCCGAGGCGTTCGGGGTGCCCGCCGGCCTGCTCGCCGACGCGCTCGCCGCCGGT
>NZ_DASTBH010000128.1:0-9880 GCF_035712165.1 Actinophytocola sp. | reverse complement strand
ACTCCGAGACCGCCGCGACGTCCTCGCGCAGCGCCGCGATCTCCTCGCCCGGCGCCGGCGCGGCCGCCTCGCCGACCCCGGTCGGCGCGCGGTAGGAGCCGAACGCGTCGCGGAGCGTCGCTGCCCACTCGCCGGTCGTCGCGCCCGCGCGGGCGGCGGCGATGGTGGCCGGCATGACGTTCTCGTCGGAGGCGGCCACGCGCGCCAGCTCGGCCAGCGCGGCGTCGACCGCGGCGGAGTCCCGCGACGCGCGCCACGCCTCCAGCGCCTCGATCGCCTCCGCCTCGACGGCCGGGTCGACGACCATGATCCCGCCGTCCTCGGTCAGCGGCGACGGCTCGGTCTCCTCGTAGCGGTTGACGCCCACGAGCACCTGCTCGCCCGACTCGATGCGCGCGATCCGCTCGCGGTGCGACTCGACCAGCGCCGCCTTCATGTACGGCACCGCCTCGACCGCGCCGCCCTGCTCCTCCACGCGAGCCATCTCCTCCCGGGCGCCGGAGAGGAGCTCGGCCACGAGCCCGTCCATGACCTTCGAGCCCTCGAAGATGTCCGGGTACTCCAGGAGATCCGTCTCGTAGGCCAGCACCTGCTGGATCCGCAGCGACCACTGCTGGTCCCACGGCCGCGGCAGCCCCAGCGCCTCGTTCCAGGCCGGAAGCTGGATCGCCCGGGCCCGGGCGGTGCGCGAGAGGGTGACGCCGAGCATCTCCAGCACGATCCGCTGGACGTTGTTCTCCGGCTGGGCTTCGGTCAGCCCCAACGAGTTCACCTGCACGCCGTAGCGGAACCGGCGCTGCCTCGGGTCCTCGATGCCGTACCGGTCTCGGGTGATCTCGTCCCACAGCCGCGTGAACGCGCGCATCTTGCACAGTTCCTCGACGAACCGCACGCCGGCGTTGACGAAGAACGACACCCGGGCGACCACCTCACCGAACTTCTCGGGCGGCACCTGCCCGGAGTCGCGCACCGCGTCGAGCACCGCGATCGCGGTGCACATCGCGTAGGCCACCTCCTGCACCGGGGTGGCCCCGGCCTCCTGCTGGTGGTAGCTGCAGACGTTGATCGGGTTCCAGCGCGGCACGTTGGCCACCGTCCAGGCCACCATGTCGGTGATCAGCCGCAGGCTCGGGCCGGGCGGGAACACGTAGG
Organism: Actinophytocola sp.; assembly: GCF_035712165.1. Taxonomy (GTDB): domain Bacteria; phylum Actinomycetota; class Actinomycetes; order Mycobacteriales; family Pseudonocardiaceae; genus DASYTH01. The sequence goes on along the minus strand of NZ_DASTBH010000128.1, from coordinate 8,728 downwards.
TGCCCCGGGACAGGTACTCCTTGATGATGTCGTTCTGGGTGGTGCCGGACAGCCGGGCGACCACCTCGTGCCAGTCCTTGCCCTGCTCGGCGGCCTGCTCCTGGGCGACGGTGATGTAGAGCGCGAGCAGCCACATGGCGGTCGCGTTGATCGTCATCGAGGTGTTCGCCTCGGCCAGCGGGATGTCGGCGAACAGCGCCCGCATGTCGCCGAGGTGGCTGACCGGCACGCCGACCTTGCCGACCTCGCCCCGGGCAAGCTCGTGGTCGGGGTCGTAGCCGGTCTGGGTGGGCAGGTCGAACGCCACGGACAGGCCGGTCTGCCCCTTGGCCAGGTTGCGCCGGTACAGCTCGTTGGACGCGGTGGCCGAGGAATGTCCGGCATACGTGCGCATCACCCACGGCCGGTCCCGCTCACGGTCGGACGGATACGGCATCGGACACCTCCCAGGAGAGCTTCCGATTTAGCGTACTGGCGAGTAACCCGGTCCGCCGGGGTGCCATTCCTCACAGCCGAGGGCGGAGAATGGGGCCCGTGCCCGCGTACACGTTGCTGGTACCGCTGCTGGCCATCGGGGTGTTGGCCCTGGTGCTGCGCTGGGCGTCGAGTCTGGATACCGACAAGGCCCACCGCAAGGACTACGGGTTGCTGCGCGAGGTCGCCCGGGTGCCCAGTTCGACCGCGGCCCGGGTGGTCGAGGAGCGGTTGCAGCAGGTCGGCGTGCGGGCCACCACCGTTCCGGCCGAGGACGGCAACGGCATGCGGATCCTGGTGTTCCCGGGGGACGAGAACACCGCGATCCAGGCTCTGCTCAGCTACCCGTCACCTGGGGAAGACCACGCCCGCTGAGCTGCCGCCCCGGCGGGTGGGCTCGCCGGCGGCCAGCACCGCACCGTTGGGCAGGAACTCCAGGCCCGACGCCACGCCGATGTCCGGGCTGATCCTGATCGTCGGGTCCAGCGGCGAGGTGTCCCGGATGGCGAACGCGTGCCCGAGCGCCATCAGGCCCGGTGTGGTGGGCAGCGCGATGAACGCCGGCTCGGCCTGGGTGGTGGCGGCGTTGCGCTGCGAGGCGCGCGGTGCGGCGATCGCCTCGGGCAGGGACATCCCGAGGTCGACCCGGTTGAACAGGATCTGCACCACGGTGGTGATGATCGTGGCCCCGCCCGGCGAACCGACCGCGAGGAACGGCCGCCCGTGCCGCAGCACGATGGTCGGCGACATGCTCGACCGCGGCCGCTTGCCGGCGGCCGGCAGGTTGGGGTCGGGGGCGCTGCCCTGGGTGGGCGTGAAGTTGAAGTCGGTCAGCTCGTTGTTGAGCAGGAAACCGCGCCCGGGTACCACGATCCCGCTGCCGCCGAGTTGCTCGATGGTGTTGGTGTAGGACACCACGTTGCCCCACCGGTCGCTGACCACGAAGTGGTTGGTGTGCGCGCCGTCGTTGCCGGCCACGGCGCCCGCCGCCGGGGTGCAGGCCGGCGAGCCGTTCGGGTCGCCGGGGGCGACCGGGCTGGTCAGCGCGTGCGCCGGGTCGATCAGGCAGGCCCGCTGCCGGGCGAACCGGTCGGACAGCAGCGCCCGCTGCGGCACGTCGACGAACGCCGGGTCGCCGATGAACCGGTTGCGGTCGGCGAAGGCGAGCCGGGTCGCCTCCAGGTAGCGGTGCAGCGCGGCCACCCGGTCCATCCGGGCCAGGTCGAACCGCTCCATGATGTTGAGCGACTCGCCGACCGTGATGCCGCCGCTGGACGACGGCGCCATGCCGAAGACGTCCAGCCCGCGGTAGGAGACGTGTGTCGGGTCGCGGTCGATGGTGCGGTAGCCGCGCAGGTCGGCGAGCGCCATCCGGCCGGGGATCGGCACCAGCGTGGCGTCCGGCGCGAGCGGCAGGTCGCGCTGCGCGGCCACGGTGTCCCGGCCGATCGAACCGCCGTAGAGCGTGCGGATGCCGTGCCGGGCGATCTCCCGGTAGGTGTCGGCCAGGTCCGGGTTGCGCAGCACCGAGCCGACCACCGGCAGCGCCCCGCCCGGCAGGAACAGCTCGCGGGTGGAGCTGAACTGCCGGAACCGGGTCTCGTTCTGCCGGGTCTGCTCGCGGAACGTGGCGTCGACGACGAAGCCGCGCTCGGCCACGTCGATGGCGCCCCGCAGGTTCTCGCCCAGGCTGAACCGGCCCCACCGGTCCAGCGCGCGCTGCCAGGTGGCCAGGTTGCCCGGCACCCCCACCCCCAGGCCGCTGGTCACCGCGGTCGGGAACGGCAGCGGGTTGCCGGCGGCGTCGAGGAACATCCGCTCGTCGCCGGCCGCGGGCGTGGTCTCCCGGCCGTCGATGGTGAACACCTGGTGCCGGCGGGCGTCGTAGAAGACGAAGTAGCCGCCTCCGCCGATGCCGGCGACGTACGGGTCGGTCACCCCCAGGGTCGCCGCCACCGCCACGGCGGCGTCGGCCGCGGTTCCGCCCCGGCGCAGCACCGCCAGGCCGGCACTGGTCGACTCCACGGTGTCCGAGACGACGGCGCCGCCGAACCCTCTGGCGACCGGCTGTTTGGCCGGTGGTTGGTCGGCCAGCGCCGGGGTCGCCGTGGCCAGACCGGCCGCGACCAGCAGACCTACGGACAGCATCGTGGAGATTCGATGGCGGGTGCGCACAGCGGCTCCTTCGACGAGGAAACGTGTGCCCCTGTTCTACCCCCGGGGACCGACGCTACGCATGCTCCGAACGTCGTCAGATGCGGCGCACGTCCGCGCCGAGCCGGTTCATGTTCTCCACGAACAGCGGGTAACCGCGGTCGATGTGGAAAACGTCCCACACGTCGGTCATTCCGTCCGCGCACAGGCCGGCGAGCACCAACCCGACCCCGGCCCGGATGTCCGGCGCCCAGACCGGCGCGCTGGACAGCCGCTCGACCCCGCGCACCACCGCGTGGTGGCCGTCGGTGCGGGCGTCGGCGCCCAGCCGGACCATCTCCTCGATGAACCGGAACCGGGCCTCGAACAGGTTCTCGGTGATCATCGAGGTGCCGTCGGCGACCGACGCCAGCGCCACCGCGAACGGCTGCAGGTCGGTCGCGAACCCGGGATAGGGCAGGGTCACGAAGTCCACCGCGGCCGGGCGGTCGCGCTGCACCACGCGGAAGGTCTGGCTGTCGTCGATGGTCACCTCGGCGCCGGAGAGCCGCAGCTTTTCCAGCACCAGGTCCAGGTGATGCGGGTCGACCCCGCGGACGGTCACGTCGCCCCGGGTCATGGCGGCGGCGAACGCCCAGGTGGCGCCCACGATCCGGTCGCCGATCACCCGGTGCTCGGTGGGCTGCAGGGCGTCGACGCCGTGCACGGTCAGCGTCGAGGTGCCGGCGCCCTCGATCTTGCCGCCCATCTGCTGCAGCATCGTGCACAGGTCGAGGATCTCCGGCTCCCGCGCGGCGTTGTCGATCACCGTGGTGCCGTTGGCCAGCACCGCGGCCATCAGGATGTTCTCGGTGGCGCCCACGCTGGGGAAGTCCAGCCAGATCTGCGCGCCGTGCAGACCCTCGGCCTCGGCCACCACGCAGCCGTGCTCGATCTCGCTGTGCGCGCCGAGCTGGCGCAGCCCGCTCTGGTGCATGTCCAGCGGGCGGGAGCCGATCGCGTCCCCGCCGGGCAGCGCGACCACCGCGCGCTTGCACCGGCCGACCAGCGGGCCGAGCACGCAGACCGACGCCCGCAGCTTGCCCATCGAAGCCGAGTCCGCGCGGTGGTTGAGCTGCGCGGGCGTGGTGATCTGGACCGTGTCACCTTCGATGGCGACCTCGCAGCCCAGGCTCCGCAGCACGTCGCCCATCAGGGGAACGTCGAGGATCCGCGGGCAGTTGCGCAGGGTGGTGGTGCCCTCGGCGAGCAGGGCGGCGGCCATCAGCTTGAGCACACTGTTCTTGGCGCCGACCACGTCGACCTCGCCGACCAGCCGCGCTCCGCCATGAACCTGGAAGTGCTCACTCACGAGCGCCCATCTTGCCCGCCGGAGCCACCACCTCCGCCCGTGGGGGTCCGGCCGGGTGACCCCGGTGGTCCAGCTACCCTGCGGCCACATGAGGATCCTGGCGCGCGTGGTGAGCCCGGCCGGATTCGTGTTGGCGCTGCTGTTCTTCCTGCTCCCGTTCGTGGCGGTGTCCTGCGACGCGCCGCAGGGCGCCGGCTCGATCGAGGCCAGCTACACCGGCTACGACCTCGCGCTCGGCGCCGGCCCGACGGTCACCACCTCCGGCGAGCTCAGCCAGGGCGACGAGCCGTTCCGGCCGGACGAGCTGCCCCGGCCGGACGTGCGGGTGCCGGCGACGATCGTGCTGGTGCTGATCACCGCCGGCCTGGCCGCGAGCCTGGCGCCGGCGCTGCGCTCCCGGCCGCTGGTGATCGCCGGTGGCGCCACGGTGTCCGCGCTGGTGCTGCTCGGCACCGAACTGCTGGCCCGGTCCAACCTGAAGGCATCGGTGCAGGAGCTGGCCGGCCCGTCCACCCGGATCGGCGGCGAGACGCTGGCGGTGACCGACGAGGTGGCCGGCCGGCTGGTCGAGTCCCGGGGCGGCTTCTGGCTCACGCTGGGCGCCCTGGTCCTGGTGGCGCTGTGGTCGCTGGGGCTGGCCGTCCGGGGCACCGCGCGCAAGTAGGGTGGCCGTATGGCCGTGCACATCACCCGCGTCTACACCAAGGTCGGCGACAACGGCACCAGCGCGCTCGGCGACGGCAGCCGGGTGGCCAAGACCGACCCTCGGCTGGCCGCCTACGCCGACGTGGACGAGGCCAACGCGGCGATCGGTGCGGCGCTCGCGCTCGGCGGGCTGGCCGAGGAGGTCGGCGCCGTGCTCCGCGCCGTGCAGAACGACCTGTTCGACGTGGGCGCGGACCTGTGCGCGCCGGTCGTGCCCGAACCCAGGTACCCGCCGCTGCGGATCACTGAGTCCTATGTGGAGCGTCTGGAGGGCTGGTGCGACGAGTTCAACGAGCGGCTGGCCAAGCTCAGCTCCTTCATCCTGCCCGGCGGCACCCCTGGCGCGGCGCTGCTGCACGTGGCCCGCACGGTGACCCGGCGGGCCGAGCGCAGCGCCTGGGCCCTGATCGAGGTGGACGGCGAGCGCACCAACGTGCTCGCCGCCCGGTATCTCAACCGGCTGTCCGATCTGCTGTTCGTGCTCTCCCGGATCGCCAACCCGGACGGCGACGTCCTCTGGCAACCCGGCCAAGGCGGCTAGCGACCGGTCCGCGAAGCGCGGACACCCCCAACGGGTGTCTTCTCTCTCCCCGTGCCGCCCCGGCCACCGCTGCCCGTACGGTGACCAACCCGACGAGCGAGTACAACCGGCCCACGCACTCGCTGCCCGCCGGCCAATGGCCGCGCCGGCAAGCCGACTGCTGACGACGAACTAGAAGACGAGTCCGGACAGCGTGCTGCTGTCGGGCACCTTCCCATCGGCGCAACACCAGGCTCACGCCAGGCGATGCCAGGACTGAGACAACCCTGCGACGAAAGGGCCGCACATGGCACGCGGACGGTGGACCGCCAGCTTTAAGGACCGGGCCACGGCCCAGTACCAGGCCGACCAGATCGCCGGGGCGAACGAGAAGGTCCGGCAGGAGGCGTGGCAGGCGGGCTACGCCGCCGGATTTCAAGCAGGACGCGACAGCGTACTCAACGTGGCGCCGGCTGATGGGCCGCCCGCGCCACGGCCATAGACAGTCGCTGCGGCTCAGCAACCCCGTCACATCAACGTCCCGGAGCGACCGGGGATGTAATGCAGGCTCGCGCTGCTCGCCGTGGCACCGGGAACTTTGCTCCCACTCCTGACTCATCGCCACGGACACGCTCGCCCGGTCCGCCCGTCGTTCACCATGGCCCCGCCCGTCCAGGCATCCCGGGCCGCCAACGGGGACCTACTCCGGTGCGAGGATCATCAGCCTTGGTACCGGCCGGCGGCTGGCCAACCGTCTCCCCCGCCGTGCGGGAGCACGCGGCGGTAGGCATGAGCCGGCAAAACCGGCGTGGACCAGGCCACCTGCGCAGCGGCCCGACACCTGACGCCCCTTTGGTGACCCTGATCCGAGGTTCCGTTGGTCGGCCCAGGACGTCGCTATCGCCATGCGGGCAGGCTGGGTGGGCTCTGGTTGTGCAGGCGGTCCAGGGTGGTGAGCACGTAGGTGTAGCGCTGGCCGGGCTGGGCCGTGCTGTCGGTGAACGTCCGCAGCAGGCCCTCGGACCGCCCGGTGGCCACCAGGTGTGCGGCGTCGGCGAAGCCGCACCGGGGCAGGGTCCAGCCGTCGAACCGGTAGAGGGCGAACTCGGTGCTGCGCCGCCGGTCCTGCAGCCAGCGCACGGTCACCCCGTCCGGTCCGGGGCGGGCGTCGACCAGCAGCGGCCGCAGCGGCGCGACGCCGCCGCGCTGCGGCAGGACCGGAACCAGCGCCGGCCGGGTGTAGTGCCGCTCGGCCAGAATGTCCATGTGGGACAGCCGGTTCGTCCGGACGTCCTTGGCGGAGAAGAAGACGTCGCCGCGCACCTGCGGGTAGGACCGGTTGAAGGTCAGATGGCTGGACAGCTCGTTCGGGTCCATCCAGGCCGGGGACTGCGTTGACACGCCGACCTTGTAGTTGGCCTGCCCGACATAGAGGTGCACGTCCGTCCCGGTCACCTCGCGCGACCACCAGTCGACGATCTTGGCGTAGTCGGCGGGCGGGAACCCGATGTTCCAGTACACCTGCGGCACGATGTAGTCGATCCACTGTTCGCGCACCCACTTGCGGGTGTCGGCGCCCAGGTCGTCGTAGGTCTGCACGCCCGCCGTGGTGTCCGAGCCCGTGGGGTCGGTGGCCTTGTTGCGCCACACCGCGAACGGGCTGATGCCGAACTTCACCCACGGCTTGAGCGCGGTGATCCGCGCGGCCAGTTCGGAGACCAGCAGGTCCACGTTGTTGCGCCGCCAGTCCGCCTTGGTGGCGAACCCGGCGCCGTAGGTCTGGTAGGTCGCCTCGTCCTCGAACTGCTGCCCGGCAACGGGATACGGGTAGAAGTAGTCGTCGAAGTGCACGGCGTCCACGTCGTAGCGGCGCACCGCGTCCAGGATGGCGTCCTCGGCGAACCGCCGGACCTCCGGGATTCCCGGGTTGTAGTAGAGCTTTCCGCCGTAGGGCAGGATCCAGTCGGGGTGCACGCGGGCCGGATGGTCGGGGCGCAGCCGGCTCGGGTCGGCGTGCATAGCCACCCGGTACGGGTTGAACCAGGCGTGCAGTTCGAGGTTGCGCCGGTGCGCCTCGGACACCGCGAAGGCCAACGGGTCGTAGCCCGGATCCTGGCCCTGCGTGCCGGTGAGCCATTCCGACCACGGCTCGAACGGCGACGGCCAGAACGCGTCCGCGGTCGGGCGGACCTGCAGCATGACCGTGTTGAGCCGCCGGTCGACCGCCTCGTCCAGCCAGCGGACCAGTTCCGCCTGCTGCTCGGCCGCCGGCAGGCCCGGCCGGGACGGCCAGTCGATGTTGACCACGCTGGCGATCCACTCGGCCCGCAGCTGCCGGGCGGGCACGTCCGGGTTGGGCGCGGGGCAGTCCGGCGTGTTCGCCGAGGCGGCGGCCGAGGAGAGCAGCGATCCGGCCAGCGCGACCACGGTCGCGACCAAGCCGATCCGGCGCAGAGTCATGGCGCACAGTGTGCCGGATTAACCATATCGCTGTATATAGCGTGAACCATTAACTTGTCAGGAGGCCCACGGCAACCGGCCGGGCGGCGCGGACTCCAGCCAGGACAGGAACCCGGTCAGCGCGTCCGGGCCCATGGCGATCTCGACATCGGGTTGGGCGCCGGCCTTGCGGTGCCGGAACCGGATCACCCGCGCCCCGGCCGGCATGGTGTAGGCCTCGGCGCTGTCCGGATCCCGCCGGTCGGCGATCTCCACGCCGGTGCGCCGGATCACCCGGTCCGGACCGGCACGCAGCGAGAGCACCCGGAACCAGGCGAACTCGTCACCGTGGTAGCGCCCGACCCCCAGGTGCCAACCCTTGCCCGGCTCGTCCATCCGGGTGCGCAACGCCACGTGCACCCCACCGGAACGCAGCAGCCGCAGCCGGCGGACGACCAGATAGCACAACACCAACGCGACCAGGCCGAGGAGCGCTCCGACCACCACGCTGATGTCCACGGCCGCTCCCTGCCCGCTCCGCCGTCCGTCAGGCCAGGGACCCGGCGGCGCGGAGCCGCGCGAACCACCTCGCCGGGGCGAGGCGCCGAAGGATCATGTCGGACACACGGTCTCCTCAAGCCTGGGTACTCGCATGAGTCTAGATGGTTCTTGGCAACCTCCCCAGTCAGGCCGGTGTCATGCAGGGTGGATCCGCCACGGCAATGGAGGCGCTGTGACCACCGGGGAGTTCGAGGAGTTCGTGACTACGCGCTCGTCGGTCCTACTCCGCACGGCATACCTGCTGTGTGGCGGGGACCAGGCCGCGGCCGAGGACCTGTTGCAGGACGTGCTGGAACGCGTCTTCCCGAGGTGGCGCCGAATCAGGGACAACCCCGACGGTTACGTGCGCGCGGCGCTGGCGAACGCGGCGGCGAACCGGTGGCGGCACCGGTCCAGACGGGTGGCCGAGGTTCCGCTCGCCGAGACCACCACGGTCTCGGTGCCGGGCCCCGAGCAGGTCGTGGCCACCAACGACCTGCTGGTGCGGGCCTTGGCCACGCTGCCGCCGCGGATGCGCGCGGTGC
>NZ_DASTBH010000127.1:0-3307 GCF_035712165.1 Actinophytocola sp. | reverse complement strand
GGGGGGTTGAGCGTCGCTGATGGTGCGCGCGTGGTGGCGTTGCGCAGTAAGGCGATTGCGGCGTTGTCGGGTTTGGGGGGGATGGTGTCGGTGTCGGCGCCGGTGGAGCGGGTGGAGGAACTGCTCGGCGAGGGTGTGAGTGTGGCGGCGGTCAATGGTCCGGGCACGGTGGTGGTTTCCGGTGGTGTGGCGGAGTTGGACCGGTTGCTGGCCGAGTGTGCCGCCGGTGGTGTGCGGGCCAGGCGCATCGATGTGGACTACGCCTCGCACTCCGCCCAGATCGAGCGAGTCCAAGCCGAGATTCTGGCCGGGCTGGAGGGAATCGCGCCGGTCCAGGGTCAGACCGCGTTCTACTCCACGGTGACCGGGGCGGCGCTGGACACCGCGGAACTGGATGCCGGGTACTGGTACCAGAACCTGCGCTCCACGGTGCGCTTCGCCGACACGGTGCAGGAGTTGCTGGGTGCCGGGTTCGCGCACTTCATCGAGGTGGGACCGCATCCGGTGCTGACGACCAGCATCCAGGACGGGATCGAGCAGGCCGGGGTGGACGCCGCGGTGGTGGGCACGCTGCGCCGCGACGACGGCGGATTGGACCGGATGATCGCCTCGGTCGGCCAGGCCTGGTGCCACGGCGTCGCGGTGGACTGGGCCGGCATGTTCGCCGGCGCCGCTCAGGTGGACCTGCCGACCTATGCCTTCCAGCACGAGCACTACTGGCTGGCCGGTGGCGCGACGGACGCCGCCGGGCTGGGCCAGACGCGGGTCGAGCACCCGTTGCTGGGCGCGGTGCTGGACCTGCCGGACACCGGCGGCGTGGTGCTCACCGGGCGCGTCGCGCTCGGAACCCAGGCATGGCTTGCCGATCACGCCGTCAACGGCACGGTTCTGGTGCCCGGTGCGGCGTTGGTGGAACTGGCCGTGCAGGCCGGCGAGCGGGTCGGCTGCGACCTGCTGGAGGAACTGACCCTCGCGGCGCCGGTGTTACTGCCCGGCAACGGTGGGCTGGACCTGCAGGTCGTCGTCGGCGGCGCGCAGGACGACGAGCGGCGACCGGTGAGCATCTACAGCCGCGACCAGGGCGCGCCGGCCGAGATCGCCTGGACCCGGCACGCCACCGGCACGCTCGCCCCCGCCGGGCCGCCCGCGGCGCGCACCGAGATGGCCGAGTGGCCGCCGGCCGGCGCCGAACCGGTCGCGCTGGACGACGTCTACGCAGAGCTGGCGGCCGCCGGATTCGGCTACGGCCCCACCTTCCAAGGACTGCGGCGGGTCTGGCGGCACGGCGCCGACATCCTCGCCGAGGCGGCCCTGCCCGAGACCGTGGCCGGGGACGCCGGGCGGTTCGCGCTGCACCCGGCCCTGCTCGACGCCGCGCTGCACGCGCTGCTCGCCGCCGACCGGGCCGACCTGAAGGTGCGGCTGCCGTTCAGCTGGACCGGGGTCTCCATCACGGCCACCGGCGCGACCACGGTGCGCGTGCGGCTGCGTCCGGTCGGGGAGGACACCATCGCGGTCCACCTCGCCGACACCACCGGGGCGCCGGTGGCGTCCATCACCGGGCTGAACGTCCGGCCGCTGGGCTCGCAGGTGCTCCGCCCGGCGACCACCGTGACGGCGCAGTCACTGTTGAGTCTGCAGTGGACACCAGTCGCGGTAGACGAGGCCGCCGGCCCGGGCAGCCTCGCCGTGCTCGGCGCGGACACCCTGGGCCTGAACGCGCCGTCCTATCCGGACCTGGCCGCACTGGCCGGTTCCGGTGACATACCGGACCTGGTGGTGCACGCCCTGCCCACGGCGGCCGGGGTGCGCGAGCTTACCGGGCAGGTCCTGGAACTGATCCAGACCTGGCTGGCCGCCGACCAGTTCGGCACCGCGCGGCTGGTCCTGGCCACCCGCGACGCTGTGGCCACCAACCCCGACGACGACGTCGATCTCGCCCACGCCGCCGTCTGGGGCCTGGTCCGCACCGCGCAGACCGAGCACCCGCACCGGTTCACCCTGCTCGACCTCGATGCCGATCCGGCGCCGGTCGCGGCGCTGGCCGGCGAGTCGCAGGTCGCCGTGCGGGCCGGGCAGGTGCTGGTGCCCCGGCTCACCCGGGCCGGGTCCGACGGGGTGCTGGTCCCCCCGCCCGGCGAACCGGTCTGGCGGCTGGACGCCCAGAACAAGGGCACCCTGGACCGGATCGAGCTGGTCGCCTACCCGCAGGTGCTCGAACCCTTGGCGGCCGGCGAGGTCCGGATCCAGGTCCGGGCCGCCGGCCTCAACTTCCGGGATCCGTTGCTCGCCCTCGGCATCTTCTCCGACACCACGACCGGCGGCGAGGCCGCCGGTGTGGTGACGGAGGTGGGCTCCGGCGTCACCGGCCTGGCCCCCGGCGACCGCGTCTTCGGCATCGTGTACGAGCCGTTCGGCCCGGTCACCGTCGCGGATCACCGGGTGCTGCGGCGGATTCCGGAGCAGTGGACGTTCGAGCAGGCGGCCTCGGTGCCGGTCACGTTCCTGACCGCCTGGTACGGCCTGAAGGAAGTGGCCGGGGTCGGCCCGGGCGACCGGGTGCTGGTGCATGCGGCTGCTGGTGGGGTGGGGATCGCGGCGGTGCAGTTGGCTCGGTATCTGGGTGCGGAGGTGTTCGGCACGGCCAGTGCCGGTAAGTGGGATACGTTGCGGGCGTTGGGTTTGGACGATGATCACATCGCCTCGTCGCGAACGGTGGAGTTCGAGCAGCGGTTCCTGGCGGCGACCGGCGGTCGCGGTGTGGACGTGGTGCTCAACTGCCTGACCGGCGACCTGCTCGAGGCGTCGCTGCGGTTGCTGTCGGATGGCGGCCGGTTCGTCGAGATCGGCAAGACCGACATCCGCGACCCCGAACAGGTCGCGCAGGCCCACCCCGGGGTGCGGTACCAGGCCTTCGACCTCATCACCGCGGCCGGTGACCGGCTCGGCGACCTGTTCGACGAACTGCTGGTCCTGTTCGGCAGCGCGGCGGTTGAGCTGTCACCGATCTCCACGTGGCACATCACCCGGGCGGTGGAGGCGTTTCGGTGTCTGAGTCAGGCCCGGCAGGTGGGCAAGATCGTGTTGCGGAGGCCGCGTCCGCTTGGTGGTGGTGCGGTGTTGGTCACGGGGGGGACGGGTGTGCTGGGTGGGTTGTTGGCGCGGCATCTGGTGGCCGAGCACGGGGTGCGCGATCTGGTGTTGACCAGTCGTCGTGGTCTGGCCGCTGAGGGTGCGGTGGAGTTGCGTGATGAGTTGGCCGGGTTGGGTGCGCGGGTGACGGTGGCCGCGTGTGATGTGGCGGATC
>NZ_DASTBH010000126.1:0-2640 GCF_035712165.1 Actinophytocola sp. | reverse complement strand
GGTGGCGCACGAGGGCCCGGTGTACGAGCGGCCGATCGAGCGACCGGCCGACCAGGACGCCCTGCAGGCCGACGTGGGCGAACTGGCCCGTCCGTCCACTTCGGACGAGCTGAGGTTCACCGTGCTGCGCATGGCGGCCTCGCCCAACCTGGCGTCCCGGCGCTGGGTCACCCAGCAGTACGACCGGTACGTGCGCGGCGGAACCGTGCTGGCGCAACCGTCGGACGCCGGGATGATCCGGATCGACGAGGAGACCGGCCGGGGCGTCGCGCTGTCCTGCGACTGCAACGGCCGCTACGTCCGGCTCGACCCGTACGCCGGCACCCAGCTCGCGCTGGCCGAGGCGTACCGCAACGTGGCGGTGAGCGGGGCCCGCCCGGTGGCCGTGACGAACTGCCTGAACTTCGGCTCGCCCGAGGACCCGGGCGTGATGTGGCAGTTCGAGCAGGCGGTGCGCGGGCTCGCCGACGGCTGCGCCACGCTGGGCATCCCGGTGACCGGCGGCAACGTGAGCTTCTACAACCAGACCGGTGACACCGCGATCCTGCCCACGCCGGTAGTCGGCGTGCTCGGCGTGATCGACGACGTCACCCGGCGGATCCCCAGCGGCTGGGACATGACCGCCAACGGGCATGTGCTGGTGCTGCTCGGCGAGACCCGCGAGGAGTTCGGCGGCTCGGAGTGGGCGCACGTGGTGCACGACCACCTCGGCGGGCTGCCGCCGCGGGTCGACCTGGCGCGCGAGCAGGTGCTGGCCGGTGTGCTGGCCGACGCCGCCCGGGACGGGCTGGTCTCCGCCGCCCACGACCTGTCCGACGGCGGCCTGGCGCAGGCCCTGGTGGAGGCCTGCCTGATCGGCGACACCGGCTGCCGGGTCAGTCTCGACGCGGGCTCCGACCAGTTCGTCCAGCTGTTCAGCGAGTCCGCGGGCCGGGTCGTGGTCGCCGTGCCCCGCGCGAACCTTTCGGCCTTCACCGCGCTGTGCACCGACCGCGCGCTGGCGTTCCGCGAGCTCGGCGTGGTCGAGGCCACCTGGGGCACGCTGGAGATCGAGGGCGTCGCCACCATCCCGCTCGACGAGCTCCGCGCCGCCTGGGAGAGCACTCTTCCCGCGCTGTTCGGCGGCTGAGACCGAAATGCCGCACCGGCATTGCGCCGGTGCGGCATCACGCTGCCAGGTCAGGCCGCCGAACGCCGCCGCCGGGCGCCGAACAGGGCAGCCGCCCCGCCCAGCACCGTCAGCAGACCGAACCCGCCCAGCCCGAGCACGCTCGCGCCGGTGTCGGCCAGCGCGCCGTCCGCCCGGGCCTGCGGGGCGGGGTTGGCCACCGGCGCCGGCTGGTTCGGGCAACTGGCCGGCGGTGCCGGGATCTCCGGCTGCTCCGCGGTACCGGGCACGACGATGAGCTGCAGCGGCCTGGGCGGCGACCAGGCCCGGACCTGCACCGGCAGCGGGTTCTCGTTGATGAACCGCAGACCGGCCGGCGGCACGACGTACAGCTGGTACCCGCCGCCCGGGGCCAGGTTCGGGAACGCGTAGTGACCGTTCGCGTCGGTGGTCGTCTCGACGTGCAGCGGACAGAGCAGTTGGTCGTTCACCAGCACCAGCCGCACCCCGGCGACGCCACCCTGCGACTCGGAGCCGCCGTCCTCGTACCGCTCCACCGTTCCCTCGAGGGTGGTGATCGCACCCGGCACGGCCGCTTCGTCCCCGGCCCGGACCTGCTCGAAGCCGTCGTCTTCCTCGTGGCCGAAGACGCAGGACACGTCGACCTGACCGGTCTCGTAGGCGGCCTGCGGGACGGTGTCCGTCACGTCGATCACCCGCGTCTGGCCGGGCGCCAGGGTCAGGCCGGTCACCAGTTCGCCCCATCCGGGCAGGTGCTCGGTCAGCGAGTCGTCGTTGCCGATGCCGTTGCAGCGCGCCACCAGGTCCTCGAACGGCTTCGAGCCCGAGTTGGTCAGGGTCACGGTGATGTGCGCGGTCTCGCCCGGCGCGTAGGTGTCCTTGGTGAACGCCATCGCCACGGCCAGCGTGCCGTCATAGGGCTTTGCCAGCCGGAGCACCAGGTTCACGCCGTCCTCGTCCAGGGTGAACCGCTGGGACGGGATGGTCCATCCGTCGAGCTCGAACGGGGCCAGGAAGTAGTCCCAGGTGGGCAGCCGGCCGAAGTCGAACCGGCCGTCGGACCCGGTGGTCGTCCGGAGCTCCTCCGAGATGAACCCGTAGCTCAGCGAGACCGGGTGGCCGGCCACCGTCTCACCCGGATCGATGACGTGGTCATGGTCGGCGTCTTTGTAGACCACCCCGCTGACCCGTCCGGTCCGCGGCACGATCGGCGCGCTGAACGGCACGTCGATCGGGCTGCCGGAGAAGCCCGGCAACACGCGGACCGTGAGGTTCACCTTCTCCGACTGGGGCCGGTTGGCCCGTCCGGACAGGTGCTGCGCACGTTCCTCGCCCGGCGCCAGGGTCACGCCCGGGTAGCCGCGGAAGTCGCCCCACTGCGCCGGGTCGTGGAAGAAGTAGTCCGGGTCGTACAGGTCGTACACCTGGATGTTCTCGACGGTCGCGGTCCCGGCGTTGCGGATCCGCACGGTGGCTTCGATCGGTTCGCCGGTCCGGTAGGAGGCCTTGTC
>NZ_DASTBH010000125.1:0-12453 GCF_035712165.1 Actinophytocola sp. | reverse complement strand
CACCTCCACCGCGCGTTGCAGCACCCGCAGCGCCCGCGGCGGCATGCCCTCCGGCCAGCGGACGTTGGTCGCCGCGGCGATCCGGTCCCGCAGTTCCTCGCGCACCCCGGTGCGGTGCCGGGCCACGCCCAGCTCGGTGAGCAGCCCGGCGGCCACCCGCATCGCGCCGGTGAGCTCGTGCTCGGCATCGCCGAGCGGAACCTGATGGGCCGCCGGCGGCGCCCCCAGACCGAAGACGGTCCAGCGCAGCACCCCGTCCGCCACCCGTTCGGGCACGATGCCCAGCGCGCCGTGCACCGCCGCCTCCCCGGCGTGCAGCGCCTCGGCGGCGAACTGCACCGCCTGGCCGAGCCCCCGGACGTCGCCCGGGACCGGCAGCACCAGCCGCCCGCTCCCGGCCGCGGCCCGGCGCAGCGCGGCGAGCAGCGCCGCCGGCGTCGCGGGCGGCCCGCCGGCGATCGGGATGTCCAATGTGGTCGCGGTGTCCGTGTCCGCGGCCACGACCTCGTGCAGCTTCGCCCAGTCCTGCAAGGCATCCAACACGTCGTCGGCCGCGGCGAACCCACTCAACCAGGCCGACGACCACACCACGAACGTCGCGCTCGGAGATGACACGTGGCCGAGGGTACGCGACCTGCCCGGAACGCACTCAAGGGGAGATCACTTCTGCTCGGCCGGCCCCACCCGGCGGACCAGCAGCTCTCGGAACTGTTGGCGTTGCTCGCTTTGCGCGAACGCGCGGTTCGGCACCGGATAGAACGGGCTGGACCGGTCCGGCCCGGTGCGCAGCACGAACCCACGCCGGGTCTCCAGCCAGCCGGACACCTTCGCCCAGTCCACGTCGCTGTAGGCGGTGCCGTCCACGGTCATCATGCGCAGCGACTGCTCGTCCACGTTGGCGGTCATCGTGGTGCCGGCGACGGGATTGCGGCGAAACGACACCCACACCCCGAGCAGCGGCAGCAGCGCGATCACCACTGCGCAGAACATGCCGAACAGTCCGGCGTAGAGCTGGCCGAGGAACACCAGCACCACCGCGGCGAGGCCGAACGCGGCGGCGAAGTACGGCGCGAACCGGTAGGCCGGCGAGGCGTGCCGCAAGCCGTCCACCCAGTCGGCCGGCGCCGGATCCCAGCGAAGCTCCATGCGATCGCCCACGGTAGGCGACACTATGCGCATGAGTCGGCAGGTGCGCGCCCGGGTCGAGGTGGTTCGGGAGAGTGCGAGCGCAACAACACTTGAGCTGTTCTTCGATCTGGTCTTCGTCTTCGCGCTGACCCAGGTGACCGCGTTCATGGCGGAGGACCTCACCGGCCGCGGGTTGCTGCGCGGCGCGCTGATCCTCGCCGTTGTCTGGTGGTGCTGGGTCGGCTATTCGTGGCTGTCCAACGTGGTCAAGGCCGACGAGGGCGTCGCGCGGCTGGCGATGTTCGTTGCCATGCTGGCGATGTTCGTGATCGCGCTGACCATCCCGGAGGCGTTCGACGACGCACCCGGCGGGTTGTCCGGTCCGACCGTGTTCGCGATCGGCTACCTGGTTCTGCGCACCGTGCACGTGGTGCTGTTCCTGATGGTCAGCGGATCCGACGGCGCGCTGCGCCGGCAGGTGTTGCGGTTCACCCCCACGATGATCGGCGGCACGGTGCTGCTGCTGATCGCCGGGCAGACGTCCGGCACGACGCAGACGTTGCTGTGGGTGGCGGCGGTCGCGGCCGACTACGGCGGCACGGCGGTGATCGGCGCGCGGGGCTGGCGGCTCAACTCGGCCAAGCACTTCGCCGAGCGGCACGGTCTGATCATCATCGTGGCGCTGGGGGAGTCGATCGTGGCCATCGGCGTCGGGGTGGCCCAGCTGCCGATCACCTGGCCGATCATCGTCGCCGCGGCGCTCGGGCTGTCCGTGTCGGCCAGCCTGTGGTGGTTCTACTTCGACACGGCGGCGTTGCTGGCCGAGCGCGCGCTGTCCCGGGCGCGCGGCCAGCACCGGGTGGCGATGGCCCGGGCGGCGTTCACCTACACGCACCTGCCGATGGTGGTCGGCGTCGTGCTGCTGGCGCTGGGCCTGAAGAAGGTGCTCGAGTACGCGGGCGAGAAGGGGCACCGGCTGGCCGACCCGCTCTACGGCCTGCCGCTGTGGGCGGCCTACGGCGGAGTGGCGATGTTCCTGCTCGGCCAGGTGGCGTTCGCCTGGCGGTGCTACCGCGGCCTGAAGGTGCAGCGGTTGGTGCTGGCCGGCGTCCTGGTGGCCATCGTGCCGCTGGTCGCGGGCCTGCCGGCGCTGGCCAGCCTCGGGGTGCTCGCCGCGCTGCTGATTGCCCTGAACGTGTTCGAGTCGGTGCGGTTCGCCGAGGCCAGGTCCGAGATCCGGCACGCGGAGCACGACGACCCGGAGTTACTCCACGTCGACCATTCCGCCGATCAGACGTAGCGTTGTGGCGTGACGCAGACAGGGGACCTACCGCGCACGGCGGGGGAGTTGCGTGCCGCCGGGATGCTGCCGCGCGGCGTGAAGACCGAGATCCGGGACAACCTGCTCGCGGCGCTGCGCGCGGGGCGGGACCCGTGGCCGGGCATCGTGGGCTTCGGGCAGTCGGTGCTGCCCCAGTTGGAACGGGCGCTGCTGGCCGGACACGACGTGGTGCTGCTGGGCGAGCGGGGCCAGGGCAAGACCAGGCTGCTCCGCACGCTGGTCGGGTTGCTCGACGAGTGGACGCCGGTGATCGCCGGCGCCGAGCTGGGTGAGCATCCGCTGGAGCCGATCACGCCGGAGTCCCGGCGGCGCGCCGAGGAGTTGGGCGACGAGCTGCCGGTGGCCTGGCGGCACCGCTCCGAGCGGTACGCCGAGAAACTGGCGACCCCGGACACCTCGGTCGGGGACCTGATCGGTGACGTGGACCCGGTGAAGGTGGCCGCCGGGCGCACCCTCGGCGACCCGGAGACCATCCACTTCGGACTCGTGCCACGGGCGCACCGCGGCATCGTCGCCATCAACGAACTGCCGGACCTGGCCGAGCGGATCCAGGTGGCACTGCTCAACGTGATGGAGGAGCGGGACATCCAGGTGCGCGGCTACACGCTGCGGCTGCCGCTGGACGTGCTGCTGGTGGCCACGTCCAACCCGGAGGACTACACCAACCGGGGTCGGATCATCACCCCGCTCAAGGACCGGTTCGGCGCCGAGGTGCGCACGCACTACCCGCTGACCGTGGCCGCCGAGGTGGACGTGATCCGCCAGGAGGCCGATCTGCAGGCCGAGGTGGGCGACCCGTTGCTGGAGGTGCTGGCCCGGTTCGTGCGCAACCTGCGCGAGTCCACGGCCATCGACCAGCGTTCCGGGGTGTCCGCCCGGTTCGCCGTCGCGGCCGCGGAAACCGTTGCCGCCGCCGCACTTCGCCGGTCCGCGTTGACGGGGGAGGACCCGCCGGTGGCCCGGCCGGTCGACCTGGAGGCGGTGCCGGCCGTGCTGCGCGGCAAGGTGGAGTTCGAGTCCGGTGAGGAGGGTCGGGAGACCGAGCACCTGGTCCACCTGCTGCGGCGTGCGGTGGCCGAGACCGCCCGCGAGCGCTTCGCCGGCCTGGATCTCAAGCCCCTGGTGGGCGCCGTCGTGGACGGCAACCTGGTGGCCACCGGGGAACGGGTGCCGGCCACCGAGGTGCTGGCGGCGCTGCCGGAACTGCCGGTGCTGCACGACGTCGCCATCCGCAGCGGCGTGGCGGCCGACGACCCGCCCGGCCGGATCGCCGCCGCGGTCGAGCTTGCCCTCGAGGCGCTGTACCTGGCCCGGAAACTGGCGAAGGACTCCGACGACGGCCTGACGGTCTACGGGCCATGACTGTCGAATTTGGACGGTGGCGGTACGGGCCGTGGCATGACGGGCCGGATCCGCTGGCCCCGCCGGTCGATCTGCGGTCGGCGCTGGAGGCGATCGGGCGCGACGTCATGGACGGCCGGTCGCCCCGCTCGGCCCTGGACGAGCTGCTGCGGCGCGGCACCGGCGAGGTGCGCGGGCTGGATGAGCTGACCCGGCGGGTCTGGCAGCGGCGCTCGGAGATCCAGCGGCGGCACAACCTGGACGGCACGCTGGCCGAGGTGCGGCGGCTGCTGGACGAGGCGCTCCAGGCCGAGCGGGCGGCGCTGTTCCCCGACCCGGATGACGAGGCGCGGTTCCGCGAGGCGCAGCTGGACGCGCTGCCACCGGGCACCGCGGCGGCCGTGCGTGAGCTGGCCGACTACGACTGGCGCTCCGAGCAGGCCCGGGAGTCCTACCAGAAGATCCGCGACCTGCTCGGCCAGGAGCTGATGGAGTCCCGGTTCCAGGGGATGAAGCAGGCGCTGCAGGACGTCCGGCCGGAGGACATCGAGCGGATCCGCCGGATGATGGCCGACCTCAACGAACTGCTGCTCGCGCACCTGCGCGGGGAGGACACCCGGGAGCAGTTCGAGGCGTTCATGCGTGAGCACGGCGAGTTCTTCCCGGAGAACCCACGCACCGTCGAGGAGCTGATCGACGCGCTGGCCGCCCGGGCCGCCGCGGCGCAGCGGATGCTCAACTCGATGTCGGCCGAGCAGCGGGCCGAGCTGGCCGAGCTGATGGCCGGTGCGTTCGGCGACCCCCGGGTGATCGAGCAGATCGCCACCCTGGACGCGAACCTGCGGGCGCTGCGGCCGGGCGAGGACTGGACGTCCTCGGCCCGGTTCCGGGGCCGCGACCCGCTCGGCCTCGGCGAGGGCGCGTCGGCGATGCAGGAGCTGGCCGAGCTGGACGCCCTGGCCGAGCAGCTCGGCCAGTCCTACCCCGGCGCCCGGCTGGAGGACATCGACATCGAGTCCCTGCAACGGCAGTTGGGCGACGAGGCCGGGGTGGACGCTCGCCGGCTGGCCGAACTGGAGCGGGAGCTGCGGGCGGCCGGGCTGCTCGAACGTGCCGAGGACGGCTCGCTGCGGTTGTCCCCCAAGGCGTTGCGCCGGCTGGGGCAGACCGCGCTCAAGGACGTGATCGGCGCGGTGCGGTCCCGGCGCGGCGAGCGGGACACCGCCAACGCCGGAGCGGCGGGGGAGCCGACCGGGGCCAGCCGGCCGTGGAGCTTCGGCGACACCGAGCCGTGGGAGGTGTCGCGCACGCTGCGCAACGCCGTGTTGCGCAGTTCGTCCACATCGGACGGAAAGATCTCGATCGACGTGGTGGACGTCGAGGTGACCGAGACCGAGCAGCGGGCCCGGGCGGCGGTCGCGCTGTGCGTGGACACCTCGTGGTCGATGGTGCAGGACGGCCGCTGGGTGCCGATGAAGCGCACCGCGCTCGCGCTGCACCAGCTGATCACCACCAGGTTCCGCACCGACGCGCTGGCCCTGATCACGTTCGGCCGGCACGCCCGCACGGTCGACCTGGCCGAACTGGTCGGACTGGAAGGCGTGTGGGAGCAGGGCACGAACCTGCATCACGCCCTGCTGCTGGCCGGCCGGCACCTGCGCCGCAACCCCGACGCGGCGCCGGTCGTCCTGGTGGTCACCGACGGCGAACCGACCGCGCACCTGGAACCGGACGGCACCGCCGAGTTCCACTACCCGCCTGCGCACAGCACCCTGCGCAAGACCATCGCCGAAGTCGACGCGCTGGCCGGGCTGGGCGCGTCGGTCACCGTGTTCAGACTCGGCGACGACCCCAGCCTGACGGCCTTCGTCGACCTGATCGCCCGGCGCGGCGGCGGCCGGGTCGTGGCACCCACCCTCGACGGCCTCGGCGCCGCCGTGGTCAGCGACTACCTCCACACCCGCCGCCGATCCCACTAGCGGCCGAACAAACGCCGTATCCGCCGGGACGGCCGCTTCGCGGCCGCCCCGGCGGATTCACCGGATCACGTCGGCGGCGTTGAACCAGGTCGTCGGGTCGGTCCAGGTGGCGAAGGTCATTCCGGCCGCGACCCGGGTCAGCTCCTCCACGGAGTATTCGGCCGGGTCGCCGGAAACCTGGACGTAGAAGGCGTCGAGGTACAGGGTGATGACGCCGGGTTTGACGATGGCCGGATGACCGTTGAGGTCGGTGTTCGGACTCAATGGTTTGTTCTGGATGACCGGCCGGTCGGGGGCGGCGCGGATCAACAGCTCCCGTTTGCCGCCCGTGGTGAGGTACAGGGTTACCGCGCCGTACATGGTCTGTGCGACGAGGCTGGCCCGCGCCCCCTCGGGGACGTAGCCGAAGCGGTAGGGCAGCCGGGCGTGCCGCGGTTGCTCAGGGGTGATCCGTGCGGCGATCTCCAGCAGCTTCTCCCGGGCGGCCGACCCGTCGAAGGGGGGCTGCCGCGTGTAGCCGGCCTGCAGCACCGCCCATGCGCCGTCGGCGTACTGCCAGGCCAGGGCCGGGTTGTCCGGTCCTGGCTTCGGGTTGCCGTCGGGGTTGCCGTTGGGGAACGGCACCGTCCCGAGATAGGCCTCCCGGCCGGCCACCTGGAGGCTTTCGCCGGCCCTGTTCGGTTGGTACACGCCGGGTTCGAACAGCCACAGGTCCAACTCGGTGCCCTGCGCGGACGGGCCGGGCGCGGTCCACAGGGTCACCGCCTGCCCGAAGGAGCCCACCTCGATCGACTGGACCACCAGGCCGGCAATGTTCTTGTCGGACAAGGTGAACCCCAGCGGGGGCCGGGAGGTGAGCGGTGCGGGGCTGGATGTGGCCGGTGCCGTCTCGGTGACCCTGCTGGTTTCGCCGGTCGCGCCGGGATCGGGTTCGCGTTGTCCGGCGACGTAGGCGAGCGAGACGCCGAGTGCGACCACCGCGCACGCCGCCGACACGGCGATGGTCGCGGTGCGCCGCTGGCGGCGCTGGACCACGCCCGCCCGGATTCCGGCGTGCACCCGGTCGGGCTCGACCGCCACCTGCTCGCGGGCGACCAGCAGGTCCCGCAGGTCTTGTTCGGTGAACCTCATGGCTTCTCCCCTGCCAGGACTGTCGACCGTCGATCCGTGCGCAACGCGGCCAGGGCCCGGGCGGCGTAGCCACGCACCGTCGCCGGCCGGCAGCCGAGCAGTTCGGCGATCTCGGCGTCGGTGCGATCCTCGTAGTAACGCAGCACCAACACGGTCTGCTGGCGACGGGGCAGCCGGGCCAGCCGCCAGGCGAGCTCCTGCCGTTCGGCGTGGACCCAGGCGTGGTCCGGGGTGTCGGGCCGAACCGGCGCGACGGTCTCGACCGGCACCACCCGGCCCCACCGGCGCCGCCAGGAGATGAACTCGTTGACGATCATCCGCCGCACGTACAGGTCCGGCGCGGCCATCCCACTCAACCGCCGCCACCGGCCGTGCGCGCGGACCAGGACCTCCTGAACCACGTCCTCGGCCAGCCCCCGGTCGCCGGTCAGCACCGTGGCGAACCGCAACAGCGCCGGCAGCCGCGCCCGCACGAACTCCTCGAACGTCATGACACCTCCAGCGAACCGCTCACCATAAGAACGCGGAGCACTGGCGATCCGTGGTCCTCAGGGAGCGCGGCCCTGGAATGCGCCCGGCACTGGCCGGGCGGAGCCGGCTGTGTTGCGCCCGGTCAGCTCGTGATGTCCTTGGTGCGGAACCGGCGCCAGGCGAGGAGCGCGAAGAAGGCGCCGAAGGCGATGGCGGAGAAGGCGCCCTTGGTGATGTTCTCCCAGTCGGGGTCGCTGGAGATCAGGTCGGCCCAGGCGAAGGCGTAGTGCGTCGGCAGGTAGTCGCGCAGGCCCTCCAGCGCGGTGATCTGGTCGAGGATCTGGGACAGGATCGAGACCAGCACGGTGCCGCCGACCGCGCCGAGCGGGGCGTCGGTGGACACCGACAGGAACAGCGCCAGCCCGGCCATCCAGGTCAGGTGCACGGCCAGGTAGCAGATGGTCAGCACCAGCGCGATCATCGAGTCGCCGAAGGAGATCGCGTCGCCGGTCGGGCTGACCGCCTCCCCGGTGCCGTAGAAGATGACCCCGACCAGCAGCGCCACCACCGGCAGCAGCGTGATCGCCGCCAGCGACAGCAGCCCGGAGGTCAGCGCCTTCTGCCGCATCAGCCGGTGCCGGGGGACCGGCATCGCCAGCAGGTACTTCAGGCTCGACCACGATGCCTCGCTGGCCACGGTGTCGCCGAAGTAGAGCGCCACGATCACCGGCAGCAGGAACGAGCCGGACGCGAACAGCGTGAACACCACGAAGTTCGGCGCGCTCGCGGTGGCCAGGTCGACGAACCCACCCGAGCGCCGGGCGTTGTCCGAGGTGCCGAACTCGAACGCGATCCACAGGATGAACGGCAGCAGCACCAGGAAGCCGAACACCAACTGCGTGCGCCGCCTGCGCAGCTGCCGGGCGAGCTCGACCCGCAGCCGCAGGGTGCGCCCGCCCCGGTAGCCCAGCACCGACCCGTCCGCCGCCACCGCGAGATGCTCGTGCGACGCGGCCTGCTCCAGCTCGTCGATCGCCGCCGGATCGGTGTGCACCTGGTGATCATCCACAAGCGACTCGGTGCTCTTCGGCTCGCTCACTGCGGCTCCTCCCCAACCAGTTGCAGGAACGCGTCCTCCAGCCGGCGGCGCGGCCCGACCTGCTCGATGTCGACACCGGCCCGGACCAGCGCGCCGATGGCGGCGGAGCGGGGCAGGCCGTCCAGGTTGGCGTGCACCAGCCCGCCGTCCACGGTGACGTCGTCCACGCCGTCCACCGAGCGCAGCACCTCGGCGGCGGCCTGCGGGTCGCCGACCCGGAACGTGGCCTCGCCGCCGCCGGCCACGATCACCTCGACCGCGCCGGCCGCGACCAGCCGGCCGCGGTGCATCACCACGACGTGGTCGCAGGTCTGCTCGACCTCGGCCAGCAGGTGGCTGGAGACCAGCACGGTGCGCCCGGTCGTGGCGTACCGGCGCAGCACCTCGCGCATCTGGTGGATCTGCGGCGGGTCCAGGCCGTTGGTCGGCTCGTCGAGCACCAGCAGGTCGGGCAGTCCGAGCATGGCCTGCGCGATGGCCAGCCGCTGCCGCATGCCCTGGCTGTAGGTGCGCACCCGGCGGTGCACCGCGTCGCCCAGCCCGGCGATCTCCAGCGCCTCGTGGAAGTGCGCCTGGTCGGCCGGCCGGCCGCTGGCCGCCCAGTACAGCTCCAGGTTGGCCCGCCCGGACAGGTGCGGCAGGAAACCCGGTCCCTCCACGAACGAGCCGATCCGGGACAGCACCGGAGCGCCCGGGTAGATCTTGTGCCCGAACACCCGGATGGTTCCGCCGGTCGGATGCACCAGCCCCATCAGCATGCGCAGGGAGGTGGTCTTGCCGGCGCCGTTGGGCCCGAGCAGGCCGAGCACCTGCCCGCGTTCCACCCGGAAGGACAGGTCGTCGACGGCGACCACGCCGCCCGGGTACGCCTTGGACAGGTTGCTGATCACCAGCGGCACGTCGGCCAGCTCGGCGTCTACGTCGATGGACCGGCGCCGGCGCAGCGCCCCCCACACCGCGGCGAGCACACAGATGCCCAGCACGATCCCGATCCCGACCAGCGGACCGACCGGGGGCCCGGTGCCGGACCGGGAGCCGCTGACCAGCGGGACGGCCAGCGTCGGGTTGTCGATCAGCGAGATCTGGTAGGCCGCGGGCGGCGCGGGGGTCGCGTAGGCCTGGTCGGTGGTGGTGACGACCAGCTCGACCCGGTGGTCGGCCTCGATCGGCCGGACGATGCCGGGCAACGTCACGGTCACCTCGACCGGACTGCCGTCGGCCGGCAGCGCCGGGACGCGCACCGCGGAGACCCCGGAGCCGGGCAGCGTGCGCACCCCGTCCGGGCCGACGTCGTAGAGCTTGGCGAACAGCACGGCGCCGCCCGGTGGCGCGGGCAGCTGCGGGCTGGCCGCGACCCGCAGGCGCACGGTGGACGCGCCGGCGATCAGCAGCTGCGCGGTGAGCGGCCGGCTGGTGAACCGGGCGGACTGGCCCGGCAGGTCCACCGCGACCCGGTTGGCCAGCCGGGAGGAACTGCCGATGATCGCGCCGAGCCCCGGCATGTTGCTGATCGCTCCCGGATACCCGCCCGGCGGGTTGACCACGGTCTGCTCCTGGCCGAAGATCCGCAGATCGCGCCGCTGGGCCGGGTCACCGCCGGTCAGGCCGGGGTAGGCGGGTGCGGTGACGGTGCGCACCGACGGCGCGCCCTGGGCGCGCAGCGCACCCTGCACGGCGTACTCGAAGCTGGTGCCCGGATCGGCGCCGACTCCGCGCAGGTGGAAGTCGAACCACTCGCCCAGCTGCTCGCGCAGCTCCGGGCCCGGGCGGCCGCCGTCGTGGCCGCCGGTGTACCAGATGACCTTCACCGGGCCGCCCGCCGCGCTGATCTGCCGGGCGTTGGCGTCGGCCTGGTCGAGCCCGAACAGGGTGTCCTGCTCGCCCTGCACCAGCAGGGTGGGCTGGGTGATCCGGTTGGTGACGGTGGCCGGCGACACCGAGCGCAGCAGGTCGATGACCCGCTGGCTGGCCCGGCCGGTGGTGGCGACCTCGGCGTAGGCCAGGCAGATCTCCGGCCGGTACCGGCCGCACGGTCCGATGCCGGCGGTGCCG
Source organism: Actinophytocola sp. (assembly GCF_035712165.1). GTDB lineage: Bacteria > Actinomycetota > Actinomycetes > Mycobacteriales > Pseudonocardiaceae > DASYTH01. The sequence continues at coordinate 1,910 of NZ_DASTBH010000125.1, read as the reverse complement.
GTCGTGGCCGCGGGGTTGCGGGTGCCGTCCGGCGCCGGGTCCGTCGGCGGCGCGCCGCCCGGGGTGCTGCCGCCGTCGTCCTGTGTGCCCGCCTCGACCGCGTCGCCGGTCGGGTCGGCTCCGCCGCCGCCCAGGCCGGAGGAGAAGAAGATGCCGGCCCAGGACCGCTTGAACACCCCGTCGTCGGCGAAGGCGTTGGCGGCCGGACTGGCCGGCACCGTGGCGGTGGTGGCCGAGTTGGGCAGCAGAGCCTGGCTCAGGTCGTTGTAGGTGATCACCGGGACCAGTGTGTCCACCCGCCGGTCCAGCCCCGCCAGCAGCAGCGACAGCGCCCCGCCGTAGGAGCCGCCGGTGACGCCCACCCGCGGGTCGTTCGGCGCGTCCTTGACCACCTCGGGCTGCCGGGCCAGCCAGTCGACCAGCTGCTGGGCGTCGGCGACCTCGTAGTCGGGGGAGTTCAGCGCGATCTCGCCGGTGCTGCGGCCGAACCCGCGGGCCGACCAGGTGAGCACCACGAACCCGCGTCCGGCCAGCTCCCGGGCGTCGGAGTCCACGCTCTGCTTGGTGCCGCCGAAACCGTGCGCGACCATGATCGCCGGCGCCGGCAGCCGGTCGGGCGCCGGGAGGTACAGGGTCGAGTCGAGGTCCACCCGTTCGGTTCGGGCCGGTCCGTCGACGACTGGGATGACCTGGTCGCGGGTATCCACCCTCGTGGGGGCGTCGCCGCTGTTCAGCCAGACCAGACCGGCCGAGCCGAGCACGACGACGACCAGGGCGAGCACGAGCCAGCGAACCCGCTGGCGGGAGATCCGGGCCACAGGAAAGACGGTATGCGAGGTTTGCTGAGAGTAGCTGAGAGGGTGCTGTCGGGCCGTCTCCACCCGGCGTCGAGCAAGCGCTTCGAAACTGGGAGGGTGCGCGGTGTCACCATTCCCCGTCTGGTGCTCTCGGCATCGAGAAGGGACAATTGGGTAAGCAGTGGAGGGGAGTACTCCTTCGCGGCGGTGTCGTCAGCACGGACCGGAGACGGTCCCGGCGCCGTCGGCCGGCAGTTTCCGCTGGCGGAAGAGACCTCCGGGTGTCGGCGCGCGCCCACATACCGGAGGTTTACTGAATGAACATCCCCGCGTGGGTCTGGATCGCAACGCTGGGTGGCTTGCTCCTGCTCCTGGCGATCGACCTGGTCATCGTCGATCGCAAGCCGCACGAGGTGACCATCGGCGAGGCCGCCCGCTGGGTGGTGTTCTACGTGGCCTGTGCGGCCGTGTTCGGGCTCGGCCTCTGGTACTTCTCGGGAGGCACGCACGCCGGTGAGTTCTTCGCCGGCTACATCACCGAGTACTCGCTCTCGGTCGACAACCTGTTCGTGTTCGTCATCATCATGGCGGCGTTCCAGGTGCCCGCGATCCACCAGCACCGGGTGCTGCTGGTCGGCATCGTGATCGCGTTGGTCATGCGCGGCATCTTCATCGCCGTCGGCGCCGCCGCCATCCACGCGTTCAGCTGGGTCTTCTACCTGTTCGCGGTCGTGCTGATCGTCACGGCGGTGAACCTCGCGCGGCAGGGCACCAGCCACGACGACGAGTTCAAGGAGAACTTCGCGCTGCGGGGACTGCGCAAGATCCTCCCGGTCACCGATGACTTCCACGGCGCGCGCTCGATCGTCAAGATCGACGGCAAGCGCATGGTCACCCCGATGCTGATCGTGATGTTCGCGATCGGCTCGACGGACCTGCTGTTCGCCCTCGACTCCATCCCCGCGATCTTCGGGCTCACCCAGGAGCCGTACCTCGTCTTCACCGCGAACGCGTTCGCGCTGATGGGCCTGCGGCAGCTGTACTTCCTGCTGGGCAGCCTGCTGTCGAAGCTGGTCTACCTGTCCTACGGCCTGGCGGTGATCCTCGGCTTCA
>NZ_DASTBH010000124.1:0-3409 GCF_035712165.1 Actinophytocola sp. | reverse complement strand
CATCTCATACAGGCGCATCCGGCCCTGCCGGTGCACCTCGACCAGGTGCGCGTCCAGCAGCACGCGTAAGTGCTGGGACACCGCCGGCCGGCTGACCGGCAGCTCCCGCGCGATCTCGGTGACCGAGCACGGCCCACCGGCGACCCGAGCGAACACCCGCCGCCGCGTGGGATCAGCGAGTGCATGCCAGGGGTCGGCGGTCGACGTCACCATGACGCGTAAGCTATCACTTACCCGTCAGGGTGTCGACCCTCGGTTGACCTCGGGTGGCAGCTGATCCCGGGTGCCTACTGGCTGTGGGTTGTCGGGTTGCCGCTGACCGCTGCCGCGGCTTCGGCGAGCGCCGCGAGGAGCGCGGTGGTGGCCGGCGGGTCTGGCGGGTCGCGGCGTAGACGTGCTGGCCCGCTCCGGGGAGCTCGGTTGCCTCGATGCCCTTTGCTCCTGGGGTGTCGTCGGCATCTTCTGCATCTCACTCGACGGCTTCGGCACCGGTGCGGGAGACCGGCTGCACCAGTGGATGTTCGCGACCCGGTCGTGGCAGCAGACCAGCGGTAGTCGCGGTGTCGACAACGTCTTCGCCCAGGAATGGGGTCCGGGTGTCGGCGCCGAGATCATGGGTGCCGGATAGTTCGGCCTCCCGGGAGGGGAGGACGACCCCGACTGGAAGGGCGCGTGGGGTCCCAACCCGCCGTTCCACACCCCGGTCTTCGTCCTGACCCACCACCCGCGTCCGTCGATCGAGATGGAAGGCGGTACGACGTTCCACTTCCTCGACGCTCCTCGCCGACCGGGGTCGTGCATATGACCTTCACGCGTGCCGATTCCTGACCCCCTACTCCGTGGGCGCCACCTGGGGCCGCGGTCGCTGTTGGGTGCGCCAGCCGTGGCGGGTCATGCCGCGGGGTTTGTAGACCGACAGGATCAGGGTGGTGAGCAGCACGACCAGGCCGCCGACGGAGTGCGGCAGCGTGCCCGGAAGTTCGCGGGGATCGGCGCCCGATCCGGCTGCCTCGGCCAAGGCGCGGACGGTGCGCGTCTCCAGCAACAGAATGGTGGTGGCGAACAGGGTGAGCACGAGTTTGACCACGACCCAGTAGTGCCGAAACAGAACCCAGGTGGTGCCCAGCGCGTTGAGGATCGCGATGAGCACGGAGGCCAGGGCGAGCGGGAGGATGACCGTCCACACCGCCACCGCCATCGCCAGATACGCGGCGCGCACCAGCGCGACATCCGCGCTGGTGACCGCCGTGAGGTCAAGCGCGAGGTAGGCGAGGATCGCGCCGAACCATCCCACCGAGGTGGCGATGTGGGCGGTGAGCACCAGCTTGCGCAGCCGCGGCGCCATCGCCATCAATGGCCCCCCGCGGGCGGCCCGGTGACGCTGGCCGGTGGGCTGCCGCCGCCCGGCAGGTGCCGGCCGGGTCCGTGCTGCCCACCCAGGCCGGTGAGCTGCACCACGATGAACACCAGTACCAGCACCCCCACCACGGTGCCGGACACCACTACCCACCGGGGCACCCTCGGCGGTGTGCCGGTGGTCGGATCGCTGGACGGGTCAGGCATGCGAGGGCATCCTCTCAGTGCTTTATCGAGACACTATGTCACTTTATAGAGACATGGTGTCTATAACAAGACACGATGTCGCGACGGATGTCGGTGTGTACCATGACCCGGTGCCGAAGTTGTGGAACGAGACGATCGAGGCGCACCGGCGGGCGGTGATCGACGCGACCCTGGACGCCGCCGCGCAGCTGGTGGCCGAGCACGGGTTGCGTGCGGTGACGATGTCGCAGATCGCCGAGCGCACCGGGATCGGCCGGGCCACGCTGTACAAGTACTTCCCGGACGTGGACACGATCCTGCACGCCTGGCACGAACGGCAGATCGACGCGCATCTGGAGCAGCTCGTCGCGATCCGCGACCAGCCCGGGGAACCCCGCGAGCGGCTCGCGGCGGTGCTCGAGGCCTACGCGTTGATCCAGCACCAGCGGTCGCACCGGCACCGGCACGACCCGCACGGCAGTGAGCTCGCGGCGTTGCTGCACCGCGGTGAGCACCTCGCCCCGGCGCAACAACGGTTGCGCACCATGGTCCGCCAGCTGCTGACCGAGGCCGCGGCAGCCGGCGAGGTCCGCGCGGACATGGCAGTCGAGGAGCTGGCGGGCTACTGCCTGCACGCGCTGGATGCGGCCGGCGGCCTCCGGTCGGCGGCCGCGGTCCGTCGCCTGGTCGCCCTCACCCTCGCCGGCCTTCGCCCCCCGCCCTGACCTCACCGGCCACCTATCGGCGCCTCGCCGGAAATGGTTGGACGGGACGACGTTCGGGCCGTTACCGTGCGCCGGACTGTGGCATTCCGCGAGGACATTCCGCGAGGAGGTGAGACCCATGAACGCTGTATCGAGGTGGGTGCTCCCCTCGTCGTCACGGTCGGGCGACTGATGTAGGTGTCGCCGGGAGCGCCTCGTGAAGGCATCCCGAAAGGCGACACCTATGAACTCTGAACGCACCGCGGTGATCACGCGGGTCGCGGAGCGGCACTGGCACGCGTTGGCCGACGACCGCGTGGTCGGCCGCGGCGAAGCCTTGCCCAGGCCCGACGGACGGATCTTCCTCAGCATCGACGCGTGGCACGGCGCGGTCTTCGACCAACTCGCCGATGCCATGCTCCCGGCGCTGCCGAAACCGCTGTACACGGTGGTGGACGAGGCCGACCTCGACTTGACGTCCCATTGGGAGCGAGCCGGTTTCACGACTCGCCACCGCGAATGGGAGTACCTGGTGCCCACCGACCCGCGGGTCACGGGACTCGGCTCGGTGACACTCCCGTCGGGCGTGACCATGCTGGCGGTCGGCGAGGCGGACGCGGATCGGCTGCGGGCGCTCGACCGCGCGGTCCGCGACGAGGTCGAAGCCACCGTCGGATGGCAGGCGATGCCGGCTGAGGTGTTGGTCCGCCCGGACGGCGCCACCCTGGTAGACCCGTCGAAGCACGCGGTGGCCGCGGAGCCCGATCGCTACGTGGGGCTGGTCCGGGTGGTGCAGGTGACCCGGCAGCCACGGATCGGGCTGATCGCGGTCCGGGCCGACCGGCACCGCCGCGGCATCGCTCGGGCCCTGCTCGCGCACGTGCTGGGTGCGCTGCACCGCTCCGGAACCCCCACCGCATCGGCCGAGGTGAACGAATCCAACCGGGCGGCCCTGGCGCTGTTCGAGGGCGTCGGCGCCCGGCGGGCGGGCAGCAACCTGGAACTGATGCTCCACTGAGGACGGAGAAGCTCAGCCCATACGGCCTCACCCGCGGCCGGATCCGCTTCCGGTACCGGACGTAGCAATCGTCGACCCGAACCGGGCGTGCACGGAGAGGCGGCAGTTGACCGGCAGTTGGGGCGGTACGCGCATGCGGACAGAT
>NZ_DASTBH010000123.1:0-45358 GCF_035712165.1 Actinophytocola sp. | reverse complement strand
GAACGTCCGGATCGGGTCCCCGACGGCGGCCGGCAGGCCGTGGGAGGCGGAGCGGATCAGCTCGACCTGCTCGATCATGCCCTCGTCGGGGTAGTCGAGGAGCAGCGAGACCGACTGCCACGCGACCGTCAGCTGGGCCGGGCGGAGGGTCGGCTTCGGTCGTTGCCGGCTCACGAGCCGTCCCCCTTCGGGGGGAACAGGCCGGGCGGCGAGCCCTTGCCGTCCCAGTTCAGCAGGTTGACCCGGGCGCCCTTGTTCTCGGGACCGGCGAGAGAGTCGGCGGTCTGTCGGTCCTGGAGCATCCGGAAGTTCTCGACCGCGATGGGGGTGGGCGTGCCCGAGCCCTCGCCGAAGAGGTCGTGCTGCCCGCCGCCGTACTCGGAGACCGAGCACTCGGTGGCCAGCTCCTCCAGGGAGTGGGCCTGCTCGGCGTGCGCGGTCGGGATGACGTAGCGCTCGTCGTACTTGGCGATCGCGAGGAGCCGGTACATGTCGTACATCTGCTCCTCGGTCATGCCGACCGTGGCCGGGATCGACCCGTCGGGCTCGCGGCCCAGGTTGATGTCGCGCATGTAGCTGCGCATGGCCGCGAGCTTCTTGAGCACCCCGTCGACCGGGACGACGTCACCGGCCGTGAACAGCTCGGCGAGGTACTCCACCGGGATCCGGAGCGCGTCGATCGCCGCGAAGAGGTTGCCCTTGTCCTCCGCGTCCTCGCCGGTCTCGGCGACGACGTCGACGACGGGTGAGAGGGGCGGGATGTACCAGACCATGGGCATCGTGCGGTACTCCGGGTGCAGCGGCAGCGCGACCCGGTAGGTGTTGATCAGCGCGTGGATCGGTGACCGCTGCGCCGCCTCGATCCAGTCGCGGGGGATACCGGCCCGTTCGGCCTCGGCGACGACGGTCGGGTGGTTCGGGTCGAGCAGGACGCTCCGCTGCGCCTCGTAGAGGTCCTGCTCGTCCGGGGTGGACGCGGCCGCCAGCACCCGGTCGGCGTCATAGAGCACCAGTCCGATGTAGCGCAGCCGTCCCACACACGTCTCCGCGCACACGGTGGGGATGCCGACCTCGACGCGCGGGAAGCAGAACGTGCACTTCTCCGCCTTTCCGGTGCGGTGGTTGAAGTACACCTTCTTGTACGGGCAGCCGGACACGCACATCCGCCAGCCCCGGCAGCGGTCCTGGTCGACCAGCACGATGCCGTCCTCGGTGCGCTTGTAGATCGCCCCGGACGGGCAGGACGCCGCGCACGACGGGTTGAGGCAGTGCTCGCAGATGCGCGGCAGGTAGAACATGAAGGTCCGCTCGAACTCGAACTTGACCTTGTCGGAGATGTTGCGCAGCAACGGATCCTTGTCGCCGTGGTCAGGGGCGCCGCCGAGGTTGTCGTCCCAGTTCGCCGACCAGGTGATCTTCGTGTGTTCGCCGCTGATCAGCGACCGGGGCCGGGCGACCGGGGTGTGCTCCTGCAGCGGCGCGTTGGTCAGCGTGTCGTAGTCGTAGGTCCAGGGCTCGTAGTAGTCCTTGATGTTGGGCAGCTTCGGGTTGCTGAAGATGGTCAGCAGCTTGCGCAGCCGCCCGCCGCCGCGCAGCGCCAGCCGGCCACGCCGGTTCAGCATCCAGCCGCCCCGCCACCGCTCCTGGTCCTCGTAGGTGCGCGGATATCCCTGTCCCGGCCGGGTTTCCACGTTGTTGAACCACACGTACTCGACCCCGGACCGGTTGGTCCAGGCCTGCTTGCACGTCACCGAACAGGTGTGGCACCCGATGCACTTGTCCAGGTTCATCACCATGGCCAGCTGCGCCATAACCCGCATTACCGCCTCCCCGGATTTTTTATGCGGTAGTCGCGCTGGCAATGACCATGCCCGAGGTCCGGTTGATTGTGGTCGGCCGCCGTCACGGTCCCCTGAGGTCGAGGTGGCGGGTGGGTCACTGCCGCACAGTTCTTTGGCATTTAGTACTCCACCTCCTGGCTGCGGCGGCGGATCATGGTGACCTCGTCGCGCTGGTTGCCGGTGGGGCCGAGGTAGTTGAACGCGAAGGACAGTTGGGCGTAGCCGCCGATCAGGTGCGAGGGTTTGATCAGCAGGCGGGTCAGCGAGTTGTGGATGCCGCCGCGTTTGCCGGAGGTCTCGGCGAGCGGGACGTCGATGAGCCGGTCCTGCGCGTGGTGCATGTAGACGGTGCCCTCCGGCATCCGGTGCGAGACGATCGCGCGGGCGACGACCACGCCGTTGCGGTTGACCGCCTCGATCCAGTCGTTGTCCGCAACGCCGATCTTCGCGGCGTCCTCCTTGGACATCCAGATCGTCTGGCCGCCCCGGGACAGGCTCAGCATGAACAGGTTGTCCTGGTACTCGGAGTGGATCGACCACTTCGAGTGCGGGGTCAGGTAGCGCACAGTGATGCCCAGCTCGCCGTGTGCGCCGACGGTCGGCTCACCGAACAGCTCGGCCATGGAAAGCGGGGGCCGGAACACCGGGAGCTGCTCGCCGAGCTCGGCCATCCAGTCGTGGTCGAGGAAGAAGTGCTGCCGGCCGGTCAGCGTGTGCCACGGTTTGAGCCGCTCGACGTTGATGGTGAACGGGGAGTAGCGCCGGCCGCCGGTCTCCGAGCCGGACCACTCCGGAGAGGTGATCACCGGCACCGGCGCGGCCTGGGTGTCGGCGAAGGTGATCCGCTTGCCCTCGTGCTCGGCGGCCAGATCCGCCAGTTCGGTGCCGGTGCGCGCCTCCAGGGTGCGGAAGCCCTGGGTGGCCAGATGCCCGTTGGTGGTCCCGGACAGCGCCAGGATCGCCTCGCACGCATGGATGTCCCGGGCCAGCGACGGGCGGCCGTCGGCAGGCCCGCCGCGCACCGCGCCGTTCTTGTTCCGCAGGTACTCCACCTCGCGGCCGAGCTTGTACGTCACCCCCTTGGTGGTCGCGCCGAGCGAGTCGGCCAGCGGGCCCAGCGCGGCCATCTTGGCCGCGATCGCGGAGTAGTCCCGCTCCCGCACGGTCAGTGCCGGCATGGTCAGACCGGGTACCGGCTCGCACTCGCCGGCCTTCCAGTCCCGGACCCGGCCGTGCGGCGTGGCCAGCTCGTCGGAGGTGTCGTGCAGCAGCGGGGTGGCCACGATGTCCTTGCGCACCCCCAGATGTTTCTCGGCGAGGTGGCTGAACTCCTCGGCGATGGCCTGGAAGGCGGCCCAGTCGGTGCGGGTCTGCCACGGCGGGGCGATGGCCGGGTTGAACGAGTGCACGAACGGGTGCATGTCGGTGGTGTTCAGGTCGTGCTTCTCGTACCAGGTCGCCGCCGGCAGCACGACATCGGCGAACATGGTGGTGCTGGTCATCCGGAAGTCCAGCGCCAGCAACAGATCCAGCTTGCCGGTCGGGGCCTCGTCGTGCCACACCACGTCCTTCGGCCGGGCCTCGGGCGGGGCCTCGGTGGCCCGCAGCGAGGAGTCGGCGCCCAGCAGGTGTTTCAGGAAGTACTCGTTGCCCTTCGCCGAGGAGCCGAGCAGGTTGGCCCGCCACACGGTCAGCACCCGGGGGAAGTTCTCCGGCGCGTCCGGATCCTCGCAGGCGAACCGCAGCCGGCCGGCCCGCAGCTCGCCGACCACATAGTCGGCTGGGGACTGACCGGACCGCTCGGCGTCGTCGACCAGGTCCAGCGGGTTGCGGTTGAAGGTCGGGTAGGACGGCATCCAGCCCAGCCGGGCCGAAAGGGCGATCACATCGGCCGTGGTCCGGCCGGCCAGCTGGCCGTCCGAGGTGGCCGCGGCCAGGGTGTCCGCGCCGAACCGGTCGTAGCGGAACTGGTCGGTGTGCAGGTACCAGTACGCCGTCTGGATCATCTGCCGGGGCGGGCGGGCCCAGTCCAGGCCGAACGCCAGTTGGGCCCAACCGGTGACCGGCCGGCACTTCTCCTGGCCCACGTAGTGCGCCCAGCCGCCGCCGTTGACCCCCTGGCAGCCGGTGAGCGTGGTCAGCGCCAGGAACGCGCGGTAGATGGTGTCGGAGTGGAACCAGTGGTTGGTGCCCGCGCCCATGACGATCATCGACCGGCCGCCCGACTCCTCGGCGTTGGCGGCGAACTCCCGGCCGATCCGCGCCGCCGCCTTGGCCGGCACGCCGGTGATCGGCTCCTGCCAGGCCGGGGTGTACGGCTGGGTGGCGTCGTCGTAGCCGGCCGGCCAGTCGCCGGGCAGCCCATCCCGGTGCACCCCGTACTGGGCCAGCAGCAGGTCGAACACCGTGGTCACCAGATGCGGGCCGACCCGCCGGGCCGGCACCCCGCGGCGCAGTTCGCCGGGCGCGCCGTCCGGTGCGTCGAACCGGGGCAGCGTGATCGGCACCGAGTCCGCGCCGTGCAACGACAGTTGCGGGTCGATGGCGCCGAGGTCGAGGTTCCACTGGCCCATGCCGTCCGGGCCGAACCGGAAGCCGAGCGAGCCGTTGGCCACCACCGGCCGCCCGGTCGCGGTATCCAGCAGCACGGTCTTGAACGCGGCATTCTCGGCGTTCTCGGTGTCGTCGAGGTCGGCGGCGGTGAGGAACTTGCCCGGCCGGTAGGAGTCGCCGTGCTCGTCCAGCCGCACCAGGAACGGCAGGTCGGTGTAGCGCTTGACGTAGTCGGTGAAGTACGGCACCTGCCGCTCGACGAAGAACTCGCGCAGGATCACGTGGCCCATGGCCATCGCCAGCGCGCCGTCGGTGCCCGGCCGCGCGGCCAGCCACTCGTCGGCGAACTTGACGTTGTCGGCGTAGTCCGGGGCCACGGCGACCACCTTCTGGCCGCGGTAGCGGGCCTCGGCCATCCAGTGCGCGTCCGGGGTGCGGGTCACCGGCAGGTTCGAGCCCCACATGATCAGGTAGCCGGCGTCCCACCAGTCGCCGGACTCCGGCACGTCGGTCTGGTCGCCGAACACCTGCGGGGAGGCCACCGGCAGGTCGGCGTACCAGTCGTAGAACGACAGCATCGTCCCGCCGAGCAGCGACACGAACCGCGCCCCGGACGCATGCGACACCATCGACATCGCCGGAATGGGGGAGAAGCCGGCCACCCGGTCGGGGCCGTACTTCTTGATGGTGTGCACGTGCGCCGCCGCGACCAGTTCGGTCGCCTCGTCCCAGGACGCGCGCACCAGACCGCCGCGGCCGCGGGCCGACTTGTACTTGCGCGCGGTCTCCGGGTTCCCGGTGATCTCCGCCCAGGCCAGCACCGGATCACCGGTGCGCGCCTTGGCCTCCCGGTACAGCTGGAGCAGCACGCCCCGCACGTAGGGGTAGCGCACCCGGGTCGGCGAGTAGGTGTACCAGGAGAACGCCGCGCCGCGCGGGCAGCCGCGCGGCTCGTACTCCGGTCGGTCGGGACCCACGGACGGGTAGTCCGTCTGCTGGGCCTCCCAGGTGATGATCCCGTCCTTGACGTAGACCTTCCACGAACAGGAGCCCGTGCAGTTCACCCCATGGGTGGAGCGCACCACCTTGTCGTGGCTCCACCGGTCCCGGTAGAACTCGTCCGCCTGCCGGCCCCCGATCCGGTGCAGGGTGCGCAGGTCCTCGGAGACCGCCGTGTCAGTGAAGGGCCGGCGGGTGAAGAACCGGCGGGTGCGCACCAGGGCGTCGGTCAGCCCGCTGTCCAGACCAGGACTACTCATGCGGTCGCCTTTGCGTTGTCACGAGTGACCACCGCGCGGCGCACGGTGGTGGCGGTGAACGCCAGCGCGGCCAGCGCGACGACGCCGAGGGCCGCCAGCCCCAGGGCGTAGGAGGCAAAGGCCCCGTACAGGGCACCCATCACCAGCGGCGGCACGAACCCACCCAACCCGCCGGCGGCGCCGACTACGCCGGTCACCGAACCCACCTTGTTCGCCGGCGCCAGCAGGGCGACCAGCGCGAACACCGCGCCGCTGCCGGCACCCAGCGCGCCCGCCATGGACAGGAACGCGATCGTGCCCAGCGGCATCAGCCCCGGGGTGAACGCCTGCACGAATGCGCCCACGGTGACCACGCCCAGCGCGCCGACCAGCACCAGGGCCGGTCCGAGCCGGTCCGACAGCCACCCGCCGACCGGGCGCATCACCACCGCGACCAGCACGAACCCGGCCATCCGGTTCGCCGCATCGGCCTGGGTCAGCCCGTAGGCCGTCTTGAGATACGCCGGCAGGTACACCGAGAACGCCACATATCCGCCGAAGGCCACCGCGTACAGCGCCGAGGCCTGCCAGGTGACCGGGAGCCGCAGCGTGGCCGCCAGCCGGCGGCCCAGCGACTCGGTCGGCACCACCCGGCCCGGTGCGTCGCGCAGCAGCAGGTACGCCACGACGGCATAGACCGCCAGCACCACCGCGGTCACCACGAACGGCGTCGCCAGGCTGCCGGCGTTGACCAGCTTCACCGTGGTCAACGCGCTGATCGCGGTGCCGCCCATGCCCATGCCGAAGATCCCGATGGCCAGCCCGCGCCGCTCCGGCGGGAACCACGCGTTGACGAACGGCACCCCGACCGCGAACGCCGTGCCGCCGATGCCCAGGAAGAACCCGCCGACCAGCAGCGCGGCCAGGGACGAATGCCCGGCCAGCCCCAGGTACAGCACCGGCACGATCGTCGCCAGGCTCACCAGCGGAAACATCAGCCGGCCGCCGAACTTGTCGGTCAGCGCGCCCACCGGAATCCGCCCCAGCGAGCCGACCACGACCGGCACCGCCACCAGCAGGGCCTGCTGGAACGACGTCAGTCCCAGATCGTCCTTGAACCGCGGTCCCAGCGGGCTGAGCAACGCCCAGGCCCAGAAGTTCACCGCGAAGCCGACCGTGGCCAGCGTGAGCATCAACACCCGTTGACCGGTGGTCGGTACCCGGTCGTCTGCGTCCACCTGCGACACCTGCATCCCTGTCAAAGGTTCCCGCCGTTCCTGATCCTCGCGCTCATGGTCACCGTGATCGTCTCCGCCTGCATGTCGAGACGGCCAGGGACCACTTCCTCCACCTTCGTGGGACCTACGTCCCGCCCGCCTCGACCCTTAAGGGTGAGAATCAGGGAACCGCTCGATGCGGGCGGGCCTGGCGGGGTCCTAGGGTCTGGGCCGTGGTGGTCATCGAGACGGACGCGCTGGAGAAGCGCTACGACGGCGGCGTGACCGCGCTGGCCGGGCTCACCGTCGGGATCGAGCCGGGCATCGTCGGGCTGGTCGGCGCGAACGGCGCCGGCAAGAGCACGCTGATCAAGCTCGCGCTCGGCCTGCTCACCCCGACCGGCGGCGCGATCCGGGTGCTGGGGCTGGATCCGGTCACCGAGGGGGCGGCGGTGCGGGCCCGGGTCGGCTACATGCCGGAGCACGACTGCCTGCCGCCGGACGTCTCGGCCGCCGAACTGATCACACACCTGGGCCGGATGTCCGGGCTGCCGGCCCCGACCGCGCGGGAGCGGGCGTCGGAGACGCTGCGGCACGTCGGCATGTACGAGGAGCGCTACCGCCAGATCGGCGGCTACTCCACCGGTATGCGGCAGCGGGTCAAGCTCGCGCAGGCTCTGGTGCACGACCCGGAACTGCTGCTGCTCGACGAGCCCACCAACGGCCTGGATCCGGAGGGCCGCAAGGCGATGCTGGCCATGGTGGCGCGGATCGGCAGCGAGTTCGGGATCTCCGTGCTGGTGTGCTCGCACCTGCTCGGCGAGATCGAGCGGATCTGCACCTCGCTGGTGGCCATCGACGGCGGCCGGCTGCTCCGCTCGGCTTCGCTGTCGGCCGTGACCCGCCACCAGGACCTGCTGATGGTCGAGGTCGACGAGGACGCCGGGCCGCTGGCCGAGGCGCTGCGGGCCGCCGGGCTGACGGTCCGCCCGGCCTAGCGCGGGCTGCTGGTCGAACTCGACGGCGAGCGGACCTACGACGTCATCCGGGACGCGGTGGCCGACCTCGACCTGTCGCTGCACCGGGTGCAGCGGCGCCGGCACCAGGTGGCCGACCTGTTCCGGGACGCTCAACCCGTTCAGGAGAGCCATGTCGGGTAACGCGGCGCCGGGTGTCATTCACGACATCGGATACCAGCGCTACGCCGGGGTGCGGCTGGGCCGCGGGTACGCGGCGCGCTCCCTGTGCACCTACAGCCTGCGCGCCGCCTACGGGCTGGGCCGCACCGCCAAGGCGAAGATCCTGCCGCTCGGGCTGTTCACCCTGGCCTGCATGGCGGCGGTGATCCTGGTGATGGTCAACACCCAGTCGCCTGCCCCGGTCCTGAGCTATGTCGGCCTGGTGTCGACGTTCTCCTACGCGGCAACGGTTTTCGCGGCGATCGTGGGTCCGGAGCTGGTGTCCCGGGACCTGCGCAACAACGTGCTCGCGCTGTACCTGTCCCGGCCGGTCAACCGGTCGGACTACGCGCTGGCGAAGCTGGCCGCACTGGCCGGCGCGGTGTTCGTGCTGTTCGCCGGACCGATGCTGATCATGTTCGTGGGCATGGCGTTCAACACCAGCGACGGTCTCTCGGGGGTGCTCAGCGAGGCCGGCGGCCTGCTCGCCGGGCTCGCCGCCGCGCTCATCCACGCGTCGGTGTTCGCCGCGCTCGCGCTGCCGCTGGCCGCGCTGACCGGCCGCCGGATGTTCGGCACCGGCCTGATCATCGCCGTGTTCCTGATCCTGGCGCCGGTGTCCGGGGTGATCGGTGCGCTCGACGACGGCGCGCTCGGTCAGCTTGCCGGCCTGCTCGACCCGGTCAGCCTGGTCAACGGGGTGGACCGGTGGCTGTTCGGCGAAGGGCTGGTGCGGATCGGCCCGTACGGCGCGGTGTACGGCCTGGTGGCGCTCGCGCTCACCGCGCTGGGCACCGCCGCGCTGCTGTGGCGCTACCGGAGGGTGAAGGTATGACGTCTACTGTGGAGTTGGCTTCCGTGTCGCGCTGGTACGGCAACGTGGTCGCGGTCAACGACATCACGCTGACCGTCGGGCCCGGGGTGACCGGGCTGCTCGGCCCGAACGGCGCCGGAAAGACCACCGTGCTGCACATGATCGCCGGGCTGCTGCGGCCGTCGCAGGGCACGCTGGCCGTCGGCGGCGCGCCGAGCTGGCGCAACCCCGAGGTGTACCGCCGGCTCGGGCTGGTCACCGAACACGAAGGGGTACCGGGGTTTCTCACCGCCTGGGAGTTCGTGCTCGTCAACGCGAAGCTGCACCGGCTGCCCCACCCGGAGGCCGCGACCCGGCGCGCGCTGGACATCGTGGAGCTCGGTGACGCCGAACGCCGGCGGATCTCCACCTACTCCAAGGGAATGCGGCAGCGCACCCGGGTGGCCGCCGCGCTGGTGCACGATCCCGCGGTGCTGGTGCTGGACGAACCGTTCAACGGCATGGATCCCCGGCAGCGGCTGCACATGATGGACCTGCTGCACCGGATGGCCGACGACGGCCGGACGATCCTGTTCAGCTCGCACATCCTGGAGGAGGTCGAGCAGCTGTCCGGCATCGTGCAGGTGATCGTCGCGGGCCGGCTCGCCGCCTCCGGCGACTACCGGCACATCCGCCGGCTGATGACCACCCGACCGCACGTGTTCGTCATCCAGTCCTCCGACGACCGGCGGTTGGGCACCGTGCTGATGAACCAGGGCTCGGTGTCCGGTGTGGAGCTCGTCCCCGACACCGGGTTGCAGGTGCGCGCCAACGACTACGGCACGTTCACCCGCGCGCTGGCCAGGGCGGCCCGGGACGCCGACATCCGGCTGACCGGCGTGCTGCCCTCCGACGAGTCCCTCGAGGACGTGTTCTCCTACCTGGTGGCCCAATGAGCGAGCCCGCGAGCGAGGCAAAATGAACCTGACGATCGCGACCCTCACCGCCCGCGCCCTGTTCGGCCGCAGGCGGGTGCTGTTGCTGGTGCCCATGCCCGCGCTCCTGATCACCCTCACCCTGATCGCGCGGAGCACACCTGCCGACCTCGACGACTGGGGACCCATCGTGTTCGGCCAACTCGGCCTCGCCGTGGTTCTCCCGCTCACCGCCCTGATCATCGGCAGCAGCGTGCTCGGTCTGGAGATCGAGGACGGCACGATCACCTACCTGCTCACCAAACCGTTGCCCCGCCACGAGATCGTGCTTTCGAAGCTGGCCGTGGCCTGGGGTGTGACCACCCTGGCCGCCGCCGTTCCGATCGCGGTCGCCGGCCTGCTCACCGGTTCCGCAGCCCTCGCCGCCGGCCTCGCGATCGGCGCCACCGTGGCCGCCCTCGCCTACTCGGCCGTGTTCCTGGCGCTGAGCCTGCTGACCCGGCGCCCGGTCGCCGTCGGGCTGGTCTACATCATCCTGTGGGAGAACCTGCTCACCAACTTCATCGGCGGCACCCGGGTGCTGAGCATCCGCCAGTACGCCGCGTCCATCGCCGAATGGATCGCCGACACCCGCTGGCTACCCGCCAACCTGGCCCCGGCCACCGCCCTGATCCTGGCCGCACTCATCGCCGTCGCCGCCACCGCGGGCGCCACCACCCGCCTGCGCTCCTTCTCCCTCGCCGGTGAAACCAGCTGAAGCTGCCACCCCCAACGGGTGTGAAGATTCGGTGCAGATCGGCGCCGCGTCCGGGTTGCCGGCGTTAGTGTGCCGGCATGGGGATGTCCGGGGTCGTTGGTGCGGTCGTGCTGGGGAGTGTCGGCGTGCTGCTGGCCGGGTGTGCGCCGGGGAACGCGGAAACCGACCGGCAGGCCGACACGCTGGGGGTGGCGATCGGTTATCCCCGGCAGAGTTCGGCGATGGGGTTCGCGCGGGCCGCGCTGGCGACCACCCTGGGGCGCAGCGAGAACTTCAGCGTGTTGGAGGCCAAGGACTTCGACGCGACCGGGCCGCAGGATCCGAAGGCGCGCCTGGTGATCCGGATCCATCAGCCGGGTGGGCAGTCCCGGTTCGGGTACCGGGATCCGGTGAACGCCTGCTACGAGCTCACCTTCAACTACTACGGCATGATCGGCAAACCGGACCGGATCAACTGTCCGGCCGGCGCCGTGGCGATCACGCCGCCGCCCCAACCCCGGCACGAGATCCCGCGCGGCCATGACGCCGCCCTGCACGCGGTGCTGTCCGTGCTGCCGGCGAACCCGACCGAGACGGAGGTGCGGGCCGCGCTGGACCGTGGTCTGCCCGCCCCGCCGGTCGACCCGGAGACCAACCTCGCCGGGATCCCTCCGGACGTGCTGTCGATGGTCCGGGGCGGCGACGTCGGCGTGGCGGTTCGCGTGATCAGGTCCGGCGATGTGCAGTGCCTGTTCGGCTCCCGGGTGGGCGGCGACGTCCTGGTCTGGTATCCGCCCCGCGTCCTCGTCCAGCCCGGCGAAACCTCCTGCGACGCCGAGTCCGCCCTGGCCCGGCTCGCCACCCGGCCACCGCACTGAAGCCCGGTAGCCTGCACCCGGCGTAGAACC
Source organism: Actinophytocola sp. (assembly GCF_035712165.1). GTDB lineage: Bacteria > Actinomycetota > Actinomycetes > Mycobacteriales > Pseudonocardiaceae > DASYTH01. Next base: position 33,959 of record NZ_DASTBH010000123.1, on the reverse strand, counting down.
GAGGCGGAGGAACCGATGCGCAACACCGAACTGGAGAAGCTCCACGGTCTCGTCGGCGAGTGGACCACGACGATGTCGAACGCCTGGTTCCTCGATCCGCCCGGCCAGGAGGTGCGCGGCACCACCACGATCGAGCGGCTGGGCGAGTCGCTCCTGGTCGTGCGGACGACCCTCGGCGAGACCGCGCACCACACCGAGATGAGCCTGGTCATCGGACGCAGCGATCCGAACGACGCCTACTTCGTGCTCTACCAGGACGAACGCGGCGTGTGCCGGCTGTACGCCATGACCTTCGGCGACGGGCACTGGACCATGAGCCGGACGGACCCGGACTTCCACCAGCGCTTCATCGGCGACGTCGAGGCCGACCGGATCGTCGGCCGGTGGGAGGCATCCGAGGACCAGGGCCAGACCTGGCGCAAGGACTTCGACCTGACCTTCGAGCGCAAGCCGGAAGCGGGCGCAGCGGCTCAGGCGGGGTAGGTGGTGGTCTCGGTCGCCTTGACGGTGGCCCACAGCCGGGTGCCGGGGGTGAGGCGGAGCTCGGCGAGGGTGGCCGGGGTGATGTCGGCCAGGACGGCGGGGGTGCCGTCGAGCCGGACCCGGATCGTGTGGGCGTGCTGTTCGATGGCGGCGATGGTGACCGGCCAGCTGTTGCGCGGGCTGCCGGTGGGAGGCTGCGGGTGCAGGCTCACGGCGGTGGGGGGAAAGGCGACGTGGACCGGGCCGGTGGCGGGTTCGGCGATGCTGAACCGGCCGCCGTCGCGCAACTCGACGGTGGTGCCGGTGGCGCTGCCCCGGTAGAGGTTGAGACCGACGAGGTGGGCGACGTAGTCGGTGCGGGGCTGGCGGGCGACGCCGGCGGGCGGTCCACTTTGGACGACCCGGCCGTTCTCGATGATGACCAGGTGGTCGGCGAGCACCATGGCGTCCAGCGGGTCGTGGGTGACCAGCAGGGTGTGGCCGGGATAGTCGTCGAGATGGTGGGCCAGCTCCGCGCGGATCTGGATGCGGGTGCCGGCGTCGAGCGCGGCGAGCGGTTCGTCCAGCAGCAGCAGGGCCGGTTCGGTGGCCAGTGCGCGGGCGAGCGCGACGCGCTGGGCCTGGCCGCCGGACAGGGCACGGGGTTTGGCCTGCGCCTGGCCGGCGAGGCCGACCTGGTCGAGCCAGCGCCTGGCGAGCGCGCGGGCGGTGCTGCGGTCGGCGCCGCGGGCGCGCGGTCCGAACGCGACGTTGTCCAGTGCGGTCATGTGGTTGAACAGCAGGTAGTCCTGGAACACCACGCCGGCCCGGCGGCTTTCGGCGGGGACGAACACCTCCGGCGGCCGGTCCCAGGTTTCGTCGTCGAGGCGGATCCGGCCGGCGGTGATCGGCAGCAGGCCGGCGAGGGCGCGCAGCACGGTCGTCTTGCCGGCGCCGTTGGGCCCGAGCAGGGCGACGACCTGGCCGGGCTGCACGCACAGGTCCAACTCCACGTGGAACCCGGTGTCGCGGGTGACGGTCAACTCGGCGTGCAGGGTCATGACGGCGTGGAGATCCAGCGGTCGCGCAGGCTGACCAGGACGGCGATGGACAGGGCGAGCAGCACGAGGGACAGCACGATGGCGGCGCCGGGATCGGTCTCCAGCGCCAGGTAGACGGCCAGCGGCATGGTGGTGGTCTCGCCGGGGAAGTTGCCGGCGAAGGTGATGGTGGCGCCGAACTCGCCCAGCGCGCGGGCCCAGCACAGCACGGTGCCGGCGACCAGACCGGGCGCGATCGACGGCAGCGTGACCCGGCGGAAGGTGAGCCAGCGGGACGCGCCGAGGGTGGCGGCGGCGTCCTCGTACCGGGGGTCGGCGCCGCGCAGCGCGCCCTCGACGGAGATCACCAGGAACGGCATGGCGACGAACGCCTCGGCGACCACGACGCCGGCGGTGGTGAACGGCAGCGAGATGCCGAACCAGGCGTCCAGGTACTGGCCGAGGATTCCCCGCCGGCCCAGCACCAGCAGCAGCGCCACGCCGCCGACCACGGGTGGCAGCACCAGCGGCACGGTGACCAGCGCCCGCAGCACGCCGCGGCCGGGCAACCCGCTGCGGGCCAGCAGCCAGGCGAGCGGAACGCCGAGCACGAAACAGATCGCGGTGGCCGTGGTGGCGCAGACCAGCGACAGGACCAGCGCCTGGCCGACCTCGGGGCGCAGCAACTGGTCGGTCAGCGTGCCCCAGGGCGCCCGCACGACCAGCCCGGCCAGCGGCACGACCAGGAACGCCAGGCCGATCAGCGCCGGGACGGCGAGGACGAGCGGGGCCCGTGCTCGCCGTCGCCGGTCGCGCCGGGCGGTGGACACGGTCATGGAGCGGCGAAACCGGCGTCGGTCAGCACCGCCCTGCCCTTGTCGGAGAGCACCCAGTCGATGAATGCCCGGGCGCCGGACACGTTGGGGGCCTTCACGACCGGCGCGACGGGATAGTCGTTGACCGCGCTGTCGGCCTCGGGGAAGGGCAGGCCGGTGACCTTGTTCCCGGCGGCCCTGACATCGGTCCGGTACACCAGCGCGGCGTCCACCTCACCGAGGGAAACCTTGGACAGCACGGCTTTCACGTCCTGTTCGAGAGTGTCCGGGGCCGGGGTGACGCCGGCCGTCTGGAACACCTTCTTCGACGCGGCGCCGCACGGCACCTGCTCGGCGCACAGCGCGATCTTGAGCTCCTGCCTGGCGAAGTCGGGCAGGCCGGTGACCTTGGCGGGGTTGCCGGCCGGGGTGGCGATCTCCAGCCTGTTCCGCACGAACACGACCGGGGCGGCGGTGACCGCGCCGGTGTCGGTGACCTGCTTCATGTTGGTGGGCGCGGCGGAGGCGAACACGTCGGCCGGCGCGCCCTGGTTGATCTGCTGGGCCAACGCCGAACTGCCGGCGAAGTTGAACCGCACGTGGGTCCCGGGGTTGGCCGCCTCGAAGTCCTTGCCGATCCGGGTGAATGCCTCGGTCAGCGACGCGGCGGCGAACACCGTGACGTCCCCGGTGACGGCTTCCGGGCCGGAACCGGCCGGCGCCGCCGGGGTTTCGCCGCTGCCGCATCCGGCCAGCAGGGCGGCGGTCGCGGCCAGTGCGACCGCTCGGGACGAGCGCGGCATTCACGCCTCCGGGATCTCGACGACGACATGGGTGGACTTGATCGAGGCGACCGCGACGCTGCCGACCTCCAGCCCGAGTTCGTCGGCGGCCTCCCGGCTCATCAGCGAGACGATCCGAAACGGTCCGGCCTGCATCTCGACCTGGGCCATCACCCCGTCCTTGCGCACCCGGGTGACGATCCCCCGCATCCGGTTGCGGGCCGACCTGGCGATCGAGACCCCGGCCTCCGGCGCCTCGGCCTGCCGCTGCACGAACGCGGCCAGTTCGCTGCCCTCCACCGCCATGCGGTTGTTGTCCCCCTGCACGACCGGCAGCCGCCCCTGATCGACCCACCGGCGCACGGTGTCGTCGCTGACGCCCAGCAGGCTCGCGGCCTCACTGATCCGCAACTTCGGCATAGCCGACGAGTCTAGTCACGCGAACACGGCGACCGGTCCGGCAGATGGGGGTTTTTGCGGATCCTGCCCTGGCCCCGCCGGTCAGGGGGATCCGGTGGGCTGGAGCACGGCGCGGTCGAGGTGTGTCCGGCATGCGGTGATCGCCAGCCGGACGTAGTCCGGCGCGCCCATCCGGGCCGTCCGCACGGCGTGCGGGATCTCCAGGGCGTAGGGGATGCCGGGCGGCAGGGCGGCGAGGATGCCGCGGGTGTCGATGCCGCCCTCGCCGGGCAGCAGGCGTTCGGCGCGGGCGGTGTGGATGAGGCCCGCGACGGACTCGGGCACCTCGGCCGGCGCGTCGCAGACGTGGGCGAAGTGGAACCAGCTACGGGGCAGCCCGCCCAGGTCGGCCACGCTCGAGTCCGAGCGGGCGAAGTGCAGCAGGTCGACCAGGATGCCGGCGTTGGGGCGGTCCGCGGCGCGCAGCACCGCCACGGCGGCGGCGAGGTCGGGAGTCTCGGTCCAGGACGGGAACTCCAGGTCGATGGTGAGCCCGAACGGTTGGGCGAGATCGCACAGCGCCGCGAAGTTGTCCGCCTTGCGGGCCGGGTCGGGGTCGGGTAGCTGGGTGATCACGTGCCGGGCGCCCAGCTCGGCGCCGGTCTGCAGCACCGGCAGGAAGTCGCGCGGGTCGTCGTCCGGTCCGATCCGGGCAAGCTCCACGTCCAGCACCTCGACCCCGGTCGCGGCCAGCCGGAGTTTGGTCTCCCGCAGCAGGACCGGGTCGGTGGTGAGCGGATGGTGCGGCTCGTCCGGGGTGACCCGGGTCAGGCGCAGGCCCACGTACCGGTAGCCGGCGCGGGCGGCGGCGTCCACCAGCCGCGGCGGCGAGAGGTGCAGCGCCGTGAGGTGGGCCAGTGAGTAGTGCTGGCGCCGGGCGACCGGCCGGTGGTCGCCGAGCCTGCCGAGCCGGCGCTGCCGGTGCGCGGCCATCCGGACCGGGGCGCTGGTGGCCGACCCGTAGCCGGCGTAGCCGCCGATCCGTTGCACCACCTCGAAGAACACCCGCGAACCGAAGATGTCGGTGTAGAAGTGCAGGTACTCGCCGTGCTCGTCGCGGTCGTAGAGCACGGAGCTCTCGCGCAGCTCGGCCAGCACGCCGGGCGGGATCGCCAGCCGGGCGTCGAGATCGTCGTAGTAGTTGCCGGGAATGTCCAGTAACGGTGCGCCCATCTCCCGCATGGCCCGGGCGGCGGCGATCGCGTCGGTGGTGGCGAAGGCGATGTGCTGCGGGTTGGGTACGGCCGGCGCCCAGCCGCCGCGGCGCAGCAGCGCGGTGTTCATCGTGATCCGGACGTGCTGGGCGAGGTCGGCGACGGCCTGGCTGCGGATCAGCCCGAACGGTGCGGTGAGCTCGGTCGGCGGCTGCGGTCGCAGGCCGAGCACGGTTCGGTAGAACAGCGCGGTCTGGTCGAAGTCGTCCAGGGACTCGGTGAGCGAGACGTGGTCGGTGCCGGTGAGCAGGATGGGTGCCTCGGGTTCGGCGCCGGTGCCGAGGAAGTCGCGCAGCCAGCTGTCCGGCCGGTCGTCGGTGCGGCAGAAGAAGACCTCGGTGCCGTCCGGGGCGGCCACCGAACACAGTTCGGCCTCCTCGGAGGTCCGCGCCCGGGGCAGGACCGGAGCGAGCAGCGCCTCGGCCCGCCGCGCCGAGGCGGCCGGGTCGGCGCTTTCCACGGCCAGCGCGCTGATCGCGGCCGCACCCCGGTCCGCCGCGGCCGGGTGCGGGGTGAGGTTGAGCAGCACCCGGGCCTGGCCCTGCTGCCAGAGCTGCACCGGCTTGGAGCGGTGCTGGCCGACGTGGGTGAAGCCGAGCGTGCGCAGCGTGTGCGCCAGCGCCGGCCCGGAGACCTCGTCCACGGCCAGTTCGGTGAACACGTGGCCGCCCAGGGGTGGCGCAGGCGGCAGGCCGGCCGCGACCCGTTCGCGCACCGGCCCCGGTCCGCTGGTGGCGACCGTGTCCTCCAGCGCGACCAGCGAGCGCATCGCGTCCACGGCGGCCCGGTGCGGATCGGCCTGCCGGAACACGTCGTTGAACACCTCGAGGGAGAGCGGGCCGGTGTACCCGGTGCCGAGCACCAGCCCGACGAACGTGTCGAGGTCGAACGTGCCCTGGCCGGGGAAGAGCCGGTGGTGCCGGCTCCACTCCAGCACGTCCATGGACAGCTTCGGCGCGTCGGCCAGTTGCAGGTGGAACACCTTGTGCCCGGGGATGACCCGGATACCGGTGGGGTCGCTGCCCCGGGAGAGCACGTGGAAGCTGTCCAGGCACAGCCCCAGGGCGGGATGGTCGGCCCGCCGCACGATCCGCCAGGCGTGGTCGTAGGTGTTGACGAACCGGCCCCAGGCCAGGGCCTCGTAGGCGATCCGCAGCCCGCGCCGGGCCGCCCGGTCGGCCAGGCCGTGCAACTGCTCGGCGGCGAGGTCGTCGTCGTCCACCGCGTCCGGCGAGACCGACGAGCAGACCAGCATCGTGTCGGTGCCCAGCCGCTCCAGCACGTCGAACTTGCGCTCGGCCCGCCGCAGGTTGGCCGCGAGCACGTCCGGCGGCACCGCCTCGAAGTCCCGGAACGGTTGGTAGAGGTCGATCGCCAGGCCGAACTCGGTGCACTGGCGGCGGATCTGCTCCGGCGACCAGGGCGAGACGACCAGGTCGTTCTCGAACAGTTCGACGCCGTGGAAACCGGCGGCGGCCGCGGCGGCGAGCTTGTCGGCGAGCGTGCCGGACAGGCACACGGTCGCGATGTCCAGGCGCGGGCCGGTGCGCGGTGCCTGGTGCGTGAGCGGGGCCTGGGTTTCAGCGGTGCGCATGGGTTTCCCGCCTTTCCGGCATGATCGCGTCGAAGTGGCGCAGCATCCGGTCGACGTCCGGTGCGACGCCGGTGAACAGCTGGAACGCGGCGGCGGCCTGGTAGACCACCATCGGCCCGCCGTCGAGCACCCGGCAGCCCCGGGCCCGGGCGGCCCGGACCAGCGCGGTGTCCAGCGGCCGGTAGACCACGTCGGTGACCCAGAGCCCGGGCCGCAGCAGGTCGGCCGGCAGCGGCAGGCCAGGGTGCCCGCGCATCCCGGTCGGTGTGGCGTGGGCCAACCCGTCCGCCGCGTGCACGGCTCCGGCGAGCGTCGCCCCGCCGTCGTCCAGCCGACCGGCGCCGGCCCGGTTCGGTCCGAAGTGGACGGACAGCGAGTCGGCCAGCGTCTCGGCCCGCTGCGGTGCGGTGTCGAAGATCGTGACGGTGCCGGCGCCGAGGGACAGCAGGGCGTGCGCGACGGCGGCCCCGGCGCCGCCTGCGCCGAGCAGCACCACCCGGTCGAGCGCGGCGTCCGGCAGTCCGACGCTGAGGCTGCGGGCGAAGCCCGGCAGGTCGGTGTTGTGGCCGATCGCCCGGCCGCCGCGGAACACCACGGTGTTGACCGCGCCGAGGGCGGCGGCGTCGGGGGAGAGCGCGTCGAGTTGGCCGAGGACGAGTTGCTTGGCCGGATGGGTGATGTTGAGCCCGTCGTAGCCGGCCAGCCGGGCGGCGGCCAGGATCTCGCCGGCCGGCCGGCCGAGCACCTCGAGGTCGAGCAACCGGTACTGGTAGCGCAGTCCGAGCCGGTCGGCCTCGTGCTCGTGCAGGGCGGGGCTCGCCGAGGTGCCGATGTCCGCGCCGATCAGTCCGATGAGGTACCGGTCGGGCACGACGCACCTCCGCTGCTATTAACTCACTAGATAGTTACTTATACGCCGGTCGAGCCCGGCTGGGAAGAGGCCTGACTACAGTGGGCACCGCTAATGGGGCCAGTCGGCAGGCACGCCGGTTGGTCTCCCGGGTCACCCACCGGGACCGCATCCAATCCCGGGAGAGGGGAGCGGGTCATGGTCGCTCGGCCGTCCGGTGCCACTCCGGCGCCGCCGACCCGCGACGCCGACCGGACCCGGGCCGAGATCCTCGCGGTGGCCACGCGCGAGTTCGCCGACAAGGGGTACGACGGTGCCCGGGTCGACGAGATCGCCGCGCGGATGAGCACCACCAAGCGAATGCTCTACTACTACTTCGGCAACAAGGAACGGCTCTACATCGCGGTTCTGGAGCATGCGTACTCGGGAATCCGCGCCCTGGAACGGGAGCTCGACGTCGAGCACCTCGACCCGGCCGACGCGATGCGGATGCTGGCCGAACTGACCTTCGACCACCATGAGGCGCACCCGGACTTCATCCGCCTGGTCAGCATCGAGAACATCCACCGGGCCGAGCACATCGCCCGGTCCGAGGCGTTGTCGGGCCTGGCCAACCCGGCGCTGGACGTGCTGACCCGCATCCTGGAGCGGGGCCGGGCGGCGGGCGCGTTCCGCTCCGACGTCGACCCCCTCGACGTGCACATGGTGATCAGCGCGTTCTGCGTGTTCCGGACCGCCAACCGGCACACCTTCAACGCGATCTTCAAGCGGGACATGCTGGAACCCCAGCGGCGCGGCCATTACCGCGCGATGCTCGGCGACCTGGTGCTGGACTACCTGACCGCTCGCTGACTCCGGCCGGCGTATTGCGCCCGGGTGAAGTCCGGGCCTATCGTGCGTTCCGTTGAGTGGTTCATATGGTCCGTCTAGCGGACCTCCGCCGATGACGAGAGAGGCGGACCCATGAAGGCCAGCCACAAGTCGATCATCGCTGCCGTGGGCGCCGCGGCCGCCACCGCGCTCGTCATGACCCTGGGCGGGCTGGTGCCCTCCGGCGTCGCCCCGGCGAACGACCACGGGGACCGGGGCGCGCGCAACCTCGGCGAACCCGACTACGGCGTCTGCCGCGGCACCGACCCGCGGTGCTACCACGACTGGAACAACTTCAACCCCGCCAACGGTTATCGCGTCCTGCTCTACACCCGGACCGCCGGCCCCCGGCACGCCAACCTCGGTCCGGCGCTGCCCGCCGGGCTCAACCCGCCGCTGGCTCCGGCCAACGTGGTGCAGAACGCGATCGTCGCGATGGGACAGCGCAACGGTTTCGCGGTCGACTGGACCGAGGACCTCGCCCAGATCGCCACCCCGGCCCGGTTGTTCAACTACAACGCGGTGGTCTTCTACAGCACGTCCCGGGACACCCTGGACGACGCGGCGCAAACCGCGCTGCGCCAGTACATCCGTGGCGGGGGCGGCTTCGTCGGCGTGCACAACGCGTTCGGCACCGAGTACAACTGGCCGTGGTACGAAGGACTGCTCGGCAACGCCAACTTCTACGACCACGGCCCGAACCAGGCCGCCACCGTGCGGACCGTGGACCGGCGCGACGTCTCGACCGCGGACCTGCCGGCCCGCTGGACCTTCACCGACGAGTGGTACAACCTCGTGCCGTTCCCGTCGCAGGTGCGGTTCCTGGCCACCGTCGACGAGGACTCCATGGCGGAACGGAAAACCGACGGTCACCCCGGGCACGGCGACTTCCATCCCGTTGCCTGGTGCCAGTACTACGACGGCGGTCGGGCCTGGCTGACCACGCTGGGCCACGACGCCAAGGCGTTCAGCACCGATGGGTCGTTCCCCGGTGCGGAGCAATTCCAGCGGATGCTGCTCGGCGGGATCACCTCCGCCATGGGCAGGTCCCCGTTCTGCCGCTGACGGAGGTCACAGCATGGCCCGGATCCAACGACGCGACCTGATCAAGGGTGCGGCGGCGACCGCGGTGGGAGCGAGCGTGCTGCCCGCCGCCCTGGCCGCCCCGGCCGCGGCCGCACCGCCCCGGTGCGACCTGCCCGGCGGGCGTGATTTTCCCAAGGTGGGCGGGAATCTGGGCAACCAGAACTACTCCGCGCTCGGCGGAATGCACCGGGGCAACGTCCGGCGGCTCGGCGCGGCCTGGGTGAACCGGATCGAGGGCGGGCTGTCCACCGGCACCAACCAGAGCACGGCGGTCGCCGTCGGCGGCGTGCTCTACATCGAGTCCGCGCCGGGCAACGTGTTCGCGGTCGACGGCGCGACCGGCGTCACCAAGTGGGTCTACCGCCAGACTCGCGGGACGCTGACCCGGCGCGGGGTGGGTGTCGGCGGGGGCAAGGTGTTCACCCACGGCCGCGGAAACTGGATCATCGCACTGGACCAGGAGACCGGCGCGGTGGTGTGGGAGAAGCAGATCACCGGGTTCGGCAACATGGAGAAGGTCGCCGTCACCTATCACGACGGGCGGCTCTACTGCGGGACCCACGACGGCGACCGGGGCGCCGGGCTCGCTCTCGACGCCGGCACCGGAGACGTGGTCTGGCACTTCTGGGGGGCGCCCGAGCCGGGCGAGATCGGCAACGACACCTGGGAGGGCGAGTCCTGGCGGACCGGCGGCGCCACCCCGTGGCTGCATCCGGCCATCGACCCGGAGCTCGGCCTGGTCTACTGGGCGTTCGGCAACGCCCGGGGTAGCCGGTCCTCCCAGGACGGTTCGCAGCGCGCCGGACTGAACCTGTTCTCCAGCTCCCTGGTGGCGATGGACCTGGAGACCGGGCAGTACCGGTGGCATTTCCAGTCGATCCACCACGGCATCTGGGACATGGACAACACGATGGCGCCGGTCCTGGCGGACGTGCGCATCCGTGGCCGGATGCGCAAGCTCGTGGTCTACGGCAGCAAGTGCGGCATGTACTACATCCTCGACCGGCGGGACGGCTCCGCCCCGCTGGGCATCGACGAGCGCCCGGTGCCCCAGGACGAGCGGCAGAAGACCTGGCCGACCCAGCCGTTCCCCCGGCAGGGCCCGTGGACCGAGACCCGGGTCGTCGACCAGCCACTCGGCACGGCGATCCCCGGCGACCCCAACCGCGCCGTTCCCAACTACGTCCAGGGCGCGCTGTACGACCCGCACTGGGACGTCCCGGTGCTGTCCATCCCCGGCCACGGCGGCGGTGCGGACTGGTCGCACCAGTCGTTCAGCCACAGCACCCGGCTGGTGTACACCGGCTTCGGCTATGTCGCCGCCGCGCACTCCCTGACCGAGGCCAGCAACGGCCTGCGCCCGCCCGGCGAGTACCAGACCGGCGGCATCGTCGCCGTCGACCCGAGCACCAACCGGGTGCGCTGGAAGAAACACATGCCCTACTCGCTGGCCCACGGCAACGGCATCCTCACCACGGCAGGCGACCTGCTGTTCATCGGCCAGCCCGACGGCAACCTGCTGGCCCTGGACGCGCGCAACGGCCACGAGCTGTGGCGGTTCCAGACCGGCGCCGCGATCAGCAGCAGCCCGATCATGTACGAAGTGGACGGTCAGCAGTACCTGGCCGTCTACGCCGGCGGCACCGGCATTCCCTACGGCGACAGTGCCCCGCGCGGCGACTTCCTCTGGGCGTTCAAACTCGGCGGCAGCGTTGCCCCCGCCCCCACCCCACCCCCGCCCGTGGTGCGCCGCCCGGTCTCCGGCCCCCCGGTCGACGGCACGGCGGTCAACAACACCGTCGTCATCGGCCGCACCTACAACCCCGCCACCGGCGCCATCGGCGCCACCGAGTCCACCGCCGTCAACGCCATGGCCCCCACCCACCTCCGCGTCCCCGCCGGCACCACCGTCACCTTCACCAACCACCCCGACAACGCCGGCCCGCGCGGCGCCACCCAGTTCTTCGAAGGATTGTTCAACATCCGCCTGATCCCCGGAGAGTCCTACCGACACACCTTCCCGAACCCCGGCGAGTACTTCTTCAACGACCCCGCCAGCCCCCGCTCCACCGGCAAGATCGAGGTCTACTGACCGACCATCCCGGCGCGCGACGCCGGCGGGGCGTCGGCGATGCTGTGGGCGTGGAGTACGTGTCCAGAGTGCCGCGACCGCCGCTGGACGGGCTGATCGACGACCTCTACTACCTGGAGGGTGCGTCGCCCTACGCCCGGCTGACGCTGCCGCCGAGCCCGTCGGCGTTGCTCATCGTCACCCTCGGGGCGCCGTTCCGCATCCGCGCCGGCGCCGACATCGAGACGGCCGAGTACGCCGACGGCTGCGTGATCACCATGCCCACCCGCGCGGTGGAGTTCGGCTATCCACTGCGGACCCGGTCCGTCGGCGCGCACGTCAAGCCGTGGGGGCTGGCGCCGTTCCTGCCGATGCCCGCGGCCGAGCTGTGTGACCGGCCGGTGACGATAGAGCAGGTGTGGGGCCGGCCCGCCGTTGCCGAGCTGCGAGACCGGCTGGCCACGGCGGACGGACCGCACCAGATGCTGACGCTGCTCGAGGAGGAGCTGATGCGCCGGCTGTGCGAGACCGCCGGTCTGGGGCTGGTCCGCCATACGAGCAGAGTCATCGCGGCGAGACGCGGGGCGGTGGCGATCGGCGACCTGAGCGTGGCGGCCGGAGTCAGCAGCACTCATCTGGCACAGCGGTTCAAGGAGCTCGTCGGCGTCACGCCGAAGCGGCTGGCCCGCACCTACCGCTTCACCGCCACCGTGTTCGCGATCGACCCCGTCGGACCGGTCGACTGGGGCGAGCTCGCCGGTGGCGCGGGCTACTTCGACCAGGCCCACTTCGGCCACGAGTTCCGGGCGTTCACCGGGCTCACGCCGACCCGGTACCTCGAAGTCCGGCGGCGGTTCCTGCGCGAACATCCCGGCCACGCGCTGGACGGCTGGCCGCTGCCGGCCGATTGATTTCGTACAAGAGCGACAGCGCACGACACGCTAGTTTGGGGCACCCGCAAGCAGAGGAGAGCCCCGTGGGCAAGGTGGTCATGTACGGCTCGGTGTCGGTGGACGGCTTCATCGCCGACGAGAACGATCAGCCCGGACCGCTGTTCGCCTGGCTGTCCAGCGGCGACGTCCCGTTGGACGAGAGCGGCGAGCTGACGGTGTCGCAGACCACCTACGACTACACCCGGGCGTACTGGGACCAGATCGGGGTGACGATCGCCGGCCGCCACGTCTTCGACATGACCGACGGCTGGGACGGGAAGCCGCCGAGCGGGATCGACCACGTGGTCGTCGTGACGCACCGGCCGGCGCCCGAGGGCTGGGACCCCGAGGCGCCGTTTCACTTCGCCGGCGGCGTCGAGGCGGCCGTGGCCAAGGCGCAGGAGCTTGCGGGTGACCGCATGGTCGAGGTCGCCGCCGGCGACGTCGGTGGCCAGGTGCTCGCCGCGGGTCTGGTCGACGAGGTGCGCATGGACGTCGTGCCCGTCGTGTTCGGGTCCGGCAAGCGCTACTTCGGGTCGGTCCACGCGCAGCACCTGTTGGAGGACCCTGACGTGGTGATCGCGGGCAACCGGGTGCTTCACCTGCGCTACCGGGTGCGCCGCTGACCGGTCGCTACAGCCCCAGGTAGATCTGGCGGACCCGATGGTCGGTCTTGAGGTCGGTGGCGGTGCCGGTCATGGCTACCTCGCCGTTCTCCATGACCAGACAGGTGGCGGTGGCTTCGAAGGTGAGCTTGGCGTTCTGTTCGACCAACAGGAGAGCGTGGCCGGCGGCGCTGAGTTTTTGCAGCACGGTGAGGATGTCGTCGATGAGTTTGGGGGACAGGCCCATCGAGGGTTCGTCGAGCAGGATGAGCTTGGGGTTGGACATGAGGGCGCGGCCCACGGCGAGCATCTGTTGCTGGCCGCCGGAAAGCGCGCCGGCCAGGCGGTGGCGCATGTCGGCGAGCATGGGGAAGAGGGTGAAGACCTCGGTGAGCGTGTCGCGGGTGGAACCCTTCCAGGGGCGGACGTAGGCGCCCAGGAGGAGGTTCTTCTCGACCGACAGGCCGGGGAAGACGTGCCGGCCTTCGGGGACGTAGCCGATGCCGTGCCGGACCACGTCGTTGGGGCGCACCTTGGTGAGATCCACCTCGCCGAACCGGATGGTTTCGGCGCGGCGGGGGACCAGGCCCATGAGCGCCTTGAGGGTGGAGGTCTTGCCGGCTCCGTTGGCACCGATGATGCCGACGCACTGGCCGGCGCCGACGGTGAAGCTGACCGAGTTGACCGCCCGGACACCGCCGTAGTGCACGGACAGGTTGGACACGACGAGGCCGGCGGTCTCTGCCTCGTCGCCTCGCGGGCTCAGCGCCTGGGCACTACCCGATGGCTCGCTCACGACACCACCTCGCAAGCTCGGTGGCGCCGAACCCCATCGCCTCGCAAGCTCGGCGACGGGGCAGTGCCCGATGGTTCGCTCGCACGCTCGCTCACGACACCTCCACTTCGGCGGCGATCTCGGCGGTGTTCATCGAGTCGCCGAGGTATGCCTCGATCACCTCGGGGCGCACGGCGACCTCGGCCGGCGTGCCGTCGGCGATCACGCTGCCGCTGGCCAGCACGGTGACCCGGTCGCACAGCGACATGACCAGACCCATGTTGTGTTCGATCAGCACGACGGTGACCCCACTGTCCCGAATGGACTTCACGATCTCCCTCAGCTGACCGACCTCCTGACCGTTGAGACCGGCGGCCGGTTCGTCGAGCAGCAGCAGCACCGGATCGCCTGCCATCGCGCGGGCGATCTCCACCCGGCGCTGGATCCCGTACGGCAGCGAGCCGGGCGCGGCCTCGGCGAAGTCGGTCAGGCCGAACCGGTCGAGCAGCTCGTCGGCGCGCGTGCGCAACTCCCGCTCGTGCCGCCAGATGCCGACCGGCCACACCACGTACCGCCACACCGACCACATCGACGACCGGTCGAGCGCCACCAGCAGGTTCTCCCGGACGGTCATCTGGCGGAACAGCCGCAGATTCTGGAAGGTGCGCGCGATGCCGAGCCGGGAGATCTGGTACGGCCGGCGCCCGGTGACCACGGTTTCGTCGACCGAGGCGCGCCCGGCCGACACCGGGTAGATCCCGCTGACGATGTTGAACAGCGTGGTCTTGCCGGAACCGTTGGGTCCCACCACGCCCCGGATCTCGCCGGGCGACACCGACATCGACACGTCGACCAGTGCCTTCAGCCCCCGGAAGTGCTTGCTGATACCGGAGATCTCCAGGGCGGCGCCCGGCCGGGGCGCGGACCCCCCGGACTGGAACGGCCGGAGCACGGCCCGTTCGCCGGCCGTCCGCCCGCGGCGCACGACAGCCATGACCCGGGCCGGCACGCCGGCCAGGCCAGTCGGCGCGAACACCACCATGAGCACGACCACCACGCCGAACCCGAGTTGGGCGTAGACCGCGAAGTCGACCAGCACCTCGCGCAGCAGGGACAGCGCGAGGGCTCCGACCACGCAGCCGATGATGCTCTGCCGCCCGCCGATGATGACCATGGCCAGCAGCAGGAACATGTTGGCGATGCTGAACGTCTCCGGCGCGACGTAGCGGATCAGCCCGGCGTAGAGCACCCCGGCCACCCCGCCGTAGAGGCTGGCCAGCACGAAGGCGGTCATCCGCAGCACCGGCACCGGCGCCCCGACCGCGCCCGCGGCCAGCGAGTCGTCCCGCATCGCGCGCAGCCGCCTGCCGAGCCCGGTCCGCACCAGGAACAGCGCGAACGCCAGCGCCAGCCCGAACACGACCAGTTCGACGTAGTAGTACAGGTACTCGCTGGACAGGTCGATGCCGAACAGCGGCGGCACCGGAACGCCGGACACCCCGTCCGCGCCACCGGTGATCGAGGCGTTGGTCACCCAGTTGGTGAACGCCAGCGCCAGGCCGAGCGTGACGATGCCCAGGTAGTGCGACTGCATGCGCAGCGCGGGAATCCCGACGAACAACCCGACCAGCGCCGCCGCCACCACCGCGAGCACCGCCGAGGTCCAGAAGCCGAATCCGGCTTTGGTGGTCAGGATGGCCACCGCGTAGGCGCTCACCCCGAAGAACGCGACCTGCGCCAGGTTGATCTGCCCGCCGATGCCCATCGCCAGCCCCAACCCGATGGCCAGCAACGCGAACACGATGGCGATGTCCACCACGTGGATGCCGTAGAGATCCAACTGATAGGGCAGGTACCAGGCGACGCCCGCCAGCACGGCCACTCCGGCCACACGCAACCTCATGCCCGGTTCACCGTCCGCTCGCCGAACAACCCGGTCGGTTTGACCATGATGATCACCGTGAAGGCCAGGAACACCACCAGTTCGGAGTACGCCTGGAACTTCCCGGCGGCGAACGAGTCGAGCACCCCGATGGCCAGGCCGCCCACGATCGCCCCCGGGATGTTGCCGAAGCCGCCCAGGATCGCCGCGGCGAACCCCTTGATGCCAAGGGATCCGCCGAGCGTCGGGTTGACGTAGAGCATCGGTGCGACCAGTGCGCCGGCCAGCGCGGCCAGTCCGGCGCCGATCGCGAAGGCGATCGCGTTGCTGCGTCCCACATGGATGCCGACCGCCGTGGCCGCCTCGTGGTCCATCGCCACCGCCTGCATGGCCGCGCCGCGCTTGGTGCGCTGGAGGAACAGCATCAGCGTCACGGTCGCCACCGCGGCGATGAGCAGCACGACGAGACTGTAGGTACGGATCCGGATGCCGAACAGGTCCAGGGGAGCGGTGTCCACCGGCGTCGGCACGGCATGCCCGGTGGCCCCCCAGATGATCGTCGCCACCGACTCGAGCACCACCCCGAAGCCGATCGTGCCGATCAGCATCAGGTCGAAGTCCTTGTTCTCCAACGGACGCAGCACCCGCTCGATGACCAGCGCGATCGCCCCGGTGACCGCCATCGCGACGACGATCGCCAGGGCGAACGGCAGGTGCGCGGACATGTAGAACGTCGACGCGGCATAGGCGCCGATCATCACCACCTGCCCGTGCGCGAAGTTGACCAGACCCATCGTCCGGTACACGATCGAGAACCCCATGGCCACCAGGGCATAGACGGCGCCGAAGCTCAGACCGCCGACCAGGGTCTGGAAGAAGACCTCCATCGGTGTGCTCAGCTGGCCTGTTCGGCGACCAGCTTGCCGGACTTGATGATGCCGATCGCGGTGGCGTGGATGCCGACGCCGGTCTCGTCGTAGGCGAAGTTCCCGAGCAGCCCCGGGTACTTGGTTCCCCGGATCGCGTCGGCCAGCCCGGATCCGGTCGCGACGTTGCTGTTCTTCAACGCGGTGAACACGATGTTGGCCCCGTCGTAGGCCTTGGCCCCGTGCAGTTCGGCCTCCTCGTTGAAGGCCTTCTGGTAGGCCTGCGCGAAGGCGCGGGAGGCGTCGCTGGTGTCGTTGCTGAGGTACGGCGAGCTCACCACGGTGCCCTCGACGTTCGCGGTGCCGGCGGTGGTCAGGTAGACCGGGGTGCCCATCGGCGCGGCGCCGGCGATGGTCGCGGTCAGGCCGAGTTCGCGGGCCTGCTTGACGATCAGACCGGCCTCGACCTCCTCGGTGCCGACGAACAGCACGTCGGGAGCCTTCTGCCGGATGGAGGTCAGCGCGGCGCTGAAGTCCTTCTGGTCGGTGGTCACGATCTGGTCGTCGACCGGGGTGACCCCGCGCGCGGCCAGCGCCTTGGTGAAGGCGTCCCGCTCGCCCTTGCCGAACGAGCCGTTGTTGGTGATCAGGGCGATCTTCTTCAGGCCCTTCCCGTCGACCAGGTACTTGGCCAGCGTCTCGTCGTAGGTCGTGCTGGTCGGCCCGTTCAGGAACGCGAACGGGCTCTTGGCGGCCACGATCGCCGGGGACTGGCCGGAGGTGATGTTGGGGATCTTGGCCTGCTGCAGGATCGGGATCATCGCGACGGTGACCGCGCTCTCCGCGGTGCCGATCATCGCGAGGTAGCCCTCGCTGGAGATCTTGCGGGCCAGGTTGGTGCCGACCGTCGGGTCGCCCTGGTCGTCGAACACGTCGAGCTGGATCTGCCGCCCGTTGATCCCGCCCTTGCCGTTCCACTCGTCGGCGGCCAGCTTGGCGCCCTTCCACTCCCACTGCCCGAGGGAGCTCAACTGTCCACTTTGGGCGTTCACCACCGCGATCTTGATCGGACCTTCGGTGCTGGTGTTGGACGACGTGCTACCCGGGGCACTGCATGCGGTGCCCACCGCGGCCAGCAGCGCCGCGCACAGTGTGAACCTTCGCGCTATCCGTGATACAGCCATGAATCGTCACCTCGTTGTGCGGGGGGTTTACTCGGGGAGGGATTACTCGAACACGCCTTGGTAGATGTCCTTGATGTTCCAGTGCCCGGGGGTCGGCACCGGCTCGTTGACCATCGGCACGTCCAGCACGGCCGGCCGGCGGCGGTCGACCGCCGTGCGCAGCGCGGCCGCCAGGTCGTCCGGTGCGCTGATCGCGTAGCCGTCCGCCCCACACGCCCGGGCGTAGCCGGCGAAGTCCGGCGAGTACGGCGCGCCGGACGGGTCCTGGAACTCGCAGCCGTAACTGCGGCCGAAGCTCGCCGCCTGCAGGTCGGCGATCGTGCCGTGGGCCCGGTTGTTCATCACCAGGAAGATCACCGGCAGGCCCTGCTCGACGGCCATCGGAACGGCGGGCAACTGGGCGCTCATGCCGCCGTCACCGACCAGCGCGAGGACCACCCGGTCCGGTTCGGCGAGCGCGACGCCGATCGCCGCGGCCGGACCGAAACCCATCGTGGACAGTCCGCCCGGGGTGACGAACCGGCCCTCCGGCGGCAGTTCGTAGCACTGCGCCACGCCGTTCTTGTTCCAGCCGACGTCGGTGACCAGCACGGCGTCGGCCGGTAGCACGTCCCGCACGTCGGCCAGGATCCGTTCCGGGCGCAGCGGAAAGTCCGTCGCACGACCGCGGTCGCGGCTGTCGGCGAACAGTTGCCGGCGTTGCGCCGCGATCGTGTCGCGCAGCCCACCGCGCCGGGACGGTAGCTCCGCGGCGGCCTCGGCGATCGCGGACACCGCATCGGCGGCGTCGGCCACCGCACCGATCTCGACCGGATAGTTGCGCCCGATCTCGGCCGGGTCGATGTCGATCTGGATCAGCCGGCTGGGTGGGATCCGCCAGGTGTAGTCCGGGTTCCAGGAGCTCGCGTCGGTCTCGGCGAACCGGGTGGCCACAGCCAGCACCACATCGGCGTCCAGCGCGTACTTGTTGGTGAACTCCAGCCCCCAGAAGCCGGTCATGCCCAGCACGAGCGGATGCCGGTCGGCGACCGTCCCCTTCGCCATGAGCGAGTGCGCGATCGGGATGTCCAGGTGCTCGGCCAGCCGCAGCAGCGACTCCCGGCCGCCTGCGCCGCGCAGCCCGCCGCCCACGTAGATCAGCGGCCGGTCGGCGGCGGCGAGCAGCCCGGCGATCCGCCGGGCGACCTCGGCCGGCAGCACCGGCGCCGCGGCCTGGCCGACCAGTGGGTGGGCGGTGGCCGAACCGGCCGGAACCGGGCGGGAGAACAGGTCCATCGGCACGTTGAGCAGCACCGCGCCGGGTCGCCCGGATGCCGCCGTCCAGAACGCCCGCTCGGTGAACCGGGCCAGGTCCTCGGCGCGGCGCACGTGCCAGGCCCGCTTGACGAACGGCCGGAAGATGGCGGTCTGGTCGGCGTCGGCGTGCAGGTTCACCTCCTGGTGCGGGTGCCGGCCGGTGAAGTAGGACGGGATGTCGCCGGCGATGGTGACCAGGGGAACCGAGTCCAGCGCGGCCGTGGCGACCCCGGTGACCGCGTTCATCAGGCCGGGCCCCACGTGCACCAGCAGCACGCCGGGTTTGCCGGTCATCCGGGCGTACCCGTCGGCGGCGTGGGCCGCGGCCTGCTCGTGCCGGGCGATGACGAACCTGATGTCACTGCGCCCCAAGGCATCCAGCAACGCGATGTTGGTGTGCCCGCAGGTGCCGAAGACGTACTCGACGCCGTAGGAGGCAAGCTGGGCCACCAGTGCCTCGGCGGCCGTTCCGGTCGTGTCCATCTCAGCGGCCCTCGCCCCACACGGACATTCCGCGCAGTATCAACGTTTTGATCACCGTGTAGTCCTCGATCATCTGGGCCGGCGACTCGCGGCCGAAGCCGGAGTCCTTGACGCCGCCGAACGGAACGTGGTCCAGCCGGTAGTTGGAGGAGCCGTTCACCACCAGCCCGCCGACCCGCAGGTCCCGCCAGGCGGTGATGACCGTGCCGAGGTCGGTGCTGAACAGTCCGGCCTGCAACCCGTACCGGCTCTGGTTGCAGGTCTCGATCACCCCGGCGAGGTCGTCGAAGGGCAGCACCGCGACCAGGGCGCCGAACACCTCCTCGCGCACCACCGCACTGTCCGGCGACGGGGCGGCGAGGATCGTCGGGTGCAGCGTCGCGCCGTCCCGGGTGCCGCCCAGGACGAGCCGGGCGCCCTGGTCCACCGCCTCGCCGGCCCACTTCTGCACCCGCACGGCGGCGTCCTCGTCGACCATCGAGCCGACGTCGGTTCCCGGATCGAGCGGGTCACCGACCCGCAGGCTGTCCACTTCGGACCGGAAGGCCGCCAGGAACTCGTCGAACCGGGACCGCTGCACGTAAATTCGCTGCACCGAGATGCAGCTCTGTCCGGAGTTGGTGTAGCCGGTGCGGGCACAGGTTCGCGCCGCGTGCGCGAGATCGGCGTCGGCGCACACGATCGTCGCGGCGTTTCCGCCCAGTTCCAGCACCAGCCGGGTGGCGCCGGCCGCACGGGCGACCGCGGCCCCGGTCTCCGGGCTGCCGGTGAAGCTGATCACGCTCACCTCGCGGGCGGCGCACAACGCCGCGCCGACCGCGCCGCCGCCGTGCAGCAACTGGACCGCCTCGGCCGGCATCCCGGCCTCCAGCAGCAGTGCGACGACCGCGGCGCTGCTGGCCGGCGCCTGTGGCGGGGCCTTGACCAGGGTGCTGTTCCCGGCGGCGAACGAGGCGCCCAGCTTGTGCGCCAACAGGTTCGCCGGGGCGTTGAACGGGGTGATGGCCAGCGCCACTCCGGCAGGCGCGCGGTAGGTCAGCGCGGTGTTGCCCACGCCCCGGTCCCACCCGGCCACCGGCAGCATCGCGCCGCCGATGCGGCGGGTCTCGGCGGCGCACACCGCGAAGGTGTCGGCGACCCGGTCCAGTTCGCCGAGCCCGTCCTTGACCGGCTTGCCCAACTCCAGCGCGATCAGCCGCGCGATGCCGGCCCGGTGCTCGACGGCCAGTTCCGCGGCGCGGTCCAGGATCCCGGCCCGGGTGGCCGGCGCCAGCCGGGCCACGGCAGTCGCGTTGGCGTCGGCGAACCGCACGGCAGCGGCGATCTGGTCCGGGGTCGCGGGGGTGAACTGGCTGACCACGGAGCGCGTGTAGGGCCCGGTGCGCGGCGCCCGGGTTCCGTCCGCGGTCCACCGCCCGCCGACGTAGGCGGGGGCCAGTGCGGGCTCCCCGCTGAACAGCTCACGTAACACCAGACCGCTCCTCGGACCACTAAGCGGTACATCTGGACCGCTCTACGGACTGCGTGTAACGTACGGCCAGCCACCATCACTGGCAAGCCTTCGAGGCGAAGACGTTACGGCGGACGACCGCCGCGACCGGCGGGCCCGTCGAACCTGGACGGACCCGAGGGCAAGCGGCAAGGATGTGGGAACGCAGTGGCCAAGGGGAACAGCGCGGTGAAGCCGACCAACCCGGATCGGGCCGCCCTGCAACGGGAGTACACCGCCGGTGACTCCGCCGAGACGCAGGGCGTGCGCAGCGTGCAGCGCGCCTTCGAGATCCTGGGGCTGCTCTCCGAGACGCAACCCGTGATCTCCATCGCCGAGATCGTCCGCGCCACCGGGCTCGCCAAGACCACCGTGATCCGGCTGGTGCAGACGCTGGAACAGAACGGGCTGCTGTGGGCCACCGCCAAGGGTTACATGGCCGGACCCGGCCTGTGGCGCTGGGCCCATCTGGCCAAGGCCACCTGGGAGCTTCCCCCGGAGACCAAGGAGCTCATGCGCTCCCTGGCCCAACGCCAGCGCGAGACGGTCAATCTCTATGTGCTCCGCGACATCTGGCGGGTCTGTGTGGCACAGCAGGAAAGTCCGCAGCCGCTGCGGCACGTGGTCGGCGTCGGCGACGAACTGCCGCTGTGGGCAGGCGCCTCGTCGAAGGTCCTGCTGCGCGACGCCGACCGGGC
This sequence comes from Actinophytocola sp., assembly GCF_035712165.1. Lineage (GTDB taxonomy): Bacteria > Actinomycetota > Actinomycetes > Mycobacteriales > Pseudonocardiaceae > DASYTH01. Next base: position 12,506 of record NZ_DASTBH010000123.1, on the reverse strand, counting down.
CCTGCTGGCCCGCGTCGCGCGCGGTTCGCCCTACGGGCCGGGACACGCGGCGACCCTGAAAGACCAGATCGACGAGGCCACTGTGCGCGGCTTCGCGGTCAGCCACGGCGAGCGCGAGAACGGGCTGTCGGCGGTTGCCGTGCCGGTCACCGGTCGTACCGGCGCCGTCGTCGCGGCGCTGTCCCTGAGCGGCCCCACGGTGCGGTTCCCCGACGAACGGGTCGACGAGTTCGTCGCCGCGCTGCTCGAGGTCGCGGGCCACATGTCGGAACGGGGATTCGACCACCCATTCCGAGGCTAGGAGCACGCATGCGCAACCCACCACTGCGCGGTATCCGGGTGCTGGACCTGACCAACGTGCTGGCCGGCCCGTACTGCAGCTACCAGCTCATGCTCTTCGGCGCCGAGGTGGTCAAGGTCGAGGTGCCCGGATCCGGTGACCTGGCCCGGCATCTGGGTCCCGAGCCGGAGCTGAACCGGGCCGGCATCGGCGCCTCGTTCCTCGCCCAGAACGCCGGCAAGAAGTCCATCGAGCTGGACCTGAAGGACCCCGGCCAGCGCGCCGCCTTCGAGGACCTGGTGCGGGGCGCCGACGTGCTGCTGGAGAACTTCCGGGCCGGGGTGTTGGCCCGGTTGGGGTTCAGCGCCGAGCGGCTGCGCGCCCTGAACCGGGGTCTGGTCTACTGCGCCATCTCCGGGTTCGGCCAGACCGGGCCGATGAGCCAGGCGCCGGCCTACGACCAGATCATCCAGGGCCTGTCCGGAATGATGAGCATCACCGGCACCGAGGAGACGGCCCCGCTGCGGGTCGGGTTTCCGGTCTGCGACACCGTCGGCGGCCTGATGGCGGCACTGTCCATCTCGGCCGCACTGGTCGGCCGGAACCGGACCGGCGAAGGATGCTTTCTGGACCTGTCCATGCTCGAGGCGTCGATCTCCGCGATGGGCTGGACGGTGTCCCACTACGTGATCAGCGGGGTGCCGCCGGCCCCGACCGGGCGGGAGAACTCCACCGCGGCGCCGTCCGGCACGTTCCACGCCGCGGACGGGCCGCTCAACATCGCCGCCAACCGGCAGAGCCAGTTCGAGAAGCTGTGCCAGGCCATCGGCCGCCCCGATCTGGTGACCGACCCGCGGTTCGCCGACCGGGAGGCGCGCAAGCGGCACCGCGACGAACTGGGTCTGGAGGTCAACGCCGCGTTGCGGGCCCGCACCGCCGCCGACTGGGAGCGGATCCTGCCCGCGGTCGGCGTTCCGGCCGCGCGCATCCTGTCCGTGCCGCAGGCGGTCGAGTCCGCGCAGTTGGCGCACCGGGGCTTCTTCACCGAACTGCCGTTTCCGGGCGACCCCACCCGCCGGGTGCGCGCCAGCGGCAACGGCGTGCTGGTCGACGGAGCGCCGCTGCGGCCGGGCGGGCCGCCGCCGGCGCTCGGCGAGCACAACGCCGAGACCGGCGCCCTGATCGACCAGTGGCTGCCCGGCTATGACCCGCCCGTGCCGGTTCCGGCGACCGAGGACGAGCGATGACCGGCTCCGAGGCGGCGGACTGGTGGGCCACCGGCATCTGCCGGATGGAGCCGGGAGTGGTGGAACTGCGCGGAATTCCGGTCCAGGACCTGATCGGAACCACCGGGCTGGTGGCCACGGTCTGGCTGCTGACCCGGGGCAGCCTGCCCGATCCGGCCGAGGCGGCGCTGCTGGAGGCCGCCCTGGTGGCCGCCGTCGACCACGGTCCGCAGGCCCCGTCGATCGCCATCGCGCGGATGGCGGTGACCTGTGGCGTCGGGCTGAACAACGCGATCGCCTCCGGCGTGAACGTGCTGGGCGACGTGCACGGCGGCGCGGGGGAGCAGTGTGTCGCGTTGCTCAATGAGATCGTCGAGGCCGAGGCGTCCGGCCGGAGCCTGACCGACGCCGTCGCCGCCGCGATCGCCGGGTACCGCTACGTCCCGGGGTTCGGCCACCGCTTCCATCCGGTGGACCCGCGCCGCGACCCGTTGCTGGCCCTGGTCGACCAGGCCGTCGCGGACGGGGTGGTGGCCGGCCGGCACGCCCGCGCCGCCCGGGCGGTGGAGTCCGCCCTGAACGCCGGCCGGGCCACCCCGGTGCCGATGAACATCGACGGCGCGACCGCGGTCATCTACGCCGAACTCGGTTTCCCGCCGCCCCTGGCCCGCGGCCTGTTCGTCCTGAGCCGAAGCGTGGGCATCCTGGCCCACGCCTGGGAGGAGTCCAACCAGGGGCGGCGCAACAAAGGTCCGATCCCGCCGTCGATCCTGCCGACCTACCGGCCGTGATCAGCCGCGCTGGTAGCGCTCCCACCAGGTGAGCGGGACGCGGTACTGCTGGGGGGTGTTGTCCGCGGCGTTGTTGGCCAGCCCGTTGCGGCCGAAGTAGTAGTCGTTGACCTGGTCCCGGCCGGTGCGGGACATGTCCGGGTCGGAGATGGCGTTGGCGTGGATGTGGTAGGCGAAGCCGTCGCTGGGGGTGCGTAGCCAGGCGGCGAAGCCGACGGTGCGCAGGGCGCGGACCAGTTCCCAGCGCTGGGTGGTGGTCAGGTTGATGACGCGGATGTCGACCACGCCGCCGCCGTCGTGGGTGCCGGCCGAGTCCGGGTTGTCCGAGGTGTAGGAGCCCTGGGTGAGCACGATGCTCGAGGACACCAGCTGGTCGGCGGCGCGGAGCATGTTGGCGGTGCGGGTGTTGACGCGCATGCCGCCGTAGGAGTCGGTGCGCGAGCCGGCGGTGACCAGGTTGGTGACGGTGAACCGGCCGGAGCCCAACGCGGTGAGGCTGGTGCGGCCGGGCACCCCGTTGGCGTCGATGCCGGTGAAGCCGAGGCTGCGCTGCCAGGCGGCGTACGCGCTCAGGGTGGCGACGCCGTAGTGGCCGTCGACCTGTGCCGCGGCGAGCAGGCCCTCGGCCCGGAGCGCCTGTTCCACGATGTTGGCGTGCGGGGCGGCGCCCGGTGTGAGGTCGGAGTTCGGCTTGGGCGGGTCGACCTGGCAGGCCAGCAGCACCTGTTCCATGTCGACCGTGGCCAGCGCGGCCGAGGCCGGCAGGGCGCCCAGCGTCACCGGCACCGTCACCGCGGCGCCCGCGGCCAGTCCCCGGGAGAGCAGCCAGCGCCGGGAATGAGTCCGCAGCGGTTCGTCCATGATCGCTCCGTTCGCTCAGGGTCGGTGCGATCTTGGCACACAAGGTGTCCGATTGGAAACTTTCCGTCTTCACTTCGAGTGTGCCGTGTTCGGAGTCCCCCGGGTGGTCCCGCATCCCGGGAGATGCCGGCGGGCGCCGTCGCACGGATCATGAATCGGCGGACCGGAAGGAGCTCTGATCGAGATGGCTGCCCTTGTCACGGCTGGCACGCTGTTCGTCGATGACGACCGCGTGCTCCTGGTCCACCGGTCCGGCCGCGAGCACGAATGGGACATCCCCGGAGGGCCGGTGCTGCCGGGCCGTTCGCCGGCCGTGACGGCGTCCGCCGAACTGTACGAGGACCTGGGCGTCGACCGGTTCGTCCGGAACCTGCTGGTCGTCGACTGGGTACCGGGCCCGGAGTCCGACGAGTTCGGGTTCGTCTTCGACGGCGGCCGGCTGCGCGCCGCCGACGTGCGGCTGGCGTTGGGGCGCAACGGGTTGGACCGCTGCGAGTGGGTGCCGCTCGACCAACTCGCGGACTACGTGCCGGAGAGTTTCGCCCGCCGCCTCGCCCGGGCCGTCAAGGCGCGCGCCGACGCAACCGTGCTCACGCTGGAGCACGGCGAGACGATCTGAGGCGCCGGTCCCGGTAGCATCCCTCCGGAATGGACGGCGTGCTGCCTGGGGGTGACGACGTGGCGGCTGGAATGGCCGGGCGGCCGCGGTCGCCGGTCGTTCGGGCCGCGGGCGCGGTGGGCCGTTCGCTGTTCCACAGCCGGCATCCGGCGCGCTCGGTCGTGCTGGGGTTCGCGCTGGCCGTGCTGGTGGGCACCATCCTGCTGATGCTTCCGGTCGCGGCCGAGTCGGGCCGGGCCACCGCACCGCTGACCGCCCTGTTCACCGCGACCTCGGCGGTGTGCGTGACCGGGTTGGCCCTGGTCGACACGGCCGGCTACTGGTCCGGGTTCGGCGAGGTGGTGATCCTCGGGCTGATCCAGATCGGCGGGTTGGGGATCATGACGCTGGCCACGCTGCTCGGCCTGCTGGTCGCCCGCCAGTTGGGGCTGCGCATCCGGTTGTCGGCGCAGGCCGAGACCAGGGCGGTGGGGCTGGGGGAGCTCCGCCGGGTGGTCTACGGCGTCATCGTCCTGAGCCTGGCCGTCGAGGCGGTGATCGCGGCCGCGCTCACCGTCCGGTTCGCCACCGGCTACGACCTGCCGTGGGACCGGGCCGCCTACGAGGGCGTGTTCCATGCGGTGTCGGCGTTCAACAACGCCGGGTTCGCGCTGTATGCGGACAACCTGGTCCGGTTCGCCACCGATCCGGCGATCGTGCTGCCGGTCATGCTCGCGTGGATCCTCGGCGGCCTGGGCTATCCGGTGCTGTTCGAGATCGGCAGGCGGCTGCGCGGCCGGCGGCGGCGCTGGTCGCTGCACGCCCGGTTGACCCTGGCGACGTACTTCGGGCTGGTCGGGGTGGGGGTCGTCGCGGTGACCGCGATCGAGTGGGCGAACCCGGCCACCCTGGGGCCGCTGGGAGTCGGCGACAAGCTGCTGGTCGGAGGGTTCCACGGGGTCACGCCGCGCACGGCCGGCTTCAACACGCTGGACGTGGCGCAGCTGCGCCCGGCCTCGTTGCTCGTCAACGACGTGCTGATGTTCATCGGCGGGGGCAGCGCGGGCACCGCGGGCGGCATCAAGGTCACCACGTTCGTGTTGCTGGCCTTCGTGATTCTGGCCGAACTGCGTGGCGAGCCCACCGTGCACGCGCTGGGCCGCCGGATCACCGGCGACGTCGTGCGCCAGGCGGTGACCGTCGCGCTGCTCGGGGTCGGCGCGGTGATCGCCGGCACCCTGGTCCTGCTGCTGACCACAGCGCACCGCCTGGACGCGGTGCTGTTCGAGGCGGTGTCGGCGTTCGGGACCGTGGGGCTGAGCACCGGCATCACCGCCGGTCTGCCGGCCGTCGCACAGCTCGTCCTGGTCGTGCTCATGTTCGTCGGCCGGCTCGGCCCGATCACGCTCGGGTCCGCGCTGGCGCTGCGCGAGCGCGCCCGCCGTTTCGAACGACCGAAGGAGCGACCCATCATTGGCTAGGTCAGCACAGTCCCGCGTGGTGGTCATCGGCCTCGGCCGGTTCGGCGGCTCGGTCGCGCGGGAGCTCGCCGGCCGGGGCTCGGAGGTGCTCGGGATCGACTCCGATCCGCGGATCGTCCAGGACTACGCCGACGACCTGACCCACACCGCGGTCGCCAACACCACCGACGAGGACGCCATGCGGCAACTCGGCGTCGCGGACTTCCAGCACGCCGTGGTCGGGATCGGCACCGATCTGGAGTCCAGCATCCTGACCACCTCGCTGCTGGTCGACTTCCAGATCCGCGACATCTGGGCCAAGGCGGTCAGCCGCCGGCACGGCCGCATCCTCCAGCGCATCGGCGTGCACCATGTGGTCCTGCCCGAGTACGAGATGGGGGAGCGGGTCGCGCACCTGGTGACCGGACGCATGCTGGACTACCTCGAGTTCGAGAACGACTACGCCCTGGTCAAGATCCTCGCTCCGGCGGAGACGGTCGGCCGCACCCTTTCGGACAGTGGGCTGCGCGGCCGGTACGGGGTCACGGTCGTGGCCATCAAACGGCCGGACAAGGACTTCACCCACGCCGCTCCCGACACCGTGATCGGTCGCGACGACATCCTCATCGTCGCCGGCACCCGCGAGGCCGTCGAGGGGTTCACCGATCGGGTCTGAGGGCTGCTCGTTCGGGCGACGATCGCGGCCGAACGGGCACAGTGGCCGGCGCCTCCGGCCGGTCGCCGAGGATTCTGCCGGGCCGCCGCACTGTGCATACTTGGCGGGTTGGCGGCACGGCGGACGTGACCCCGGGTGCAGGCATGGTCACGATCCGCGGAGAGGGAGCAATGGTAGCGACAACGGGTCCGCGCACGCGGCAAGATCAGGCACCGCCGGTCATGGTGGCACGGATGGCGCTGTGGGCGTTCGTCGGGCTCAACGTGGCCATCGTCGAGATCCTGTTCTTCACCGCCGGCACCGGAAAGAACGGTGTGCTCACCGTCGCCAAGTTCTTCGGGCTGCACGCGGCCCTGATCATGATGTTCCAACTGCTGCTGGTGGCCCGGCTGCCCTGGCTGGACCGTCGCATCGGGATGGACCGGCTGACCGTGTGGCACCGGTGGGTCGGGTTCACTCTGCTGTGGACCATCCTGACCCACGCCACGCTGGTGGTGCTGGGGTATGCGGTGCTGGACGGCGTGTCGATGCCGAAGACGTTCCTCGCGCTGGCCGGGGTGCCGGCGTCGCTGCTGGGCATGCTCGCCGCGGCGACGGTCGTGGTGATCGCAGCCGTGTCGATGCGCTATGTGCGGCGGCGGCTGCGGTACGAGACCTGGCACGCCCTGCACCTGTTGGTGTACCTGGCGTTGGGGCTGGCGTTCGTGCACCAGTTGCTCGAGACGACCACGTTCAAGTCCTCCGCCTTCGCGATGATCTACTGGTGGCTGCTGTGGATCGTCGCCTTCGGATCCCTTGTCGTCGGCCGGATCGTGATGCCGGTGTGGCGCAACGCCCATCACCAGTTCCGGGTCGAGGCCGTGGTGCCGGAGGCGCACGACGTGGTGTCCGTCTACGTCGGCGGCCGTGATCTCGCGCGGCTGCCGGCCCGGGCCGGGCAGTTCTGCATCTGGCGCTTCCCGGCGCACAACGGGTGGTGGCAGGCGAACCCGTTCTCGCTGTCCGCGGCGCCCAACGGCCGGTACCTGCGGCTGACCGCCCGCGCGGTGGGCACCACCAGCGCGGGCCTGCGGCACCTGCCGGTCGGCACCCGGGCGTTCGTGGAGGGGCCGTACGGCGCGTTCACCTCGATGCACCGCACCCGGCCCAACCTGCTGCTGATCGCCGGCGGGGTGGGCATCACGCCCATCCGGGCGCTGCTGGAGGAGCAGCCGGCCGGCCACGTGGTGGTGCTCTACCGGGTGCGCAGCGCCGAGGACGCCGTGCTGCTCAACGAGTTGCGGCAACTGGTCGCGGCCCGGGGCGGGATCCTGCACCTGCTCACCGGCCGCAGCGGCGAGGGCGCGCGGCCGTTCGACCCGGTGAACCTGCGCAACGGGGTGCCCGACATCGCCGACCGGGACGTCTTCGTCTGCGGCCCGCCGGCCATGACCGCCGCCGTGCTGGCCAGCCTGCGCACCCTGGGGGTGCCCAACCTGCAGGTGCACGCGGAGAAGTTCAGCCTGGCCTGAGCGGGTCCGGTCCCGGCCCGTCAAGCTCCCGGGCGATCCGCTGGGCCTCCGGGTGCCCGGCGGCGGCGGCCTGCGTCGTCCACAGCATCCACTGCTCCTGGTCGCCCGCCTGCGCCGCCAGCCGGGACAGCAGGAACATGGACTCGACGTGCCCGGCGGCCGCCGCGAAGGTCCACCACCGCCGCGCCTGGTCCACCTCGCCGCGTGCGCAGGCCAGCCTGCCGAGCCGGACCATGGCGTCGACGTCGCCGCGTTCGGCGGCCTGCCGCAGGTCCGGCTCGCAACCCTCGCCGGCCGGCTCAACCATGTCGCCCCCGGTAGCCGTGCGTTCTCCACGTGGATTCGACCAGGGCCCGCAACGGATGCACAACCGTCGCGGGTGTTTCTGCTGGTGATCCTCCGGCCCGACCGCCGCGCCGGTGACCACCGTTGGCCGGGCGGTGTCGGCGCCGGCGGATACGCTCAGCGGGTGAGTGCGGAGGCCCTGTACGGCGCTGATGACCTGACCCATCTCGAGGGTCTCGAAGCGGTGCGCAAACGACCCGGCATGTACATCGGGTCCACCGACAGCCGTGGCGTCAACCATCTGTTCACCGAGATCGTGGACAACTCCACCGACGAGGGGATCGCCGGGCACGCCAGCCGGGTGGTGGTCACGCTGCACGCGGACGGCAGCGTGCAGGTGGACGACGACGGGCGCGGCATCCCGACCGGGGTGCACGCCAAGTCCGGCCTGTCCGGGGTCGAGCTGGTGCTCACCCGGCTGCACGCCGGCGGCAAGTTCGGCGGTTCCGGGTACAAGACGTCCGGCGGCCTGCACGGGGTGGGCGCCTCGGCGGTGAACGCGCTGTCGCACCGGTTCGACGTGACCGTGCGGCAGGGCGGCAAGGTGTACCAGATGTCGTTCGCGCGCGGCATTCCCGGGGTGTTCGACGGTCCCGGCCCGACGGCCGGCTTCACCGAGCGGTCCGGGCTGCAGGTCACCGGAAAGATGAAACGCGGCGAACCGACCGGCACGTCGATCCGGTACTGGTACGACGCCCGTTATTTCGAGGCCGGCGCGGCGCTGGACGTGGCGGTCGTGCGCGCGAAGCTGCGGCACAGCGCGTTCCTGGTGCCCGGCGTCAGCTATGTGCTGCGGCAGGCCGCCGACGGGGCGATCGGCGAGGAGACGTTCCACTTTCCGGGCGGCCTGGCCGACATGGTGGACTTCCTCGCCCCGGCGGGCGAGCGACCGGTGTCCGGCACCCTGCTGCTCAACGGCGAGGGCACCTACCTGGAGAACGCCGCCGACCAGAACGGCGTCATGCGGTCCAAAGTGGAGCGACGGGCCGAGGTCGAGGTGGCGCTGCGCTGGGGCACCGGCTACGAGCAGACGGTCGAGTGTTTCACCAACACCATCCGCAACGTGCACGGCGGCACGCACCGCAAGGGTTTCGAGCGCGGTGTGGTGCGGGCCATGCAGGAGGCCGTGTCGCGCTCGCGCGGCCTGCTCAAGCCGAAGGAGGATCCGCCGGCCCTGGACGACATGCTCGAGGGCATGACCGCGGTCATCCATGTGCGGATCCCCGAGCCGCAGTTCACCTCGCAGACCAAGGACGAACTGTCCACCGCCGGGATCACCAAGGTCATCCAGGGCGTGGTCGAGCGCGAGCTCAAGGCGTGGACCGAGGACCGCAAAACCAAGGGCGAAGCCAAAACCGTGCTGCAGAAGGTGGTCGACGCCGCCCGGGTGCGGCTGACCCAGAAGCAGCAGAAGGACGCCGCCCGCCGCAAGAGCGCGCTGGAAGGCGCGGCCATGCCGGCAAAGCTGGTCGACTGCCGCACCACCGGGGTGGCGCGCAGCGAACTGTTCCTGGTGGAGGGCGACAGCGCGCTCGGCTCGGCGCGGATGGCCCGGGTCTCGGAGTACCAGGCCCTGCTGCCGTTGCGCGGCAAGATCCTGAACGTGCAGAAGGCGAGTCTCGCCGACACGTTGCGCAACGTGGAGATCGCCTCGATCGTGCAGGTGCTCGGCGCCGGCACCGGACGCACGTTCGACCTGTCCGCGATGCGGTACGGCCGGGTCATCCTGATGGCCGACGCCGACGTCGACGGGTCGCACATCCGCACCCTGCTGATCACGTTGTTCGCCAGGTACATGCGCCCGGTGATCGAGGACGGCCGGCTCTATGCCGCGATGCCGCCGCTGCACAAGGTGACCACCAGGGGCCGCAACCCGGAGACCAGGTTCACGTTCACCCAGCGGGAGATGGAGACCACGGTCGCCCAGTTGACCAAGGCGGGCAAGCAGGTGGTCACCCCGGTGCCCCGGTTCAAGGGCCTCGGCGAGATGAACGCCGACGAACTGTGGGACACCACGATGAACCCGGCCACCCGGTCGGTGCGCCGGATCACCCTCGACGACGCGCGGGCCGCCGACGACGCGCTGGAGTTGTTGATGGGGGAGAAGGTGGAGCCCCGGCGCGCCTGGCTCGTGGAGTCGGCGGCGCGGGTCGACCAGGACGCGATCGACATCTAGACCAGGTAAGAGAGACCACACATGGCACGCCGAAAAGGCCCCGTAACTCGGATCGACCCCGCCGCGTTCGACCGCGCGGGCGCGAAGGTGATCGACAAACCGGTGCAGCGCGAGATCGAGGACTCCTACCTCGAGTACGCCTACTCGGTCATCCACTCCCGCGCGCTGCCCGACGCCCGGGACGGCCTCAAGCCGGTGCACCGCAGGATCCTGTACTCGATGTACGAGCAGGGCTACCGGCCGACGCATGCCTACGTGAAGTGCTCGCGCATCGTCGGCGACGCGATGGGCAAGTACCACCCGCACGGCGACAGCGCGATCTACGACGCGATGGTCCGGCTGGCGCAGGACTTCTCGATGAACGCGCCGCTGATCGACGGGCACGGCAACTTCGGTTCCCCGGACGACGGGCCGGCCGCGTCCCGGTACACCGAGGCGCGCATGTCGGCCGCGGCCATGCTGCTGGTCGGCGAACTGGGCGAGGACACCGTCGACTTCCGCCCGAACTACGACGGTTCGCTGCAGGAGCCGGGCGTGCTGCCGGCGGCCTTCCCGAACCTGCTGGTGAACGGCACCTCCGGGATCGCGGTCGGGATGGCCACCAACATGATCCCGCACAACCTCGGCGAGGTGATCAACGCTGCGGTCTGGCTGATCGAGCACCCGGACGCCACGCTGGACAGGCTGATGGAGTTCGTGCCCGGCCCGGACCTGCCGACCGGCGGCTCGCTGCTCGGGCTGGACGAGGTGCGCAAGGCCTACGAGACCGGGCGCGGTGTGGTGCGGATGCGGGCCAAGGCGGAGACCGGCCCGCTGGAGGGCAGCCGCGGCCGGCAGGCGATCACGCTCACCGAACTGCCCTACGGCGTCGGGCCGGAGAAGATCATCGAGAAGATCACCGACGAGGTGACCAAGTCCAAGCGCCTCACCGGGATCGCCGATGTCAAGGACCTGACCGACCGGGAGAACGGCATCCGGGTGGTGATCGAGTGCAAGGTCGGGGTCAACCCGCAGGCGCTGCTGGCCGACCTGTACCGGCTGACCCCGATGGAGCAGTCGTTCGGGATCAACAACCTGGTGCTGGTCGACGGGGAGCCGCGCACGCTGGGGCTCAAGGCGCTGCTCGAGGTCTTCCTGGCGCACCGCTTCGAGGTGGTGACCCGGCGCACCCGGTTCCGCAGGCGCAAGCGGGAGGAGCGGCTGCATCTGGTCGAGGGTCTGCTGCTGGCGCTGCTCGACATCGACGCCGTGATCCGGCTGATCCGGGGCAGTGACAACGCGCAGGCCGCCAAGGAAGGCCTGATGAGCCAGTTCGGCCTGTCCGAGATCCAGGCGACCTACATCCTCGACACGCCGCTGCGCCGGCTGACCAGGTACGACGTGCTCGAGTTGGAGACCGAGCAGGACCGGCTGCGCACCGAGATCGCCGAACTGTCCCGGATCCTGGACGACGAGGCGGTGCTGCGGCAGGTGGTGTCGGCCGAGCTGGCCGAGGTCGCCAAGGATCTGGCCACCGAGCGGCGCACGGCGCTGATCGGCGGCGACCTCAAGGAGGTGCTGGCCGCGTCGGTGCCGGCCGGGCCGCTGGAGGTCGCCGACGACCCGTGCCAGGTGATCCTGTCCGCGACCGGTGTGGTCGCCCGGACCGCGGCCGAGTCGGAGGAGGTGTCCGAGGGCCGCAGGCGCAGTGGCCGGGCCAGACACGACACGGTCGCCGCGCTCGTGCACACCACGGCGCGCGGCCAGGTCCTGCTGGTCACCAGCCGGGGCCGGGCGTTCAAGACCGACGTGCTGCCGCTGCCGGTGCTGCCCGAGCAGCCGGGCACGGTGTCGCTGTCCGGCGGGATGGCCGCGAGCGAACTGGTGCCGCTGGAGGCGGGGGAGAAGGTGATCGGCATCGCGCCGCTCGCCGGGGACGGCCCCGGTCTCGCGATCGGCACCCGGTCGGGTGTGGTGAAGGTGTGCGCGCCGGAGTGGCCGGTGCGCTCCGACGAGTTCGAGGTGATCGGCCTGCGCGAGGGCGACGAGGTGGTCGGCGCCACCTGGCTCACCGACGGCACCGAGACGCTCACCTTCGTGGCGTCGGACGCCTCGCTGCTGCGGTTCCCGGCCACCCTGGTCCGGCCGCAGGGCCTGCGCGGCGGCGGGATGGCCGGCATCAACCTCGGCCAGGGTGAGCGCGTCGTGTTCTTCGGCGCCGTCCGCACCGACGACGACGAGCACGGCCAGCCGATGGTGGTGACCTCGACCGGCCGTAGCGTCAAGGTGACGCCGTTCGACCAGTACCCTGCCAAGGGCCGCGCCACCGGCGGCGTCCGCGCGCACCGGTTCCTCAAGGGCGAGGCCGGGCTCGTCCTGGCCTGGGTCGGCCCCCGCCCCGCCGGCGCGTCATCCACCGGGGTCGCGGTCGAACTGCCCGCTCCCGACCCCCGCCGCGACGGCTCCGGCCACGCCCACCCCGGCCCCGACGTCATCGGTCACCTGATCGAGCGGGGCTAGGTGTAGGCCCGATGCCCGAAACCGGCCGGAGGCCGGCGCCTGCGGCGCCGGCCTCCGGCCGGTTGCGTGCTGGGTCGGGCCGT
>NZ_DASTBH010000122.1:0-74708 GCF_035712165.1 Actinophytocola sp. | reverse complement strand
CGGAATCGCGTTCTCGCAGCGCAGCGCGATGCCGGGCAGGGCGACGCCGAGCCGGTCCGCCGCGGCCCGCAGGGCCCGTACCACCAGATGGGAGTCGTCCCGGGCGACCGAGTCCGCGCCCTGGCCGGTGACGGTCACGCTCAGGCCGCCTCCGGTCACCTCGACCTCGACCTCGTCGTAGCACGCGAGGGCCAGGCCCAGCGCGTCGAAACCGGAACCGAGGTTCGCACTGGACGCGGGAACGCGGATCCTCACGCCAGTTCCAGCGCGTGCGCCACCGCGATCGGGTCGACCGGAACCGGCTCAACCTCAACCATTCCGCGCAGCGCGGTCTCCGGGTCCTTCAACCCGTGGCCGGTCACCGTGCAGACCACCACGGACCCGGCCGGGAGCCGGCCGTCCGCCGCGGTCGCCAGCAGCCCGGCCACGCTGATCGCCGACGCCGGCTCCACGAACACGCCCTCCCGCGCGGCCAGCAGCCGGTAGGCGTCCAGGATCCGCTCGTCCGGCAGCGCGTCGAACAGCCCGCCGGACTCGTCCTTCGCGCCGACCGCGCCGGCCCAGGACGCCGGGTTGCCCACCCGGATCGCGGTCGCCACCGTATCCGGGTCGCGCACCGGCGCGCCGAGCACCAGCGGCGCCGCCCCGGCCGCCTGGAAGCCGAACATCCGCGGCGCCGCGGCGATCACGCCGTCCCCGGCGTACTCGCGGTAGCCCTGCCAGTAGGCGGTGATGTTGCCGGCGTTGCCGACCGGCAGGCAGTGCACGTCCGGCGCGCGGCCGAGCACGTCGCAGATCTCCCAGGCGGCGCTGCGCTGCCCGACCAGCCGGACCGGGTTGACCGAGTTGACCAGTTCGACCGGGAACTCGGCGGCGGTCTTGCGGGCCAGTTCCAGGCAGTCGTCGAAGCTGCCGTCGATCTGCAGGATGCGCGCGCCGTGCATCACCGCCTGGGCCAGCTTGCCCTGCGCGATCTTGCCGCGCGGCACCAGCACCGCACAGGTCAGCCCGGCCCGCGCGGCGTAGGCGGCCGCCGAGGCGGAGGTGTTGCCGGTGGACGCGCAGATCACCGCATTCATCCCGATCGCCAGCGCGTGCGTCATCGCCACGGTCATGCCGCGGTCCTTGAACGAGCCGGTCGGGTTGGCGCCCTCGATCTTCAGCAGCACCCGGCATCCGGTCAGCTCGGACAGGTGCGGCGCCGGCAGCAGCGGCGTGCCACCCTCGTGCAGGGTCACCACCTTCGCCCCGTCCGGCAAGGAGATCCGGTCCGGGTAGGCCCGGATCACGCCGGGCCAGGCCCGGTCGGTGGCCGACACGTTCACAGGTCCTCGCCCTCCACCCGCATCACGCTGACCACCTCGCGCACCGCGGGCAGGCCGGCGATCTTGTCCACTGTGGACCGCAGCGCCGCGTCCGGTGCGGAGTGCGTCACGATCACCAGGCTGGCGTCGCCGGACCGGCCCTCCTGCCGGACCGCGGCGATGCTCACGTCGTGCTCGGCGAACACCGCGGCCACCGAGGCCAGCACGCCGGGACGGTCGGCCACGTCGAGGCTGAGGTGGTAGCGGGTGCTCGCCCGGGAGATCGGCCGGACCGGCAGGGCCGCGTAGGCCGACTCCCCCGGCCCCCGGCCGCCGACCAACCGGTTGCGCGCCACGGCAACCAGATCGCCGAGCACCGCGCTCGCGGTCGGCGCCCCGCCTGCGCCCTGGCCGTAGAACATCAACTGTCCGGCGGCGTCCGCCTCGACGAACACCGCGTTGAACGCGCCGCCGACGGCGGCGAGCGGATGACCGCGCGGGATCATCGCCGGGTGCACCCGCACGGCCACCGACTCGGAGCCGTCCGGGTCGGCCACCCGCTCGCAGATGGCCAGCAGCTTGATCGTCCGCCCGAGCGCCCGGGCCGCCGCGACATCCGCGGCGGTCACCGCCGAGATCCCTTCCCGGTGCACGTCGGCCGCGGTCACCCTGGTGTGAAACGCGAGCGAGGCAAGGATCGCGGCCTTGGAGGCGGCGTCGTAGCCGTCCACGTCGGCGGTCGGGTCGGCCTCCGCGTAGCCGAGCCGGCTCGCCTCCTCCAGCGCCTCCGCGTAGCCGGAGCCGGTCTCGTCCATGGCGGACAGGATGAAGTTGGTGGTGCCGTTGACGATGCCCAGCACGCTGTTGATCCGGTCGCCGGCCAGCGACTCGCGCAGCGGGCGCAGCAACGGGATCGCGCCGGCCACCGCGGCCTCGAAGTACAGGTCGGCGCCCGTGGCGTCGGCGGCGGCGAACAGCTCACCCGCGTGCTCGGCGAGCAACGCCTTGTTCGCGGTGACCACCGACTTCCCGGAGCGCAGCGCGGCCAGCAGCAGGGTCCGGGCCGGCTCGATCCCGCCGATCACCTCGACCACCAGGTCCACGTCGGACTCCACCAGGGCCGCCGCGTCCGTGGTGAGCAGTTCGGCCGGAATGGTGCGGTGCCGGTTCGGCCGGCGCACCGCGACCCCGGCCAGGCGCACCGAGGTGCCGATCCGCGCGGCGAGGTCGCTGGCCTGCTCGGTGAGCAGCCGGGCCACCTCGGATCCGACGTTGCCGCAGCCCAGCAGGGCGACCCTCAGCTCGTGGTCGCTCATGACTCTTCCAGCCGGAACAGGTCGTCGTCGGTTTCCCGGCGCAGTAACAGCCGGGACCGTCCGTCGCGGACCGCGACCATGGCGGGCTTGGGCAGTCGGTTGTAACTGGAGGACATCGCGTAACAGTAGGCACCCGTCGCCGCCACCGCGACCAGATCACCGGGACCCAGGTTGTCCGGCAGCCAGCAGTCGCGCACCACCACGTCGCCCGACTCGCAGTGCTTGCCGACCACCCGGGACAGCACGGCGTCCTGACCGCGTTCACCCTCACCGGCCGAACGCGACACCAGCCGGCAGTCGTAGACCGCGTCGTAGAGCGCCGTGCGGATGTTGTCGCTCATCCCGCCGTCCACGCTGACATAGCGCCGGCCGTGCCCCTGGCCCAGCGCGACGTCCTTGATGGTGCCGACCTCGTAGAGCGTCACGGTGCCCGGACCGACGATCGCCCGGCCGGGCTCGACGGCGATCCGGGGCAGCGGCAGGTCGGCGTGCTCGCACTCCTTGGCCACGATGGTGCGCAGCTGGTCGGCCAGCCAGCGCGGCGCCGGCGGGTCGTCCTCGGCGGTGTAGGCGATGCCGAGCCCGCCACCGAGGTCCACAGTGGACAGATCGGCCAGCGCGTCGGCGCCGTGCTCGTCGCGCAGCCGGGCCAGCAGGCCGATCACCCGGTGCGCGGCCACCTCGAACCCGTCCACGTCGAAGATCTGCGAGCCGATGTGGCTGTGCAGCCCGACCAGCCGCAGCCCGTCGGACTTGAGCACCCGGCGCACCGCCTCGGCGGCGTCCCCGCCGGCCAGCGAGAACCCGAACTTCTGGTCCTCGTGCGCGGTGGCGATGAACTCGTGGGTGTGCGCCTCGACGCCGACCGTGACCCGGACCAGGACCTGTTGCACCACACCGCGGTCCAGCGCGAGCTGGTCCAGGCGGGCGATCTCGTAGAACGAGTCGAGCACGACCGCGCCGACCCCGGCGTCCACCGCGGCGGCCAGTTCGTCCCCGGACTTGTTGTTGCCGTGCAACGTGATCCGCTCGACCGGGAACCCGGCCCGCAGCGCGATGGCGAGCTCGCCGCCGCTGCACACGTCCAGGCTCAGGCCCTCCTGCGCCACCCAGCGGGCGACCTCGACGGACAGGAACGCCTTCGCCGCGTAGTGCACCAGCGCCGGGTCGCCGAACGCCGCCGCGTGCTCGGCACACCGCGACCGGAAGTCGTCCTCGTCGATGACGAACAGGGGTGTGCCGTACCGCTCGGCCAGCTCCGCGACCGGCACGCCGGCCAGCGTCACCGCGCCGTCCGGCCCGCGCCGGGCGTTGCGCGGCCACACCGTGGCGGCCAGCTCATCCAAGTCGTCCACAGTGGACGGCCGCTGGCCGGCGGTGCTCGCCGGCGACAGGACTTCCGCGTGCCGAGGCCCGGCCGGATGGGCGCGCATCATTCCTCCTGGTTGGTTCCCCGATCGATGCCGCTACATCCGTTCCGGCGCCGAGACTCCGAGTAGGCCGAGCCCGTTCACCAGCACCTGTTTGACCGCCAGGCACAGCCGCAGCCGCGCGGCCATCACCGGCTCGACCGGTTCGTCGCCCCTGGGCAGGATCCGGCAGTCGTCGGTGTCGTACCACTTGTGCAGACCGCCGGCGAGCACTTCGAGATACCTGGCCACCCGGTGCGGCTCGCGCAGTTCCGCCGCCGTCGCCACGACCTGACCGAACTCGCCGAGCGTGCGCAGCAGATCACCCTCCCGCTCATGGGTGAGCAGGGCGGTGTCCGCACCCTCGGCGGACATGCCCAACCGCTCGGCGTTCTCCAGCACCCGGCAGATCCGGGCGTGCGCGTACTGGACGTAGAAGACCGGGTTCTCCTTGGTACGCGAGGCAAGCAGGTCGAGGTCGACCTCGAGGGTCGAGTCCACCGAGGACCGGACCAGTGAGTACCGGGCGGCGTCCACGCCGACCGCCTCGACCAGGTCCTCCATGGTGACCACGGCGCCGGCCCGCTTGCTCATCCGCACCGGCTCGCCGTTCCTGACCAGGTGCACCATCTGGCCGATCTGCACCTCGACGGCGTTCGGGTCGTCGCCGATCGCCGCGGCGACCGCCTTGAGCCGGGCGATGTAGCCGTGGTGGTCCGCGCCGAGCAGGTAGATGCACAGGTCGAAGCCGCGGCTGCGCTTGTCCTCGAAGTAGGCGATGTCCCCGGCGACGTAGGCGGGCGTGCCGTCGCTCTTGATCACCACCCGGTCCTTGTCGTCGCCGAACTCGGTGGTGCGCAACCACCAGGCGCCGTCCGCCTCGTAGAGCCTGCCCTCCCGCTTGATCTGCTCGACCAGGCGCTGCACCGCGCCCGAGGCGTGCAGCGAGTCCTCGTGGGTGAACACGTCGAAGTCGGTGCCGAACTCGTGCAGCGACTGCTTGACCTGCTCGAACATCAGGCCGACGCCGACCCGGCGGAACACCTCGTGCCGCTCCGGGCCGGCCAGCGCGAGCGCCCCCGGCTCCCGGCGCAGCACCTCCGCGGCTACTTCCGACACATAGGCGCCGGCGTAACCGTCCTCAGGGGTGGGCTCGCCCTGGGCGGCGGCGATCAGCGACTCGACGAACTTGTCGATCCGGGTGCCGGCGTCGTTGAAGTAGTACTCCCGGACCACCTTCGCGCCCTGCGCGGTCAGCACCCGGCCGAGCGCGTCGCCGACCGCCGCCCACCGGGTCCCGCCCAGATGCAGCGGCCCGGTCGGGTTCGCCGAGATGAACTCCAGGTTGATGTTGCGGCCGGTCAGCGCGTCGCCGTTGCCGTAGGACTCACCGGCGGCCAGCACCTCGCCCACGACCGCGCTCTGCGCGGCGACCGCGATCCGCAGGTTGATGAAGCCGGGGCCGGCGATCTCGGCGGCGCTCACCCCCTCGCGGGTGGCGAGCGCCTCGGCCAGCCAGCCGGCCAGCTCGCGCGGGGGGACCCCGAGCTTCTTGGCCACCTGCAGCGCGAGGTTGGTGGCGTAGTCGCCGTGTTCCGGGTTGCGCGGGCGCTCGACGGTCACCACCGGGGGCAGCGCTGCGGGATCGAGCCCACGGCTGGTCAACACGTCCACGGCGGTGGCCCGGACCAGATCGGCGAGTGCGGCTGGGGTCACCCTGTGAAGTGTAGGCAGCAGGTTGTTGACGCTGGGCAGACACCGGGTCCTTACACTGGCCGCTGCACAGCCGTGCACCCGACGTAATCCGACGAGACGAGGCCTGAACCAGTTATGGCCAGCGGGACTAAGAGCAAAGGCGCCAGCGGGCCCAGGGGCAAGGGGGCTGGGGCGAAGGGGAAGAACGTACGCGCGGCGCGGTCCACCTCGGCGGTGGCCCGCAAGCCCAAGCCCTGGGGCACGATCATCGCGACGATCGCGGTGCTCGCCCTGGCCGCCGGGGTCTTCACCTATGCCGCCGTGCAGATCAACGAGAAGAACAAGTGGGTCGTCTCGGAGGACAACCGGGACCCGTCGGACAACATCCCCGGTGTGCAGAAGGTCGAGTACAAGGGCAGCCAGCACGTCAAGGCCGAGCAGCGGGTGGCCTACGACCAGTCCCCGCCCTTCGGCGGCCCGCACGACGGCGTCTGGGCCGACTGCACCGGCATCGTCTACCCGACCGCGGTGCGCAACGAGAACATGGTGCATTCGCTCGAGCACGGCACCGTGTGGATCGCCTACGACCCGGGCCGGATCCAGGGCGGCGCGCTGGACAAGCTCAAGTCGAAGGTCGAGGGGCAGCAGTACATGATGCTCTCCCCCTACCCCGGTCTGGACCGGCCGGTCTCGCTGCAGTCCTGGGGCCACCAGCTCAAGGTGGACAGCGCCGACGACGCCCGGATCGACGACTTCATCCGGTCGCTGCGCGGCAACCAGTACCAGACGCCGGAGCCGGGCGGCCGCTGCGACGCCGCTGACCCGACCGTGTTCGACGTGACCAAGCCGCCGCCGTTCGTGTCCGAGAAGCCCGGCCCCGACGCGGTCAAGATGGACGGCACCGGCGCGATCACCGAGACCAACGAGGGCCAGATGCAGACCAGCGGCGCACCGCTGCCGACCTCGGCACCGGCCGCACCGCCCGCCGCGACCAGCCAGCCGGCCCCCAGTCAGTGACCAGCGAGCCGACCACCGAGCCCGACCAGGACGACGACGAGACCCCAGCCAGCCGGATCGACCGGCGCCATGCCGTGGTACTCGCAGTCGCCGCCCTGGTCGTGCTCGTGGTCGGCGCCGCGATCGGCATGCTGATCACGCTGACCCGCACGGAGCAGACCGGCGACCCGGACGCCAACTCGATCGACGTCGGGTTCGCCCAGGACATGCGGATCCACCATCTGCAGGCGATCACCATGGCCGGCATCGAGCGGGACCGCACGACCGACCCGGAGCTGCACGCCATCGCCTTCGACATCGAGTCGACCCAGCTGTCCCAGTCCGGTGAGATGGACGGCTGGCTGACCGTGTGGGGTCAGCCGGAGCTACCCGAGATCGGCAAGCCGCACATGGCGTGGATGGGCGGGACGGGACACCAGCACGGCAGCACCACCGCCTCCCCCGGCAGCGGCTCGGTGATGCCCGGGATGGCCACCACCGAGGAGCTCAACCGGTTGCGCACCATGCCCGCGGGGCCGGAGTCGGACGTCTACTTCCTGCAGTTGATGCTGCGGCACCACCAGGGCGCGCTGCCGATGGCGCAGTACGCCGCCGACCACGCGAGCCAGGCCTACGTGCGGGACCTGGCCGGCAAGATGGTCGCCGGCCAGACCGCCGAGGTGACCCTGATGACCCAGATGCTCACCGCCCGCGGCGCCAGCTAGCGCCGCCGCTGTTCCGCCTCTCCGGATTTTTTATGCGGTCGTCGCGTTTGCGGGGGACGGTGCGGATAGCGGGGTCGATGTGGCTGGGTGCCGTCACGGTCCCCTGAGGTGGGTGTTGGTCGGGCACGGACATCCCCGCAAAGATCCGCGCGACTGTCCTAGCCCTAGTCGAGGGTGGTTAGGAGGGAGTGGAGGGCGGTTTGGGCGGCGGTGGCGGATTGGGCCGGGGTCTGGTCGGGGTGGGGGGTGTGGGTGAGGTGTACTCGGGCGCCGCCGGGGCCTTCGGTGAGCTCCCAGCGGAGGCGGGCGCCGGTGGGGAGGGGGTACTCCAGCGTGGTGTTCGGCTCGATCGTGGTCGCGTCGTCCGGGGCGGCGGCCACCAGCGCCTTCCAGACGGTGCCGGGGTCGCGCATCATCAACTGGCGCTCGATCCGGGCGACCGGAGCGTCCCGCAGGTCGGCGAGGTCGAGGCCGAACCGTTCCACGAACGCCTCGTGCCGGGAGGGCATGCCGGCCAGGTCCGGGGCGCCGGCCTCCTCGCCGGAGAGCACGCGGACCAGCACGTCGAGGCAGGTCTGCCAGCCGGCGGCGTAGCTCGCGGCGGCCGGCCGGTCGTCGAAGGTGTGCACCAGGACCAGCAGGCAGCCGCGCGGGTCCGGGTGCAGTTCGAACCGCAGCAGGTTGTCGCGCTCCCGGCCGCCCGGCGTGCCGGGCTCGGCCACCCGGAAGCCGAACACCCGCCCGGGCTCGAGGTCGGTGATCACCGCGTCGTGCCGGGTGCCGTCCTCGTCGGCGAACTCGATGGCGCCGCCGACCCGCAGGTCGATCCCGCCGGCCCGCAGCGGGTACCACTGGCTGAGCTCGGCGGGCTCGGTCAGCGCGCGCCAGACCTTCTCCGCCGGGTGACGCAGCCGTCGTTCCATGCGCAGGACCGAGCGGCCGGCATCGGTACCGAGCGTCTCGTTCACGGTACATCCCTCCATAGTTATATGACTTATGAGGAATATACCAAAGCTCACCAGGACAGCTTGTGGCACTGCGCGGTGGCGCCGCCCGCCTCCAGTTGCAGCGTGGCGTGCTCGATCCGGTAGCGGCCGGCCAGCAGTACCTGGGCGCGGTGCAGGACCTCGGTCTGGTCGGCGGCGCCGCTCACGATCAGGTGCGCGCTGAGCACCTCCATGCCGGAGGTCAGCGTCCACACGTGCAGGTCGTGCACCCCGCACACGCCGGCCACCTCGCCGAGAGCCTGCGTCAACTCGTCGATGTCCACCCGCTCCGGCGCGTGCTGGAACAGGATGCGCAGCGAGCGCCGGGCCAGCGCCCAGGTGCGCGGCAGGACGAACAGCCCGATCGCGACCCCCATGATCGGGTCGGCGTAGCGCCAGCCGAACAGCAGCGTGATCAGGCCGCTGACCAGCACGCCGATCGAACCGATCAGGTCGGAGAGCACCTCGAGGTAGGCGCCCCGGACGTTCAGGCTCTCCGCCTGCCCGGTGCGCAGCAGCAGGAACGACCAGATGTTGGCCAGCAGGCCGAGCGTCGCGGCGATCAGCACCGGCAGCCCGGGCACCGCGGGCGGGTCGGCCAGCCGGGTGATCGCCTCGTACAGCACGTAGCCGGCCACCCCGAACAGCAGCACCGCGTTGGCCAGGGCGGCCAGGACCTCGGCCCGGTACAGCCCGAAGGTCCGGCTGGGCCGGCCGGCGGCCCGGTTGGCGGCCAGGATCGCGGCCAGCGCGAGGCCGAGTCCGACCACGTCGGTGAGCATGTGCGCGCCGTCGGAGATCAGCGCGAGCGACGAGGTCGCGAGCCCCACACCGATCTCGACGAGCATGAACACCGCCGAGATGACGAAGGCGAGGGCCAGCGGCCGGACGTAGCGACCGGAGGCGGTGCGCGGCAGGTCGCCGTGCCCGTGTCCGTGGCCGTGTCCCATGCCTGCCCTCCCTCGAGCACGGGCAACATATAGTCACATGCGCATGAGTGCAACCCGAGCTAGCCCCGTACCACCCGGCCAGCCTGCCGACCTACCCATCGTCCAACGAGACGCGTGAACGCGGGTGAAATCCGGTTCGAGGCCGACGCCATCCTCGCCTCCGGGGTCACCGGCACGACCAGCCGCTTGTCCCGCACCGCGCGCAGCACGGCGACGGCCACCCGGTCCGGGCTGTAGCCGCGCCGCCGGTAGGCCGCGGTCGCGCGCCGCCGGCGGTCCCGCTCCTCCTCGGCGGTGCTGCCCGCGAACCGCGCGGTGTTGGTGATGTCGGTGTGCACCACGCCCGGGCAGATCGCGCTCACCCCGATCCCGGCCGGCCGCAGCTCGCCGTCCAGGCACTGGGCCAGCATGAGCACCCCCGCCTTGGTGGTCGAGTAGGCGGACAGGGACGGGGTGGGGAAGAACCCGGCCATCGACGCGGTGATCACCACGTGCCCACCCTCGGCCCGGCGCACCAGCGCGGGCACGAAGGCGCGCAACGTGTGCACCACGCCGAGCAGGTTGACCTCCAGCACCCGGCGCCAGTCCGCCGCGTCGGTGGCCAGGAACGGGCCGGACACCCCGATGCCGGCGTTGGCCATCACCAGGTCCGGCACGCCGTGCTCGCCGATCACCTGCTCGGCCAGCCGCTGGGTGGCCGTCTCGTCGGCGACGTCGAGCCGGTAGGCGAGGCCGGCGCGGCCGTGCGCCGCCACCTCCCCGGCGGTGTCCTGCGCCCGGCCGGCGTCGATGTCCACGCACAGCACGTCCGCGCCGGCCCGGGCGAAGGCCAGCGCGGTCGACCGGCCGATGCCGCTGCCCGCGCCGGTGACCAGGGCAAGCCGCCCGTCCAGTGGCCGCCGGGACCGGTCCGTCCGGGCGCGGCCGAGCTCACGCCCGGCCGGCCGCCCGGCGAGGTGCTCGACGAACTCGGTGACGAACCGGGCCACCTCGGCCGGATGGGTGCGGACCGCCCAGTGCCCGGCGACCAGTTCGCGCCGCCACAGTCGCGCGCACCACGGGTTGGCGGCGGTCAGCACCGCGGGCAGGCAGTACCGGTCCTGGGTCAGTGCCACCTGCTGGACCGGGACCTCGATGCGCCGCGCGGCCGGCCTCGGCGCCCGGCCCACCATGTTCGCCCGGTACAGCCCCAGCCCGTTGCGGGCGTCGCGGTAGCTCGCCTGGAACGCCGCCCGGGCCCGCGGCAGCCGCCAGAACAGCTCGGGCAGCAGCGGCACCTGGAACCCGGCCATGTACCAGGAATGCCGCAGTTGCCGCAGCACCGCCCGGGCCCGGCCGGGGTCGCGCAGCCCGGCCCGCAGCCAGCCGTCCAACTGCGCCAGATCGGGCCCGGAGATCGAGGTGAACGAGGCGAACCGGTCGGCCTGGGCGGGATCGCCGACCACGGCCCAGGACTGCATCGACCCCCAGTCGTGGGCGACCAGGTGCACCGGGACGTCCGGGCTGATCGCGTCCAGGACCGCGCGAAGGTCCGCGGCGAGGTGCTCGATCCGGTAGCCGTCGCGTGCGGCCGGGGCGTCGGAGCGTCCGGCGCCGCGCACGTCGTAGCGCACCACCCGGTACCGGTCCGCCAGCCGGGCCACCACGCCGTCCCACACCGCGGAGTCGTCCGGGTAGCCGTGCACCAGCAGCAACGTCGGCCCGCCCGGCACGCCCTCCTCGCGCACCCACAGCCGCAGTCCGCCCGAGTCCACCCAGCGCGTGCGCTCGCTCATACCGATCACCGTTCCCGCTGGGCGGGGAAAAGTCACGCCTCGCCAACCCAAGCGCCCCTGCCGAAGGCTCGGATCTGTGGCGGCAGGGCGCGCACTGAAAGGTCGCAGTGAATCGGCATTCACCTCTTCGGTCTATTGATCAAGTACGCACGAGGCCGCACGCTGATCTCACCCGACTCCCCGGTGTGCCCGTCCGGGCACGCCCCCTGCACCGTGGAGGAAAATCATGGGTTTGTTCCGGCTGCGCTCAGCCCGTATCGCGATCACCTTGCTAGGAACCGCCACGTTCACCTTGGCGGGTGTCCACACGGCACACGCCGCCCCGGCCGTCTACACGGCACTCGGGGACTCGTACTCCTCCGGCGTCGGCACCCGGACCTACTACCCCGACAGCGGCTCGTGCTACCGCTCGGCCAGCGCCTACCCGGTCCTCGCCGCGGCCCGGCTGGGCGCCACCCTGACCTTCGCCGCCTGCTCGGGAGCCCGGGTCGCCGACGTGCTGGCCAACCAACTGGGCAGCCTGAGCCCGAGCACCACGCTGGTGACCGTCTCGGCCGGCGGGAACGACGCCGGGTTCGCCAACGTGATCACCTCCTGCGCCCGGCCCTGGCCGTGGACCTGCTGGGGCGACATCAACAACGCCAACGCGGTCATCCGGGACACGCTGCCGGGCCGGCTGGACGGGCTGTACCGGGCGATCCGCGACCGGGCGCCCAACGCGACCGTGGTGGTGATCGGCTACCCACGGATCTTCAACGGCGAGGAGTGCAACCTCGGCGCCCGGATCAGCCCCGGCGAGCAGGCCGAACTGAACCGGACCGCCGACCTGCTGGCCACCGCCATCGGCGCGCGGGCGGCGGCGGCCGGGTTCGCCTTCGTCGACGCCCGGACGCCGTTCACCCGGCACGCCGTGTGCGACGACACCGAGTGGATCAACGGCCTGTCCTACCCGATCCTGGAGTCCTACCACCCCAACACCAACGGGCACGCCGCCGGCTACGCCCCGCTGCTGCTCGCGCAACTCGGCGTCGCATCCACCGCGGTCTAGAACTTCTTTCTAGAAAATGTTTATGATCCCGGCATGCGCACAGCAGTGGTCACGGGAGCCAACCGGGGAATCGGCTACGCGGTCGCGCGCCAGTTGGGCGAGCTCGGCCACCGGGTGGTGCTGGTCTGCCGGGACCGCGACCGGGGCGAGACGGCCCGGGCGGCGCTGGCCGCGGGCGGCGCCACGGCGCAGGTCGTGGCCGGCGATCTCGGCTCGGTCGCGGGGATCCACACCGCCGCCGAGCGGATCGCCGCCGCCTGCCCGGAGATCGACGTGCTGGTGCACAACGCCGGGATCTGGCCGACCCGGCCGCGGCACACCGACGGGCTCGAGCAGTCGTTCGTCACCAACCACCTGGCGCCGTTCGTGCTCAACCACACGCTCGCGCCCCGGTTTGCCGCCGGGGCGCGGGTGGTGCAGGTCAGCGCCGGGCTCTACGTCAAGGGCACCGCCGACCCGGAGCGCACCCCGGCCGGCGCCGACTTCCACCGGATGCGCACCTACTGCGACACCAAACTGTGCAACCTGCTGCTGGTGCCGCTGTTCGCGCGCCACTGGCGGGACACCGGGGTGACCATCAACGCCGTGCATCCCGGCGTGATCCGGACCGGGCTCGGTGATCCCGGCGGGTTGACCGGGCTGCTGCTCAAGACCGTGAAACTGCTGTGGAAGGACACGTCCACCGGCGCCCGGCCGGTCGTCCGGCTGGCCACCGACCCCGGGCTCGGCGGGGTGACCGGGCGCTACTTCGACGTCGACCGGGAGGCGCCCGGCCCGGACGACCCCGAACTGGCGCAACGGCTCTGGGCGCAGGCGCTGGACCTGACCGGGCTGGCCCGACGCGATGTCACCTAAACAGACCCGGGGAACGGAGACCGCGCGCCGGCTGCTCGACGCCGCGCTCGCCGTGCACGAGCAGGACGGGCCGGGCGGGTTCACGGTGCCGGCGGTGACCGCGGCGAGCGGGATCAGCCTCGGCAGCCTCTACCACCACTACGGCAGCTTCGACGGGCTGGCCGCCGCGCTGTACCAGCGGTGCATGGCCGAACTGCTCGACACGCTCGTGGCGGCGCTGGAACGCACCCGGACCCCGCACACCGGGGTGCGTGCCGTGGTCCGCGCCTACCTGCGGTTCGTGGCCGAACACCCGGCGCAGGCCCGGTTCATCCACGCTTCGGCCTACGCCGGCTACCTGCCCGCGCACGCGGCGGCGATCGCCGCGAGCAAGGCGCCTCGGATCGGCCGGATGCTCGCCTGGCTCGCTCCGCACGTGCGGTCCGGCCAGATCGTGGACCTGCCCGCACCCCTGGTCGAGATGCTGCTGATCGGACCGGTCGCCGAGCTGTCCCGGCGGTGGCTCGCCGGCGCCGACATCGACCTCGCCGCGGCCGAACGCCTGCTGCCGGACCGGATCTGGGCCTCGCTCAGAGCAGACTGAGCCACATGGCCAGTTCGTCGCGGAGCGAGCGCATTTCCTCGGCAGGCGGTCCGAGGTCGACGACCGACTGGCGGGCCTGCTCCAGCCGCTCGGTGCGGAACTTGGGGAACGCGAACCGGATCGCGTGGTGCAGCACCTGACAGTGGTGCAGGAGGAGCTGGGATACCCGGCGCTCCAACGAGTCCGGGTCGGCGTGCCGGGCGAAGTCCAGCGCGAACGCCCACAGCCGGTGATACTCCCCCGCGACCCGTCCGCCCTCCCGGGCCACCGACCCGTCCGGCTCACCCGGCGCCGCGCAGGCCCGCAGCACGGCAACCGCGTCGTCCTGCAACGCGATGCCCCGATCGGCGACCGCCAGCAACGCCACCAGATCGGCCCGCGCCCGATCCGGATTCTCGGCCACCGGCCGCCGCACCCGCCTGGCCATCCGCCGAGGATACCTCCGACGTCTCCCTACCTGAGCGCGGCGATCAGGTCGTCCAGCGCGGTCAGGCTGTGCGCGCTGACGACGGCGTCGCAGTGCGGCCAGGCGGCGGCCATCCCGCCCGCGAGGGGGCGGTAGCCGGCCCGCGCGGTGCGTGGGTTGGCCCAGACGATCCGGTGCGCCACCGCGGCCAGCGCGGCCAGTTGACGGCCCAGTTCGGTCGGGTCGCCGGTTTCCCAGCCGTCGGAGATGATCAGCACGACGGCGCCCCGGGCCAGGCCGCGACGACCGTAGCGGCGGTTGAACTCGGCCAGGGAGTCGGCGATCCGGGTACCGCCGGACCAGTCGGGGGCGAGCCGGCCGGCCCGCTCCAACGCGACCGAGGGGCGGACCCGGGACAGCTCCCGGGTGAGCCGCGTGAGCCGGGTGGCGAACGTGAACACCTCGGCCGACGCGCCGCCGGAGGCGCAGTACAGCAACTGGACCATGGCCCGGGCATAGGGCTCCATCGAGCCGGAGATGTCGCACAGCACGACCAGCCGGCGCGGCTTGACCTTCCGCGCCCGGCGGACCAGCAGCAGCGGGTGGCCGCCGGTGCGCCGCGCCCGGGACAGCGTGCCGCGCAGGTCCACCCGCGGGCCGTGCGGGGCCAGCCGCTCCCGGCGGGACCGGCGCGGCGGCGTGGACAGGGACAACCGCCGCATCAACCCGGCCAGCTGGGCCAGCTCCGTAGCGGTCAGCTCGGCGAAGTCCCGGCCGGACAACCGTTCCGCGGCACTGGCGAGCACGTTGGTCTCCACCTCGCGGCCGCCGCGCCGGTCCGGGTCGGCGCCGCTCACGTCCGGGCGGCCGCCCCGGGACCCGGCGGTGCTGCCGACCGACGGGTGCTGACCGCGCTGGGTGGCCGGATCCGCCACCCCCGCGAACACCTCGGCGAACACCGCGCGGAACGTGGGCAGTTGCTCCGGATCGCTGACCAGCGTGGCCAGCGCGCAGTGGAAGATCTCCCGGGTGGTGGCCGGGTTGAGCACGGTGACCGCCCGGGCGAACCGCTCGCACCGGTCCGGCCCGACCGGCAGTCCCGCCGCGCGCAGCCGGGCGCCGAACGCCGCGACCAGTCCCGGAAGGTCAGACATCCGCCAGTGCCGCCAGTCCCGCGCCGGTCACCGTCTCGATGTCCTCCGGGTACTTGAGCACCGCGCCGAGCGTGCTGACCATCGCCCCCTCGTCCATTGCGGACACTCCGAGGACCCGCAGCGCGTTGGCC
The DNA here is from genome assembly GCF_035712165.1 of Actinophytocola sp. Taxonomy (GTDB): domain Bacteria; phylum Actinomycetota; class Actinomycetes; order Mycobacteriales; family Pseudonocardiaceae; genus DASYTH01. Next base: position 59,375 of record NZ_DASTBH010000122.1, on the reverse strand, counting down.
CAGTTGATCGCCTCGGCCACGCCGGGCGGCTTGGTCAGCGGCTGGGCGCGCAGCCGGTGCACCGCGACCGCCACCCGCTCGGCCAGCCAGCCGGCGGCGTCGGGCACCCGGGCGCGGATGATCGCGGCCACCCGCTCGGTCTCCGGGTAGGCGATCCAGTGGTAGAGACAGCGGCGCTTGAGCGCGTCGTGCAGGTCCCTGGTGCGGTTGGAGGTCAGCACGACGACCGGGGGCAGCTTCGCCCGCCGGGTGCCCAGCTCCGGGATGGTCACCGCCGCGTCGGCCAGCAGTTCGAGCAGGAACGCCTCGAACTCGTCGTCGGCCCGGTCCACCTCGTCGATCAGCAGCACGGCGGGGCGCGGACCGGGATGCGAGATCGCCGCCAGCAGCGGGCGGGGCAGCAGGTAGTCCGCGCCGAACAGGTCGCCGTCGCGCAGCGTCTCCCCGCGCGACTCGGCCAGCCGGATGGCCAGCAACTGCCGCGGATAGTTCCACTCGTAGAGCGCCTCGGCCGAGGACAGCCCCTCGTAGCACTGCAACCTGATCAGCACAGTGTCCATTGTGGACGCGAGCGCCCTTGCCGCCTCGGTCTTGCCGACGCCCGGCTCGCCCTCCAGCAGGATCGGCTGGCCCATCCGCACGGCCAGCAGCAGCGCGGTGGTCAGCGCTTCGCCGGCCAGGTAACCGGCCGACGCCAACCCGGCCCGCAGCGCGGCGGCGTCGGCGACCTCACTCATCCGCGTGGCAGGCCGGGAGGTGATGCGGGTGTTCGGTCGCGGCGGCGGTACGCGGGCGCAGCGCGATCAGTTCGGCGTAGATCGACAACGCGATCTCCGGGGCGGTGCGGGCACCGATGTCCAGCCCCGCCGGAGTGCGGACCCGGTCGTGCTCCTCGTCGGTCAACTCCAGGTCGGCCAGGACCGCCGCGCCGCGCCGCTTGCTCGCCACCAGACCGATGTAGGGCACCCCGGCCCGCATCGCCGCCCGCAGCACCGGTTCCTCGTCCCGGCCGTGCGAGGCGACCACCACCGCGCCGGTGTCGGACGGCAACGGGGTGGTCGGCTCGGGAAGCGGCCGCACGTCGTGTCCGAGCACCCGCCCGATCTCCACCAGCGCCCGGGCCACCGGCGCCTGGCCGTACACCTGCACCAGCAGCGCCGGGAGCATGGCCTCCAGGAAGATGTCCAGGGAACCACCGGACAGACAGTGGTTGTGCACCCGCACCATGCCCTCGGGTGCCATACCCGCCTCGTCCCGGGCGGTGATCCGCAGCAGCGTCGACTCGCCGGTCTCCAGCAGCCGCAGTCCCTCCACCCGCACGGTCGACTCCGCGCAGGTGCCGCCGACGAACCCCTCGATGGTGCCGTCCGGCAGCACCAGCGCCCGGTCACCGGGCCGGGCACTGGTCGGCCGCTCCGCACGGACCACCGTGGCCAGCACGAACGGGGTTCGGCCGGACCGCAGGTCGTCCGCCCGGACGAGCAGATCCTCGGCGCTCATCAGCCGATCGCCAGATCTGTCCGAAGTGGACGGCCCTGGATCGCCGACCAGACCGCGGCCGGGGTCAGCGGCATGTCCGCGTGCGTCACCCCGAACGGCCGCAGCGCGTCGACCACCGCGTTGACCACCGCGGCCGGTGAGCCGACGGTCGCCGACTCGCCGACTCCCTTGGCGCCGATCGGATGATGCGGCGACGGGGTGACCGTCTCGCCCAGTTCCCAGGACGGGCACTCCATCGAGGTGGGCAGCAGGTAGTCCATGAACGAGCCGCCGAGACAGTTGCCGTCCTCGTCGAAGGCGATCAGCTCCATCAGCGCCATTCCGACCCCGTCGGCCAGGCCGCCGTGCACCTGGCCCTCGACGATCGTCGGGTTGATCCGCACCCCGCAGTCGTCGACGGCGATGAACCGGCGCACCTTCACCTGGCCGGTGCCGGGATCCACGTCCACCACGCAGATGTAGGCGCCGAACGGGAAGGTGAGGTTGGGCGGGTTGTAGACGCAGGTGGCGTCCAGGTGTCCCTCGACGCCCTCGGGCAGTTCCAGGTTGGAGTGCGCGGCCAGGGCGATCTCCGTCATGGTCCTGCCGGCCGACGGGTCACCGGCGACGAACCAGCGGCCCTTCTCCCACTCCAGGTCGTCGGGGCTGGCCTCGAGCATCGCCGCGGCGACGATCCGCGCCCGGTCGCGCACCTTGCGGGCCACCATGGCGGCCGCCGCGCCGGACACCGGCGTCGACCGGGACCCGTAGGTGCCGAGGCCGAACGGGGTCTGGTCGGTGTCGCCGTGCACCACCTCGACATCGTCCGGGCTGATGCCCAACTCCTCGGCGACGATCTGGGCGAACGTCGTCTCGTGGCCCTGCCCCTGGCTCTGCACCGAGATCCGCAGCACCGCCTTGCCGGTCGGGTGCACCCGCAACTCCGCGCCGTCGGCCATGCCCAGCCCGAGGATGTCCATGTGCTTGCGCGGACCCGCGCCCACCGCCTCGGTGAAGAAGCTGAGCCCGATACCCATGTACTCGCCGCGCTCGCGTTTCTCGGCCTGCTCGGCGCGCAGCGCGTCGTAGCCGGCCATGTCCATGGCCAGCCGCAACGCCTTCGGGTAGTCACCGGAGTCGTACTCCCACCCGGTCGGGCAGGTGTACGGGAACTGCTCGGGCCGCAACAGGTTGCGCATCCGCAGCTCGGCCGGGTCCAGCTCCAGCTTGTACGCCAGCAGGTCGACCATCCGCTCGACCAGGTAGGCCGCCTCGGTGACCCGGAACGAGCAGGCGTAGGCCACCCCGCCGGGCGCCTTGTTGGTGTAGACGCCGGTCACCTCGCAGTAGGCCGCGCCCAGGTCGTAGGAGCCGGTGAACACGTGGAAGAACCCGGCCGGGAACCCGGTCGGCTGGGCGGTGCCGTTGAACGCGCCGTGGTCGGCGATCACCTTGACCCGTAAGGCAAGGATCTTGCCCTCGGCCGTGGCCGCGATCTCGCCCTGCATGTGGTAGTCCCGGGCGAAGGACGTGGTCATCAGGTTCTCCGAGCGGTCCTCCATCCACTTCACCGGCTTGCCGGTGACGATCGAGCCGACCACCGCGCAGACGTAGCCGGGATAGATCCCGACCTTGTTGCCGAACCCGCCGCCGATGTCCGGCGAGATGATCCTGATCTTGTGCTCCGGGATGCCGGCCACCATCGCGTACAGGGTCCGGTGCGCGTGCGGCGCCTGCGTGGTCGACCACACGGTCAGCTTGCCGGTGACCGGGTCCATGTCCGCCACCGTGCCGCAGGTCTCCAGCGGAGCCGGATGCACCCTCGGGTACAGCACGTCCTGCGCCACCACCACGTCCGCCCGGGCGAAGGCGTCGTCGGTGCGGGCCGGGTCGCCGGCCTCCCAGTCGAAGATGTGGTTGTCGGTGGTGTTCTCCTTGTCGTCCCGGATCACCGGGGCGCCCGGGTCCAGCGCCTTGCGCGCGTCGATCACCGCCGGCAGCGGGTCGTACTCGACGTCGATCAGCGCCAGCGCGTCCCTCGCCGCGTAGTGGTCCTCGGCCACCACGAAGGCGACCTCCTGGCCCTGGAAGCGCACCTTGTCGGTGGCCAGCACGGCCTGCGTGTCGTAGGAGATGGTGGGCATCCAGGCGAGTCCCAGACCGGCCAGCGTCTCGCCGGTGATCACCGCTCGGACCTTCGGGTGCGCCTCGGCGGCCGAGGTGTCGATCGAGACGATCCGGGCGTGCGCGAACGGGCTGCGCAGGATCGCGGCGTGCAGCATCCCGGGCAGCACCACGTCGTCGACATAGGTGCCGCGGCCCCGGACGAACCGGGCGTCCTCCTTGCGCCGCATCCGCCCGAAGCCCATCGGCGTCTCTTCAACCGCAGTCATGCCGTCACCTCCTGCTGCGTCTCGACCGGGGCCGCCTCGGCCGGCGCGGAATGCTCGGCCGCCCAACGGATCGAGCGCACGATGTTCTCGTAGCCGGTGCAGCGGCACAGCTGTCCGGAGATCGCCTCGCGAATGTCCTCTTCGGACGGATCGGGTCGCTGGTCGAGCAGCCAGCGGGCGGTCATCATCATCCCGGGGGTGCAGAACCCGCACTGCAACCCGTGGCAGGCGGCGAACCCCTGCTGCACCGGATCCAGCTCGGCGCCGTTGGCCAGGCCCTCCACGGTGGTCACCTCGTGGCCGTCGGCCATCACCGCGAGCACCGTGCACGACTTGACCGGGACGCCGTCCAGATGGACCACGCACACCCCGCAGTTGGAGGTGTCGCAACCCCAGTGCGTGCCGGTGAGCCGCAACGTGTCGCGCAGGTAGTGCACCAGCAGCAGCCGCGGCTCCACGTCGTGGGTGTACTCCTGCCCGTTGACCTTCACCGTGATCTGCATGTCAGGCCTCCTGTCCGCGGGCCCGCGCCGCCGCCCGGCGCAACGCCCTCGTGGTCAACTCCCCGGCCAGATGCCGCTTGTAGTCCACCGGGCCACGCTGGTCGGCGCTCGGGTTGCAGTGCTCGGCGGCGATCCGTCCGGCCTCGGCCAGCCGCTCCTCGGTGGCCGCCTCGCCGCGCAGGAAGTCCTCCGCCTCGGGGGCCACGAACCCGGCCGCGCCGACCGCCGCCAGGCCGATGCCGGCCTCGGTGACCGTGTCGCCGACCAGGTTCAGCACCGCGCCGGCCGCGGCCACCGCCCAGTCCCCGGCCCGGCGCTCGACCTTCTGGTAGGCGCTGGCGTGCGAACGGATCGGCACCCGGATCTCCACCAGCAGCTCGCCGTCGGCGAGCGCGGTCTCGTAGGGCCCGACGAAGAACTCGCGGGCGCCGATCGTGCGCCGCCCGTGCGGCGACTGCACCACCAGGTCGGCCCGCAGCGCCGCGAACGCCGCGGACAGGTCCTCGGACGGGTCCGCCTGGCACAGCGAACCGCCGACCGTGCCACGGTTGCGCACCACCGGATCGGCGATCATCCGCTCCGCGTCGCGCAGGATCGGGAAGTGCTCGCCGGCCACCGCCGAGTGCAGCAGGTCGGTGTGCCGGACCATCGCCCCGATGCTGAGCGTGTCGCCGTCGACGCTGATCGAGGCCAACTCGGTCAGGTCGTTGATGTCGATCAGCGCCTCGGGTTGCGCCAGCCGCAGCTTCATCATCGGCAGCAGGCTGTGCCCGCCGGCCACCACCCTGGACTCGGGCCCGTACCGGGCCAGCAGCGCGAGCGCGTGCTCCACGCTGGTCGCCTTCTCGTACTGGAACGGTGCTGGTACCTGCATCGCGCGCTCCCTGCCCGGCCCGGGCGGCGCGCCGCACACCGGGCGGCCCTAGGTCACCGCACCGCGCCCTGCCCCGGCATCGTGCGCGGCCACGGCCGGCCGGGCAACAGGCCCTTAACCGACCACTTATCGACGCGGGTGGTCACGATAAGCGCCTGGTTCACAATGCCGGCATGACGCTCACGCAGCTGACCACGTTCGTGATGGTGGCCAAGCTGGGCTCGGTCAAGGCGGCGGCCCGGGCCCTCGCGGTGAGCGAGCCGGCCGTCTCGCAGGCGCTCTCGGCGCTGCGGCACCACCTCAACGACCCGCTGATCGAGCGGGCCGGAACCGGGATGCGGCTGACCCCGGCCGGCAAGCGGCTGCTTCCGGTGGCCACCCAGATGGTCTCGCTCGGCCTGGACGCCGAGGCCGCGGTGCGCACCGGGCAGGGCGCACCCGAGCAGCTCAGACTGGTCGGCAGCAGCACCGTGGCGGAGTTCGTGGCCCCGTTGCTGATCGACACGTTCACCCGGCTGTGCGGCCGGCAGATCGACACCTCGGCCGGGGTCGCGGCCAGCGACGAGATGGCGGCGCTGGTGGAGAACCGGTTCGCCGACGTGGCGATCGGCCCCAACCTGGCCGGGCTCCGGCGCAACGAACTGCAGAGCGTGGCCGTGTTCCGCACCCGGCTGGTGCTGGTGACCTCGCGCACCACCCGGCCGGCCGGACCGCCCGAGGCGTGGCCGTGGCTGGTCGACCAGTACGCCGCCGACCCGCGTGGCGACAGCGGCGCGCTGCTGCACCGGCTGCGGGTGGCCGAGAACCGATTACGGGTCTACCCCAACCAGACCGCGGCCTGGGCCGCCGCCGCGCAGGGCGCCGGGCTCGCCCCCGCCCCGGAACACCTGGTGGCCGAGCAGGTCCGGCGCGGCGAGCTGCGGGTGGTGGACACCCCGGCCACCCCGGTCGAGACCACCTGGTACGCCACCGCCCTGCCGGCCGAGCGCCGCTCCCCGGCCACCGACGCGTTCCTGCACTTCCTCGACACCGCCCCGGCGCTGCGCGCCATGCGCAACCCGGGCGCCGGCGTCCAACCGGCGGCATTCCGGCCGCCGGTGTACGTAACTTTGTGGAGCTAGGTCCCGCGCGGGAACGAACGGCATCGCCGCGACGTCTGTAGGCCGATAATCTTGCGCCCTCCCGCTCACCCTTATTAGGGGGTTCGATGTCGCTGTACGGGGATCCCGACGAGCTGGACCGGATCGCCGGTCAGATCGAGCAACGGGCCGGCCAGGTGCGCGACCGGGGCAGCGAGATGGTCACCCGCGCCGAGGCCATGCAGTGGCGCTCGGTGGCCGCCGACCGCTGCCGGGAGACCGTCGGCGGCGACCGCCGCAACCTCGATGCGGTGGCCGGCCGGCTGGACGAGGCGGCCGCGGCGCTGCGCCAGCACGCCCAGCAGGTCCGCGAGCTGCTGGCGCTGATCAAGCGGATCGAGGAGGCCGTGGTCGGCTGGTTCAACAGCGCGATCGACCGGTTCAACCGGGCCGTGGAGACCTTCCGCAACGCGGTCAGCGACATGGCCGGCGCGGTCGGCGACTTCATCGGCATCGGCGGCGGGGACCCGCCACAGCCGCCCACCCCGCCGTGGCGGAACTGGCCGCATCAGCCCGGCAACCTGCCGATGTCCGGCGACAAGGCCTGGCTCGACGTCGGGCGGTTCATGCAGGGCCAGGGGGTGCTGCGATGACCGCCCCGCACCGGCTGCGCCTGACCGCGGCCGAGTACGCCTACCTGGTGGACCGGCTCGGGCTGTCCATGCCGCCCGGCTGGCAGCCCGACCCGCGGGACCTGCCCCCGGCCGAACCCGCGGACCTGGTCAAGCGCGGGGTGCTCGACGGGGACGGCGAGGTGCACCGCTCGGTGGCGATGAATCTGAAGATCCTGGCCGGGCCCCAGGTCATGCTCGACACCACCGCCACGATCGGCGGGGCCGGCCTGCACAGCCTGCACGCGATCGCCGGCCGGCTGGGCGCGTCGCTGTTCGAGCTCGGCGACGGCGCGGTGGAGCTGTCCCTGTTCGCCGCGTCCGACCTGGGCGGGGAGCTGGTCCGGGCGGTACCCCCGGAGGCCGAGGCGGAGATTCCCGCCGCGCTCGGCGAGACGCGGGACCGGCTGCCGGCCGGCCGGGTGCCGGTGGCCGCGCTGCACGAGCTGGGGATCGCCGAGCTGCTGCGCGGCGCCGACCCGGACGCGCCGGCCGAGGTGCTCGCCGGGCTGGGCCTGGCCCCGGCCGAGGCGCGGCTGGCCACCGAGGTGGCCAGCCGGACCAACGGCGGCCTGGTCTGCCAGGTCACCGCCCGGGTGCGGCAGGACGTGCGCAGCGCGCGGGTCGCCTGGCTGCACGCCGGCGACGGCTGGCTGGGCATGCGGCCGGACACCGGCCGCCGGGTGCTGCTGGAACCGGTCGGCCGCGCCGATCTCGGCGTGTGGGTGGCTCCCTTCGTCGCGGAGGCTGTCACGGAGGGCGAGAGCTGATGACGACTCCCGGACCGGGTGTGACCAACCTGCGGGTCGGCGGAGGCGCCGGCGGCACCGAGGCCAAGCTCGAGGACCTCGCCGCGATGGGCGACCTGACCGATGACGTGGCCGCCGAGACGCTGGGCACGGCCATGTCCTGCCATCGCTACCTGGTCGACCCGAACGTGGTGGCCTCGACCGTGCTCAACCCGGCCGGGGTGGCCCGGTTCGAGGCGGCCATGCTCGGCGCGCTGGACGGGCCGTCCGGCCTGACCGCCACGTCAGCGGCGATCGGGCTGCGCGGGATGGCGCTGCGGGCCAGCGCCGAGGCCTATCACACGATGGACCAGCTCAACACCCGGGCGCTGGACGCGGTCCGGTGGATGGAGGGCGCGGCGGTCACCTCCAGTCCGACGGCCGCGCTGCTCACCGCGCTGGGCGCGGGCGGGGCGATCGCCACCGACGTGTACCTCAACTACGACGGTGACTGGCAGCGTTACCTGGTCGAGCACCCGGGCCTGGTGGACCAGCTGATCGGCATGTCCCCCGGCATGATCAGCTCGCTCGGCCTGCCGGTCGACCTGGCCACGCTGATGGATCTCACCGCCGCCGCGTACCCCGACGGCGAGCCGCGGGTCACCGACAACGGGATCGACGGCTCGGCCGGCACCCCGCCGCACGGGCTGGGCGACATCATGCAGGGCCTGGACCACCGCAACAACACCGATCCCAACATCGACGTGCGCAAGGTGGTCGGGCCGGACGGCCGGGTCTCCTACATCGTGGACATCCCCGGCACCCGGGTGTGGAACCTGCCCGGCCAGGACGGCGGCAGCGCCAACGACTTCGGCACCAACATCGATGCCATGGCCGGCAACGAAACCGTGCTGCAGAAGGGTCTCGAGGACGCCATGCGTCGGGCCGGGATCGGACCGAACGACCCGGTGATGCTGGTCGGCCACAGCCAGGGCGGCATCGTCGCGGCGCGCGCGGCCAACGACTTCACCGCCGCGGGCCAGTTCAACGTGACGCACGTGGTGACCGCCGGCTCGCCCGTCGGCCGCATTCCCGTCCCCGACGGCGTGCAGATGCTCTCCCTGGAGAACAGCGGCGACATCGTGCCGCACCTGGACGCGGCCGAGAACCCCGCCAGCGACAACCGCACCACGGTAAAGTTCGACAACCAGTCCGGCACCGTCGGCGGCAACCACGCGATCGGCGGGAGCTACGTCGACGCCGCCCGCCAACTCGACTCCAGCACCGACCCGTCGGTGCGACGCTTCCGCGACAGCGCCGGGATCTTCATCGGCGGCGTCTCCGTGGAAACCCGCCAGTACACCGTCGAGCGCCGGTAATCGTGTCGATTCTGGGCATATCCGTGTCAAAAGCAACACAGTAGGCGCCGGAAACCAGTCACCCTTTTACCTGACGATACCGGTGGTGCTGTGCTGTCCGGCAGCGCCGCCACATAATCAAACGGCGGCATGGCCGACTGACCCGGCCGCCGGTGTGTTGGGGAGGTGGCTTGTGCCGGAGGCGGCGTCGGCACGACACAGGACGATCCTGCTCGTTGACATGAGTAACTTCACCGATCCGGCACGAACCGCCGCCGACCACGCAGAGATGCACAAGGGCATGTATCAGGTGCTGAGCAAGGCATTCGCCGAATCCGCGATCCCGTGGCGATCGTGCGAGCGGCACGACCGCGGTGACGGAGTCCTCATCCTGATCCCGCCGTCGGTACCCAAGATCAGATTGGTCGACCGGCTGCCCAACCGGTTGGTGGCCGGGCTGCACCGGTTCAACGATCTGCACTCGGTGAAGACGGCCATCCAGCTCCGGGTTGCGTTGCATGCCGGTGACGTACGAACAACCAGGCACGGAGCGGACAGTCCCGCGATCAACTTCGCGGCGCGCATCGTGGATGCGGCTGCCGCGAAGTCCGCTCTTCGCGGGTCCGCCGGCGTGGTCGCCTACATCGCGTCGGACTCGTTCTACCGCGAAGTCATCCTCCAGGACCCGGCGGCGTTTCCGGCGGCGTACCGGCGAATCCCGGTAGAGGTCAAGAACCTGAAGGCCGAAGCCTGGCTGCGGCTGCCGGACGTGCAACCGATGGGCCCGGGGGTAGCCGTCCGCGCGTCGCGGCTCCCGCAGCCCCGGTCCGGAGACGAGGTGCTGGACCTGTGGCCGGCCGCGGTCCTGGAACATCTGCGCGGCCTACTCACCGGAATACCGGTGCGGCATGTGCCAACGGTCGTGCGCAAGGCGGCCGGTCCCACGATACCGATCCCGACCTCGAACGATGCCTGGGAAATCTTCCGCGATCTCACCGACGTCAACGCCCAGCCTGACGGAGTTCCCCCCGCTCTGTACTTCCTGGTGCTGCTGTGCGAGCAGCTCGATCCGGTCGCCAGGGCCCGGCTCACCGAATGGATCGACACCCAGGCCGTCCAGCTGCGGTTGGTGGAAGCGCTGCAAACCCGGCGAAACAACGCCGTTCCGATTCCGCCGGCTCCCCGGCTGCATCTGATGATCGCGCTGGAGCCGGATCGGCTCGACTCCACGCGTTACCACCTGTCGTACTGGCGCCAGGACGATCCGGGCACCTGGCCGCCGACCCGCAGCGAGGGTGGCGTCACCACCGAGGACCGGGTCGAATATGACGTCGATCGGGTGGTGGTCGAAGCCGAGGAAGCGTGGGCTGACCAGAACGCCTCGGTAGCGTTGGAGATCGTGCTGCCGCGGTCGCTGCTGCATCTGCAGGTCCATCTCTGGCGCAAGCACCACGACTCTGGCAGCCCCCGCCCCCTTTGCCTGGACTATCCCATCGTGCTCCGGTCACTCGAGCGCATGAGCTCGCGGCGTTTGCACCGGGCCTGGCGGGATCGTTGGCAATCATTGCAACAGGATCCTTCCGCCGCCCGGGTGCACTATTGCCGTCCTGCGGACACCGACTTTCCGCATCGAATCGATGCGGTCCTGAGTGATCCGGAATGGGTCTCCGCCGTGCTCAGCGCGGCTCCCGGCCCGGAACCGCTGAGCGAAGGCGGGTTTGACGAGCTGACCGCAGCTCTGCATTCAGGTCTGCCGGTCGTGATCTGGCATGCCGAGGCGTCCGGCGCGGATTTGCGGAAAGTTGTCGAGTTGCTCCTCGAAGAGGACGGATTGGCCGACTTACCAACAAGGACGCAGATGTCTCGCCGACGATCATTCATGCAATTGTCCGAAGACACAAACGTCGACATCACCAAGAATCTGGTACTGTTGTGGGACGATCCTACCCGCCTGGTCGTCTTCGGCCGGTCAGCAATGTAGCAGCTGCCGGAGGGGAATCGTGATGAGCGCAAATGATCGCACCGACGGGGACCGACTGGAGTGGCGCGCTCCCCCCGTTGTCACGCCGGACTGGTGGATCTACCGCGGCACGGGGCGACCCATACACGACATTGCCCTGGCCGAACTGCTGCCGCCCCCACCGCCCTGGCGGAAGTTCCGGGGCGGGCCATTGCCGGACACCGACACACCACCCGAGGACGACGGCGACGAGGACCGCCGGCTCGGTGTGGAGTGCCATCTGACCGAGCGCGACGTCGACACCCACGAAGTGAACATGGTGAACGCGGCGCTGTATCTGCGCAGGCCGCTGCTGGTCACCGGACGTCCCGGCACCCGCAAGTCCAGCCTGGCCTGGCAGATCGCCAGGGAGTTACGGCTGGGGCGGGTGCTGCGTTGGCCCATCACCAGCCACACCACGCTGAAGAACGGCCAGTACGGGTACGACGCCATCGGCCGGGCGCAGGCGACCGCCGCCCGCCTGGCCGGCAACACCGGTCCGCCGGCAACGGAACAGTCCGTCGGGGAATTCATCCGGCTCGGCCCACTGGGCACCGCGTTGCTGCCCACCAAGCTGCCCCGGGTGCTTCTCATCGATGAGCTGGACAAGAGCGAGGCAGACCTACCGAATGATCTCCTCGGTGCGCTGGAGGACGGCGAGTTCGTCATTGACGAGCTGGAAAGAATTCGTAGCCGGAGTCGAGAAGTGGAGGTATTCACCTCCGATCCCGGACGAACGGCCGTCATCCGCGATGGCCGGGTGCGTTGTCGCGAATTTCCACTGATCGTCATTACCAGCAATGGCGAGCGGGAATTTCCTGAGGCGTTCCTCCGCCGGTGCCTGCGCCTTGAAATGCGCGATCCGGACGCCAACATGCTCGCGGCCATGGTTGCCAACCATGTGCTCGACGAGCGCGGCGAACACCGGGACCGCCTGGTGGCCGAGTTCGTGGAGCGGAGCGCGACCAGCGGCGGCCTGCCCGCCGATCGCCTGCTCGACGCGGTGTACCTCGCCACCTCGGGCGCCTACAGCGAGAGCGACCCGACCTGGCCGCATCTCATCAACGCCCTGTGGCGCAGGCTCGATCACGACCCGGTGCGGTGACGTGGGCACGACGTCAGACCGGCCGGACCCGGACCGCGAGAGTGCCGACCGCCTAGCAGCCACGGATCTGCATCCGTGGGAACTCGCCGATGCGCTGTGGCTCACAGCCGTCACCGGACCAGGCCCGGAGCCCGGCCCGGCTCAGGCCACGCACCGGATGCCCGCGGACCCGCCAACGCCCCAGCCGGAGCCGGTTGGGGCCGGCGAACGGCCCGATTCAGCGGCTCCGCCGCCCGAGGCTGGACCCGCGACGGGGACCGACCCCGCGCCGGAACAACCCGTCCCCGACGGCCAACCCGCGACATCACCCCTGTTTCGGCTACCCAGCCCGGCCAACCTGTCGGGTAACACCACGGTGCCCGACGCTCTTGGGGTGATTCGGGCGCTACGGCCGCTCAAAAGCACGGTGCGGTCCTGGCGGCCAGACGCCGTGGTTCTGGACGAGGTGGCCACCGCCGAACGCGCGGCCGAGGACGGGCTGTGGTGGCCGGAGATCAGACCCGAGACCGAACGGTTCCTCGACCTGACCCTGGTTGTCGATGACGGCCCCTCGATGGCGTTGTGGCGCCACCGGCTCGCGGCTTTCATCGCCTTGCTGGAACAGGTGGGCGCGTTTCGAACGATCCGGGTCCGGCTGCTCGACACCACCGCGCCCGAATCCGGTCCGGCCGTCCCACCGACGCTTCGCGGCGCCACCGCCGGCGCAGCGGTCAGGAGCCCTTCCGAACTGCTGGATCCTTCCGGCCGCCGAATCGTCATGGTGGTGACCGACGGTGTCGCCCCCTGCTGGCGCCAGGGGCTTGCCGGACCACTGCTGACCGCCTGCGGACAGGTCATGCCGGTCGCCGTGCTCAACCTGCTTCCGCAACGCCTGTGGCAGCGGGTCGGTCTTCCGGTGTATTCCGCCCGGCTGAGAGCGACCAGGAAACTGCAACCGAACAAGCGATGGACCTGGGAACGGTTGGATACCTGGCTTGACGGCGATGCCCCGGATATTGATCACACAGGCATTCCCGTCCCCGTCCTGGAACTGCGGCCCCGCTGGCTGCGGTGGTGGGCCGGACTACTGATGAACACCAATCATCAACGCGTTGGCCCAGTACTGCTTGCGCAAGATGTACCGACGGTCAGCAGTGCCGCGGACGAACCCCTTTCCGAGATATCGCTGGTGCAACAGGTTGACGAATTCCGCGGATCGGCGTCTGCACCGGCATTTCGGCTCGCCACCCTCCTCGCCGCCGTTCCGGTCAGCCTGACCGTCGCCCGGCACCTCCAAGCACAGCTGATTCCGGAAGCCGGCCCAGAACATATCGCGGAGGTTTTCACCAGCGGCCTGCTCCACCCGGTGAACACCCACAGTAAAATGTCCACCTGGGATGCGCTCTCGTTCGATATTCCCAACCCGATAAGAGAAAAACTCCTCGCTGGCTGCCGTCGCTCCGACACCGCCGCAGCCGTTCGCGTGGCTGCGGCCTGCTTCGCCGGCCGGCATCACGGCCTGACTCGTCTGCGGGACGCCATCGCGGAGCCGGACAACGCGCCGGATCCGGACATCGCCACAACGACGCTCAAGGAAGTTCAGCACGAGCAAATCGTCCTGCGCGCCCTGACCGGGCCATATCTCCCGCGCGCCCGCCGGCTTGACGGGCCGACTATTGACTCCCCTGCCACAATGTCGCCTGTGAATCAGACGAGCGCGCCAAGCGAACCGACGGTGGTCCCCGAGGACTCCCGACCGCCGTTGGAGCCCCTGCCGAGCACGTCGGAGACACCCGACCCTTATGCCGGTCCCCCGGCTTCCGCATTGGGTGTTGGAAGGTCGCGCGAGCGGCACGCGGACGAGGTCCCACCCATCTGGGGGAACGTCCCCCCGCGTAACCCAAATTTTACCGGAAGAGCGGACCTGCTCGACAATTTGAGCCAAAGATTGACGGCTGGCGGCACTACCGCCGTGTTGCCTGCCGCATTGCACGGAATGGGCGGAATCGGAAAGACACAGATGGCGGTCGAGTACATCTATCGCCACCTGCGGGATTACGATGTCATCTGGTGGATTCCGGCCGCGGAGCCGACTCAGATCAGGGCCGGGCTCACCGAACTGGCCAGGCAATTGCGACTATCGGGCCATGCCGAAGCCAGCACGGCCGTTCCCGCGGTCCGGGAAGCACTCCGGGTGGGTCAGCCGTTCCGAAGATGGCTCCTGGTCTTCGATGCGGCCGAAAGCCCGGAGACAGTCCGGCCATTCTTTCCCAGCAACGGTCCGGGCGAGATCCTCATCACATCCCGTAATCCCGACTGGGCCGGCATCGCCCGCCCGCTCGAAGTGTCGGTATTCCGCCGCGAGGAAAGCATCGAGTTGCTGCGCCGGCGTGGGCCGGAAATCAGCGACAGCGAAGCCGACCTATTGGCAGAGAAACTGGGCGACCTGCCACTCGCGATCGAGCAGGCCGCCGCCTGGCGCGCCGAGACCGGCATGCAGGTGCAGGAATACCTGCGACTGTTCGACGAGAAGGTCGCCGAGATTCTGGACACCTCCGCGCCGCAGGACTACGAGCTTTCGGTTGCGGCGGCCTGGAACGTATCGTTCGATGAGCTGCTCCGGCGCAACACGGCCGCCCACCACATTCTGCATCTGTGTGCCTTCTTCTCACCTGACCCGATCACGCGCGACCTGTTCACCGGCGTGCGGGGCATCGCCATCTCCCCCGAACTGGATGTCGCGCTCCGGGACCCGATGCAGCTCGCCCGCGCAATCCGGGACATCAACCGGTATGGACTGGCAAAGATCGACCACGGCAACAACACCATTCAGCTGCACCGACTCGTCCAGCTGGTGTTGCGCAACCGGGTCACCTCACCCCAGCTGCAGGCACAGATGCGGCACGGAGCACACCAGCTTCTTGCCAACCTGGACCCGAACGATCCGGAGTCAAGCCGGCATTGGCCGCGCTACCGGGAACTGCTGCCGCATGCCTACGCCGCCGACGTCATCGACTGCGACGACAGCTGGGCCCGTCAACTGGTCATCAACCTCATGCGGTATCTCTTCCAGTGGGGCGACCACGAGGAAGCGACCACGCTCGCCCAGCGCGCTCTGGAGGGGTTCACCGCCAAGCTCGGCCAGTCGCACCCGCAGACGATGGACGTCGCCTCCCGGCTGGGCCTGTACCTCTGGGGGGTTGGCCGGTACGCCGAAGCCGCCGACCTGAACAAACGCACCCTCAAACTGCGCATCGAGGCATCCGGCGAGACCAGCGAAGAGACTCTGAGCGCTCAGGGTCTCGTGGCCATCGATCTGCGGGCCCAGGGCGACTTCGCCGCGTCCCGGAAGCTGACCGAGGAAATCCACGAGAAGGCCCGCAAGCTGTTCGGGCCTGACGATCCGGAAACGCTCAACGCCGCCTACCAGCACGCGCTGAGCCTGCGGTTGTCCGGTGACTACCGGGCCGCGGCCCAGTGGGACGCGGACACGCACCGGAGAAGGATCGAGGTTCTCGGCCTACACCACCCACGAACCCTGAGCGTGTACGGCGCGACGATCGTGGACCGGCGCGAGGCCGGCGAGTACCTGTGGGCCAGGGCCGAGCAGCAGAAGCTCGTCGACATCATGTGGCAGCGGTACGGCGAGGACCATATCGATACCTGGACCACCTCGTTCCTGCTTGCCGTGGCCATCCGCAAGGACGGCGACCACCCGCGTGCACTACCCCTGTCCGGACCCGCGCTACGCCAGTTTCAGATTCGGTACGGCGACGATCACCCCACCACGATGGCGGCCGCGCTCGCGCACTCGATCGACCTTCGGCATTCGGGCGACCTTCGTGCGGCGCGAAAACTGGGCGAGGAGACCTTCGAGCGGTACCGCCGCATCCTGGGCGAGCATCACCCGCACACTCTCGGGGCGATGGTGGACCTGGCCGTGGCGTTGCGGTTGCTCGGTGACACCGCCGGCGCACGGGAACTGGACGAGCGCGCACTGGAACAGCTTCGCGCGAGGGTGGGTCCGGACCACCCCTATGCGGTGGTCGCGGCGATCAATCTGGCCAGTGACCTCATCGATCTTGGCGAGGCCGAGGCGGCGGGCGTCCTCGATGAGGAAAGCGTCGATCGGGCCGGTCGCGTGCTCGGCAACGACCACCCCACGACGATCGCGGCACTGCTCAACCTGAGCATCGACCTGCGCGCCGTTGGCCGGACCAAGGACGCCCAGGCACGTGCAAAGGAAGCCACCGCCACCTATCGCAAAGTTCTCGGCGACAGGCATCCGGCCACCATCGCGGCGGCCGAAGCTGCCCGCGCCAACTGCGACATCGATCCCATGTTGATGTAGCGGCAAATTTCTGTCCCGCCCCCAGGTCAGCCGGCGAACTGCCCGATCCACGCGGCGAGGGCGCGGGGGCTCGGAACCTGCCCGGCCTCGGCCCGCAGAGCACGGTGCACACAGCGGACCAGTTCTGGGTGATGGAGCAGGGCACGCGCCGCGAGGCTGGTTCCCTGCGCGTGCAGCGCGAGACCGAGACCCACCCATGCCGAAGGCAGGTCCGGGTCCGCCGTCAGTTCGGCCTGGTATCCGCGTGCAGCCTCGGCCAGCCTGCCGCTGGCAAGGGCACGATCGGCCGACGACGCCTGCGGTAGCTCCGGGGACAGTTTGAGCCGGTTCGGGTCGGTGACGGTGAGCCGGATCAGGTCCGTACGCGCGTGTGTCCACGCTCCGTCCGGCACCGGAGTCGGCTCCGGATCGTGAGGGAGTACGAATCCGGCAGGACGCGGGTGTCCGGCCAGCCAGGCCCGGGCCAGTTCCCCGACAATGCGGGCCGAGGGCCGCAGGTGCCGAATTCGCCAGCCGGCATAGTGGTCCGCGGCGATCGCATCGGCGAGCCGGACCACGTCCTCGGCTACCGGCTCACGTCGCCACGGGCCTAGTTGGAATGCGATGCCTTCGAGAAATCTGCGGCCCGCCAGGGTCAGGCTCGGGTGGTTGCGAATCTCGGTCAGGACCCGCCAGGTCTGCCCGCGCCAGTAGGCGAACTCGAACGCGGCCCGCCGGGCCAGCGGCCGGTCCTCGACACTGGTGAGGGATCGCCAGAACGCGGTGACCCCGGCGAAGGCGTACAGGCCCTGGATCACGCGCCCGAGCGGGCGCGGATCATCCCGCCACGGCACATAGTGATACTCCCGCGGGTCGTCGTCATCGAGGTCGATCAGGTGCAACACGCCACCGAGCACGATGTGCCGGAACTCGTGGATGAGCGTGGCCGCCAGCTCGATGGCATCCCCTGGGCGGGCGACGATCGCGCTCCCGAAGGCCTCTCCGGTGGACGCGCTGGGGTTGCGGAACGGCACGTTCGGCTTGGGCACGATGGCGTCCAGGCCCGCGGGCAGCGCGTCGGCGAGATCCGGGAGGCGATCAACGACCAGCCGCCAGGCATCCTCGAGGAGCCGCCGCCACGCATCGAACTCCACAGTGGACAGCCGCTGCGCGGGAATCGGCTCGTAGAGGCCCCGGTATGGGTCGACGTCGTCGAGTCGCACCACGAGCCGGTGCGATCCCTCCCGGGCGACAACGGTGCGGACCGGCCACCAGCTTCGCGCTGCCAGGTCCGGCGGATCCGGCAAGCGCACCCGGTCCGCGCCACCACTGACATCCACGCAACCGTTATCGCCGCGAACGTCGGCCGTGGACCATTGGCGGCTACCGGTCAATTGAACGGAACCGAGCGCGGGCAGGATCACCCTTCCCGACCACATCGGAACGGCCATCTGGAAATCGATACCGGACCGGATCGCCACTGTAACCGCGAGAGCATGCAGGTGGCCCAAGTGCACCCATAGCGGAAACACGCCGTCCGTTCCACTGATCAGGAGCCGGGTCGTGTAGCCCAGCCAACTCCCGGTATAGGGATGCGACAGTAGCTCGTTGAAGACGGCCGGTGAACGCGCCTCCGCACGGCAAAGCAACTCCCACGCCTCATCGAATGAGGGCAGTGGACCGGCGGATTCCGGATTCTTACTGGTCCCCTCTACCAGCCCCCAGAGCAGCAGCAGACGCCGGCTCCGTTCCGCCTCACGCAGCCGAAGCACCGTGCCGACGCCGGTCCGCCCCTGGGCGAGCTCGTCGAATTCGTCCCAGGGTAGGCGGTGAAACCCGACCTGATCAGCCGGGTTCACGGGCCTCTTACGCATTGCGCAACCCGTTCGAGTCAATCGATCCGGTCGCCGCCCGTCGCATTGGTGGATTTTGGCACTTTTCGCAGGCGGTTGGTGTGATCTACGACACGGCGGAGTGAGGGGCGGAGGGCGTCGCTGTCCAGTTTTCGTAATTGGTGGAAGGTGACGGTGCTGAGATCGGGGAGTTGGGATTGTATGCAGGTTTCTGTGGAGGTGGTGCTGGTGACCATCGGTTCCCCTCCGAGGTGCGGTGGCCCAGATCTCAATCATGTCTTACGGCCGGGAAATCAGGAAGGGGCTGCCGCGCTCAGCCGTCTACTAGTAGGCCGCGCAACGGGCCCTTGAGCCGGCCGGTGCGGCGGGAGACGCCGGGGAGCAGGGTGAGGCGGTGGGTGCGGGGTTTGCCGGCGCTCTCGAGGTCGGCCTGTTCCTCGGCGATGGGGCGCCAGATGTGGTCGACGACGTGCGCCGGGTCGGTGTCGATCTCGGCGACCGGGCGTTGCAGGTGTTCGGACCACAGGCGCAGCCGGGTGGCTCGGGCCAGGGCGGCGTCGTCGGTGCAGAGGTTGACCTCGGTGTCGTTGAACAGGGAGTGCTCGTTGAGGTTGGCCGAACCAACGGTGAGCCACTCGTCGTCGATGATGCCGGCCTTGGCGTGCACGTAGACCGCGCAGGACCGGTCGCCGTCGTGCGCGGTGAGGGTGGTGGCCAGCAGCCGGCCGGCCCCGGCGTCGGCCTCGACCAGCCGGCTGAGCTGGCCGCGCGTGGTGTCGGAGCCGTTGCTGGGTTTGCGGGGCAGGACGAGCACCACGCGGAACCGGTCGTCCGGCGGGTTGCGCAGCTTGTCGATCAGGATCTCGGCGATCTCCGGCGACCAGAAGAACTGGTTCTCCAGGTAGATCAGCCGGCGGGCCGCGCGCAGCGCCCGAACGTGGGCCGCCAGCAACGAGAAGTCGCCGCGGGGCGCGAAGTCGTAGGTCTTCTCCGGGACCGTGCGGACGAGCTGGGCGGTGCTGGCGCCGGCCGGTTCGGGCACCTCCGGTTCGGGCAGCCGCTCCCCGGCCACCTCGTTCCACCGCTGCCGGAAGTGGCCGGCCACATCGGCGACCACCGGGCCCTCCGCCCGGACCATCAGGTCGTGCCAGCCGAGCGGACGGTCCGGCGGATGCTCGGAGCTGTCGTGCCGGTCGCCTTCCAGCGCGGTGAAGTCCAGCCCGCCGACGAACGCCGAGCGGCCGTCGACGATCACCAGCTTCTCGTGGTGGCAGTGCAGGGTGCGCTCCCGGGAGTCCAGCACGCACCGCACCTCGCTGTCCCGGAGGAACTCTTCCCGCGCGGCCCGGGCCCGGCCCCGGGTCGGCTCGAACACCGGTAACGGCGGGCCGGCCCACAGCAGCACCCGGACCGGCACCCGGCGGGCCGCGTCGCGCAGCAGTTCGCGCAACGTCGGCGCGCCGGGCTCACGGGTGAGCCGGAAGTCGGGGCTCGCGTGCCAGTTGGCGATGTGCACCGACGACCGCGCGCCCTCGATCGCGGCCCGGACCGCCGGCAGGGCCTGCTCGCCGTCGATCAGCACCTCGATCCGGTTGCCCGGCCGGACCTCGGGCCGGGCGGCGAACCACCCGTCGTCGCCGGGCGCGAGCGCGTCTCCCCAACCGAGCCGGCGCAGCCTGCGGGAGTGATGGGTGCACAGCACATGCTCCAGGCCGTCGCCGATGCGCTCGTCCACCTTGTCCAGCAACGACCGAATCGACATTCCCCCATCCCACAGCACATCGCCCCGGCGCGCACGTTGCCGTTACGCTCGGAAACCATTCGGTGCCAATGTGTTGAGGGCGAGAAAGGGGTTTCGCATGCGGTCCGACCTCCTGCGCACACACCTGGGCCTGCACAGCCGCCGGGACGTGCTCGGCATGACCGCCGCGGCCGCGGCCGGCGCGGTGGCCGCCACCGCCGGCACCGGGGTCGCCGGCGCCGACCCGGCGACCGCCGGCGGGCCCGGCGACTTCAGTGACGCGATGTTCACCGCCGACGAGGTGGCCGGCTGGGCCGAGCGCACCGCCCGCCGCTACGGGCGCGGCGACCAGCGCGGCACCTGGAACGAGGTCACCCCGGAGACCACCCGGCGGGCGCTGCGCCTGCTGGAGCGCGGCAACGCGGTCAAGACCTACAACCTGGGCGAGTTGCTCGCCGACAACTTCCCGGCGTTCCCCAGCACCCCGCCCCGGGTGCTCAAGCAGCGCCTGCTGGTGGTCGGCTACCAGCCGCGCGGCGAGTTCGTGCCGGTCGCCGAGTACGACCCGCGCACCCACCCGGAGGCCGGCATCCTGCAGACCGCCACCCCGCTCGGCCCGAACACGTTGTCCTTCCACGAGGAGCGGTTCCCGCACAGCGGCACGTACCAGATCGCCACCCAGCTGGACAACCTCGGTCACATCGGCGTCGGCGAGGTCTACTACAACGGTTTCCGCGGCCCGGACATCGCCACCCCGCGCGGCCTGGCCCGGCTCGGCAACGAGAACCTCGGGCCGATCGTCACCCGCGGCGTCCTCTACGACATCGTCGGACTCAAGCTCGCCACCGGGGCGCGCGGCGACCTGTTCCGCTCGCCGGTGAACAACGAGTGGGTGCTGCGCGACAACTACCGGATCACGCTGGAGGACATGCGGGCCGCGCTGCGCCGGCAGGGCGTGCGCCGCGAGCCCGGCCCCGGCGACGTGGTGGTGTTCCGCACCGGCTGGACGCATCTGCTCAACCGGGCCGCCTTCGACGACCCGGCCGATCCGGCCAACGCCCGGTACCTGGCCGCCGAACCGGGCATCTTCCTGCGCGAGGCCCGGTACCTGGCGTCCCGCCGGGTGGCCGTCGCGGCCAGCGACACCTGGGGGCTGGAGGTGCTCGACCCCGCGGTCACCGGCGGCAACCTGTTCCCGGTGCACCAGGTGCTGATCACCCAGAACGGCGTGCGGATCGGCGAGGCGGTGCGCTCCGAGGACCTGGCGCGCGACGAGGCCTTCGAGTTCGTCTACCTGGTCACGCCGCAGTTCCACACCGGGTCCACCGCCGGCAACACGCCGCCTGCCGCGCTCGCGGTGCCGCGCGGCCGCTGATCGCGCAGACTCGTTGCCGTGGGTTTCGACGCGCTCGTAGGCGAGCTGGACTATCCGATGTTCATCGTGACCGCGACCGACGGCACGCGCCGGGCCGGCTGCCTGATCGGCTTCGCGTCGCAGTGCAGCATCGACCCGCCGCGGTTCATGGTCTGGCTGTCCAAGAACAACCACACCTACCTGGTGGCCAAGCGGGCCGACGTGCTCGCCGTGCACGTGCCAACCAAGGCCAACCGGGACCTGGCCGTGCTGTTCGGCACCCGGACCGGCTTCGAGGTGGACAAGTTCGACCAGTGCGACTGGCGGGCCGGACCGGGCGGCGTGCCGGTGCTCGCGGACTGCCCGCAGTGGTTCTGCGGGCGGGTGCTGTCCCGGCACGACACCGGCGACCATGTCGGGCTGCTGCTCGCACCGGATACCGTCGGTCCGGACGGCGGCCGGGGCCAGCTCGGCTACCAGGAGGTCAGGGATCTGGACGCCGGCAACGAAGCCTGATGCGAAGGGGTAACGGATGATCTTCATCACCGCGAAGTTCCGGGTGCGGCCCGAGGATGCCGACCGCTGGCCGCAGATCGCCGCGGAGTTCACCTCGGCCACCCGGGCCGAGCCGGGCTGTCTGTGGTTCGACTGGTCGCGCAGCGTCGACGACCCGACCGAGTACGTTCTGGTGGAGGCGTTCCGCGACGACGAGGCCGGCGCGGCGCACGTCCAGTCCGACCATTTCCGGGCCGCCCAGAAAACGTTGCCGGCGCATCTCGCGGAAACGCCGCGGATCGTCAACTTCACCCTCCCCCAGGACGACTGGTCGACCCTGGGTGAGATGGCCGTGCCGGACTGAACGGAGCCCGCGATGACCGAACAACCCGAGAACCCGGCGGTTTCCGGCGACTACGACGAGGCCGGCGTGCCGAGCTTCGACTACGTGCGGGACAAGATCGAAGGCCGGTTCGCCACCTCGGCCGGCGAGACCGAGTTGGCCGAACCGGCGGCCACCTCGCTGGACGAGCAGTTGGCCGAACGCGACCGGGCCGGCCGCGACAAGCTGGAACAGATTCGCCGGGCCATGCGCGATTCACATAACTGATTCGGCCGCATGGGCCAACCTCGATCGGGTTCCCAGCCGTGTCTGGGGTGTGCCGGCACGCTGCCGGCACACCGATCGAGGGGAAGTGAACGAGACCATGAGTCGGGTTCGTCGCTTTACTGTGGGACTGGCCGTCGCGGCGCTGGCGGCGGTCGGGGTCGGGGCGGCCGCGGTTCCGGCCACCGGTTCGCCGGGCGGCGGGGGCGCCGGCCGGGTGCCCGAGGTGATCAGGGTGCCCGCCGGCAACAGACCGCTCGCCGTCATGCCGGCCCGGGGCGTGCAGACCTACCAGTGCACCGCCGGGGCGTGGACGTTCCTGCAGCCGGACGCCATTCTCCGGCACCGCGGCCAGGCGACCGTGCTGCACACCCGCGGCCCGGTGTGGACCTCGACCCGGGACGGCAGTTCGGTGACCGCCGCCGCGCAGGCCAGTTCCCCGGTCGACGGCGCGATCCCGCAACTGCTGTTGCGCGCCACCGCCAACCGCGGCCCCGGACTGCTGGCCGGGGTGACCTACATCCAGCGGCTGAACACCACCGGCGGCCTGGCACCCGCCGGTCCCTGCACCGAGGCCGCCACGGTGTCCGTGCCGTACACCGCCGACTACGCCTTCTGGGTGGCCGGCTAGTGCGAGTTGGGGACTCGCCCGTCCGGAGATGGGGACTCGCCGGGTCCCAAGGGGGGACTCGCCGGGGCCGCTAGGTCGCGGCCGCGGCGCAGGAGGCGGTCGATCAGGCGGGACACCGCGTCGTCGGCGTGCATGGCCTGGTTGCGCACGCCGGAGAGGGCTTCGGAGGCGACCGTCTCGCTGGACTCCCGGACGATCGATCCGATGTCGACCGAGTCGAGCACCTCCTGGACGATCTTCTCCAGGTCCAGCCGGGCGATCACCTGGTCCAGGTTCGCCCGGGCGATCACCGCGTCCACGTCCAGCCCGGCGGCGACCGCGTCGAGGTCGACGTTGTCAGCCACCAGCGCGGTCAGGTCGATGGTGTCCACCAGGGTGTCCACCACCCGGACCAGCACCCAGCGCAGCACGGTGTCGGCGGCCTGCTCCAGCTCGGCGCGGGCCTGCCGGCCGCGCTCCTCCAGCACCGAGGTGACCCAGTCCGGCGGCGCCAGCGCCCGGGTCACCGAGCCGGCGGTCGCCAGCACCGGCCGGCTCACCCAGCGGGCCACCTCCACCACGCCGGCGCCCACGCCGAGCAGCAGGTAGGCCACCGAGGACGGCCCAGGGCCGCGCACCGGGGCTCCCCGCCGGTCAGGACGTCACGGCCGGGCCGGGCCGGGTCTGCACCGCGCCGGATTCCTGGCCGCTCTTGCCGCCGGCCAGCGCGACGAGCACCGCCACCACGCCGTAGATCGTCAGCACCAGACCGACCAGCCAGGTCAGCGCCCGGATGGTCGTCTCCGGGTACACCAGCACGATGATGCCGAGGGCGACGCTGACCACGCCGGACAGGATCGCCCACCCACCGGCCCCGGTGAACCCGTGGAACACCTCGATCAGGCCACCGATCAGCCAGGTCAGGCCCAGCAGCAGGGTGAGGATCGCGACGGTCTGGAACGGCGAGCGCAGGCACAGCACGCCCACCAGGATCGTCAGCAACCCGAACAGCGCGAGCAGCACCCGGCCGCCGCCGCTGGCCTCGTCCACGGCGAACGCGGACACCAGCCAGAACACGCCCGCGATGAACAACTGGATGCCGAACAGCACGGCCAGCACGGCGATCGTGGGCTCCGGCCAGAACAGCACGATCAGGCCGATCGCGAGGGTGAGCGTGCCGAAGGCGATCCGCCAGCCTTTGGACTGGCCGACGGACGCCAGAGTCTCGGCCGCGGCGCCGGTGGCGGCGGCACTCGAACCGGAGTGGGTCATCAGGCACTCCTTCGAAGTTGAGCGGGGCTGGTTTGAAACATCCCCGCAACGCACCGGTGGTACCTCCCCTGCGCGGGGTGAGATGCGGATCAGGCGCCCGGCCGGAAGCACCCCGCGCCACCGCCGCCGCAGCGGTTGGTTTCTTTCTGACGACTCGCCGTACTGCGGCTGTGCGCATCTCATCACGCACGGGCGATTCACGGCACGGGGCGCACGGACCACTGTTGCGGAAGCCGACCGACAACGACCGGACGGACGGGAAACGCGATGAGGGACCTGACACAGCGGTGGAACGGCCGGCGAACCAGGCGCGACGGATGGGTCTGACCCGTCCGGCGTTCCGGACCTTTGCCGAGGGAGGTGCGCGCCGGTGACACAGCAGTACGAGTTCCGTGTGAGCGGGCGATTGTCGGAGCGCGCGCAGCACGCCATGACGGAGTTCTCCGAGATGCGGATCGTGCCCGCCCCGCCGGAGACGATCATATACGGCGAGGTCACCGACCAGTCCCACCTACACGGCATCCTGACGTTCCTGGAAAACCTGGGGCTGCACATCGTTTCCGTGCACGAGCTGCCCACCGCGCGGGAGTGACTCACCCCGCACAGGTGACGATCACGCGGCGCGCTCCTTCGGGGAGAGCGGTTCGCGGAACAGGAAATGCAGGATCGCGCTCACCACTGTGATCAACACCGCGGCCAGCAGATCCCACCAGAAGTTGTCCACCGTAAGGGAGTCCGACCAGCGGTCGGTCAGCCAGAGCATGCCGGCGTTGATCACGATGGTGAGCAGACCCAGGGTGATCAGCAGCAGCGGAAGGGTGAGAATCCGCAGCAGCGTTCCGATCGTCACGTTCACCACCGCGAACAGCAGCGCGATCCACAGCAGCGACCCGAAGCCTCCGTTGATCTCCATCCCGGGCAGCAGCGCGGCCACCAGACCGATCGCGACGGCCAGCAGCAACCACCGCAGCAACAGCCGAACCAGCATCGCTTTTCCTCCTGTCACCCGGATTCCGTTGTCGCCGGTGCCTTCTTCCGCAGCGTCGGATGCCGGCGCTGTCTGGGCAGTTTGGTCTTCTTCGGCCGGGCGGGCGGCCGCTGCACACCCAGCAGCGCGTCGGCCCATCTGGCCTCCGGGTCGACGTCCACCAGCAGCGCCTTGGCCAGCAGGGTGAGCGGAATGGCCAGAATGGCGCCCAGCGGCCCGATCAGCCAGGCCCAGAACAGCAGCGCCAGGAAGGAGACGGTGGACGACAGACCCACGGCGTTGCCCACGAACCGGGGTTGGATCAGGGACTGCACAACGAAGTTGAGCCCGCCGTAGACGACGACGACGGCCAGCATCTTGCCCCAACCGCCCTCCAGCAGGCCGAGCAGCGCCGGCGGCAGCAGGCCGATGATGAACCCGACGTTGGGGATGTAGTTGGTGATGAAGGCCAGCAGTCCCCACAGCACGGGAAGCGGAATTCCCAGCAGCGCCAGGCCGATCGTGTCGAGCACGGCGACCACGAGGCCGAAGACCGTCGAGACGATCAGGTAGCTGCGGGTGCCCCTGGCGAACTCACCCAGTGCGACCGCGACCCGCGGGCGGTCCTCGGCGATGATCTTCAGTCGCCGTCCGGCGGAGTTCGACTCGAAGCTGAGGAACAGCAGCAGGGAGAACAGGAAGATGATGCTGGACACGATGGTGCCCATCGCGGACAGGATCGAACTGACCAGGCCGACCAGCTTGCCGGGATCCATCGAGTTGGCCACGGTCGCCACGTCGTCGGGCTCCACGCCGAACCTGGCCATCGCGGCCACGGCGTCGTTGACCAGTTCCCTGGCGCGATCGGCGTACTCGGGCAGCACGTCGGCCAGCCGGGCCACCGAGACGACCATCACCAGGAACAGGCTGAGCAACATCGCGTAGATGACGACGATCAGCGCCCCGGTGGCCGCCCAGCGCGGAATCCCCTTGCGCAGCAACCAGGACTGCAGTGGGCTGACGGCGATGACGATGGTCAGGGCCAGGAACACCGGACCGATCAGCCAGCCCGCCGCCCAGATCCCGGCGGCGACGATCACCGCCGCCGACAGGCCGAGCAGCACGATCAGTCCCCGCGGGACGGCGCCACCGGGCCGGTCTACCGGCTCGGCCGGAACTGGCTCACTGGTCATGGCCGGACCGTAGGCCGTACGTCCGAACGGAGCACTCACCCGTCGCGGACGAGATCACACCCGTTCCGGTGGCCAACCCTGCTGCGGTCCGGGCACCGGGGGTGGGTAGTTCCGCACCGGCCGGTTCCGGGCGCTGCGCGCCACCCCGGGCAGGATGATCGTGATCGTCAGACCGATCACCAGGTTGATCACCGAGGTGGCCACCGCACTGGACGTCTCGGTCTCCAGGGTCAGTGGCAGCACGAAGGCGATCGCGGTGATCAGCAGCATGATCCACACGAAGAACGTGCTGTACCGCGGCGTGGTCGCGGCGAGCAGTTGGAGCATGCCGGTGGCCACCAGCGCGCCGACCGCGGCGGCCAGCGCGTAGCCCCAGGTGGTGGCATTGCCCCAGACACCGTCGCCCTGCGGGGCGAGCACCGCGATGTCCAGCACACCGCGCACGACGAGGATGCCGACGACCGACACGAGGGCGGCCACCACCGCCGTCGCGGCGCCGCCGGACCACAGCTTGGTCGGGTCGAGTCGGGGGCCGGCGGGCGGCGGAGCGGCCGGCGGCGGATGCGGAGCGTTCATGTCGTCTCACCCACGGGTTCGGCGTCGCGACGGGGCGGAACGACCCGTCGTTCCAGTTTGTCCAGCAGCAAGGGGATGACCATCAGGATGATCAGCACAACCGGTACGACCAGCATGGACACGCCTAGCGACCGAGGATCTCGGCCTTCTGCGTCTCGAACTCCTGGGGCGAGAGCACGCCTGCCTTCTGCAACTCGGCCAGCCGTTCCAGACGGTTGATCTGGTCGTCGGTGATGCCGCCGGCCGGCGGTGCCGGGGCATAGGCCTGCTGCTGCGCGTAAGCCTGCTGCTGCTGGTACTGCTCGGCGGCGTACTGCTCGGCCTCCCGCGCCTCCTGGCGATGCCGCACCCGGCCGCTGACCGCGCTGGCCGTGCCGGCGACCACGGCGGTGGCCGCCGCGGTGCGGATCAGGCCGGGGCCGCGGCGCGCCATGGCTACTCGTCGAACCAGCATCCTGCTTCCTCCTCAGAGTTCGGCCCGGGCGGCTTCGACGGCCTCGTCGAACACCTCGACCGGGATCCGCTCATGCGCGACCAGCCGGCCGTTCGCCTTCTGCACGGCGCCGATGAACCTGGCGGCCCAACTGTTCTCCCACACCAGCATCGCGGCCGAGCAGTCCGGCTGGAGCTGTTCGGCGGCCAGCTTGATGTCGTGGTCGCTGAGCAGGCCGTTGATCTCGCCGTCGAGTGCGTTGAACACCGCCGCCTCGTCCGGGTCGAGCGCGGACAGTTCGAGCGTCTCGGTCCTGCCGTCGGCGTTCTTCTTGATGAACACCAGGTCGACGATCCGGATCACGCCGGTGCTGACCAGTTCGTGCAGCGCCGGCACGATCTCGCCGCTGAACCGGTTTCCAGGGAACTCGAGAATGATGTATTCGAGTGGACCGCGGGGCATCGCGAGACCTGCCTTCGAGCGGGACTGAACTGTCCTGGTCAACCTGTCATTGCCGGTCCCTGTTGGGTTCCTCCGCAGCGGGTGATGTTGGGCCCGGCCCGGTTCGGGCTCCGGCACCGGCCGCGCCGGGCGACCGGCCGGCGGGGCCGCAACGGCCCGGCAGCGGCGCCGGGACTCATCTCGGATAGGTGAGGCGACACCGGGCCCGGGGTGCGGATGCTTCCTTGCGGCGAACACCGCCCGTTGGGGAACCTCGTTGGGAGGCCCATGTGACCGACCCGCCCGGTCCGGTAGCCGAACCGCCCGCCGGAGCGCTCAGCGCGGACGAACGTGCCGAGCTGGAACGGCTGCGCGGCGAGATCGCGGAGATTCGCCAGCAACGCCAACACGGTAGGCACCGGTTCAAGTCCATTGTGGCCACCGTCCTGATCGTGCTCGGCTGCCTGCTCGCGCCGGTCGCGCTGACCACCGTGTGGGTGCACAACCAGGTGTCCGACACCGACCGGTTCGTGGCGACCATGAGCCCGCTGATCGACGATCCCAGCGTGCAGACGGCGATCACCGACCGGGTGGTGCTCACCGTGTTCAGCTACGTCGACGTCCGCGGGATCGCCAACGAGGCGGTCGATGCCCTGCAGGACCAGGGTGTGCCGGCGGTGGTCACCGACCGGTTGCGCGGGCTGATCGGCCCGATGGTCGCGGCGGTGGAGAACTTCATCCGCACCAAGGTCTCCGAACTGGTCTCCAGTCCGCAGTTCGCCGAGGCCTGGCGCAGCACCATCCGGGTCGCGCACGACCAGGCCGAGAAGGTGCTCTCCGGTGAGGCCTCGGCCATCTCCATCCAGGGCGAGGACATCCAGCTGGATCTGGCGCCGTTCATCGAGGTGGCCAAGCAGCAGCTTCGGGACGCGGGGCTGACCCTGGTGGACCGGCTGCCCGACGTGCACCCCACGATCAGCATCACCGGCGCGCGGGAACTGGTGCGGGCGCGCAACGCGTACGCGGCGCTGGACTCGCTGGCGAACTGGCTGCCCTGGGTCACTCTGGCGCTGCTCGCGCTCGGGATCTACCTGGCCCGCAACCACCGGCGGGCGCTGATGATCACCGGTCTGGGCTTCGCGCTCAGCATGGTGTTCCTGGCGGCCAACCTGGCCGTGGTGCGCAGCGTGTTGATCAACAGCGTGCCGGCACGGTCGGCCGCACCCACCGCGGCCGCCTACGACATCGTGGTCCGGTTCCTGCGCGAGGGACTGCGCAGCCTGGTGGTGCTCGGCCTGGTGATCGCGCTCGGCGCGTTCCTGACCGGTCCGTCGGTCACCGCGGTGCGGATCCGCGCGGCGGGCCGGCGGTCGGCGACCTGGCTGCGGGAGCGCGGCCTGCGGGCCGGGCTGCGCACCGGGCGGGTCGGTGGCTGGGTGCACCGCAACCGCACGCTGCTGCGCGGCGCGGCATTGGGCGTCGCCGTGCTGATCTTCATCTTCCTGGACCGCCCGAACGGGTTCGCGGTGCTGATGATCGCCCTGGTGCTGGTGGCCCTGCTCGCCGTGATCCAGCTTCTCGACCAGCCGGCGAGCCCGGACACCAGCTGACCCACGGCTCGTTTGATCACCCCTGACGGGTGACGCTCATGACGGCGCAACGGTTCTAATTTCGATGAAATTCTGGCGCACGCCGCCAGAAGCCACGTATGGCAAGAGAGAAGGACAGCTATGGTCCAGTTTGAGTCCGAGGCGCAAGAACGGCCGGTGTCCGGTTGGGCGATCGGCGCCATGACCTTTGCTGCGACGATCATGTTGATGATCGGTGTGTTCCAGGCCATCGCCGGCCTGGTAGCGATCTTCGACGACACGTTCTACGTGAGGACCGCGAACTACACGTTCGAGTTCGACGTGACCGTGTGGGGCTGGATCCACCTCGTTCTCGGTATCGGCCTCGCAATCGCCGGTTACGGCCTTTTCACCCGGGCCACCTGGGCCGGCATCGTGGCGATGGTGCTCGCCGTGCTGAGCGGCATCGCGAACTTCTTCTTCATTCCTTACTACCCGGTCTGGTCGCTGCTGATCATCGCGCTGGACGTCTGGGTGATCTGGGCGCTGACCCGCCCGGACGCCCTTCGGTCCTGACCAGCCCCTGTTCGGGGACCCGGATCCGCAGATTTCGGCGCCGCTCACCCCCGCGGGGTGAGCGGCCCACAACCGGAGCGAACCTCACCCGGCGCGTGTGAAGCAGTTCGGTAACCGCCGGCGAGAGGCTCCGCCCATCCGAACACCGATCGACGGAGGAACACATGGCGACATTGACGGTCTGGAAGTTCGACAGCCCCACGGCGGCCGATGAGGCCGTCAGCGCTCTCGAACGGCTGGCCAAGCAGGAGCTGATCATCATCCACGACGCCGCGACCGTGTCCTGGGCGCCCGGCGCGAAGAAGCCCAAGACCAGGCAGCTGCGCAGCCTCACCGGAGCCGGCGCCCTGGGCGGCATGTTCTGGGGCATGCTGTTCGGCCTGATCTTCTTCGTCCCGTTCCTGGGTGCGGCCGTGGGTGCGGCGGCCGGCGCCATCGGCGGATCGCTCGCCGACGTCGGGATCGACGACGACTTCATCCGGGCGGCCCGCAGCCAGATCACCGAGGGCACCTCGGCGCTGTTCCTGCTGACCAGCGGTGCGGTGGTGGACAAGGTCAAGCCGGAGTTCGAGCGCTACAGCCCCGAGCTCATCCAGTCGAACCTGACCTCCGAGCAAGAGGCCGAACTGCGCGAGATGATCTCCTCCGACTGACCGGCCCGGGATCTCGTGGGGGTGCTCTGACGACCTCTCGTCGATTCGGACCACATCCGCGCAAGCGACGACGGCGGACGCGCACAGCGTCCGCCGTCGGTTTTTGTCCGCACCCGGCACCGGAACCGTCGGTGCCGGCCCCTACGATGCCGCGCGTGCGGTTCCGCGTGCTCGGCCCCCTGCAGGTCGCCGGCGACGGGGCGCGGTGGTTGCCGGTGCGCAGCGTCCGGCAGCGCTCGCTGCTGGCCATGCTGCTGTTCGGCGCCGGCGAGTTCGTGCCGGCCGAGCGGCTGGTCGACTCGCTCTGGCAGGGCGCGCCGCCCCGGTCCCACACCTCGAACCTGCACACCTACGTGTCCCGGCTGCGGGAACGGATCGCTCCGGTGCCGATCGAGTCCAACGGCAGCGGCTACCGGCTGTGCGTGAGCGGCGGCGACGTCGACCTGCTGGTGTTCCGGGCCGAGGCGGACAGCGGCCGGCGCGCCGGCGACCCCCGCACCGCCGCCGCGCACCTGCGACGCGCGCTGGACCAGTGGCGGGACCGGCCGCTCGCCGACCTGTCGCTGCCCGCGCTGGAGCCGGACATCGCCCGGCTGGAGGTCGAGCGGCTGGCCCTGTTCGAGGACCTGATGACGGCCGAGCTGGCCGCCGGCCGGCACGCCGAGGTGCTCGGCGAGCTGCGCGGCGCGGTGGTCTCGCAGCCGCTCAGCGAACGGCTCGCCGGGGCGCTGATGACCGCGCTGCGGCGCTGCGGCCGGCCGGCGGACGCGCTCGCGGTCTACCGCGACACCCGCGCGGTGCTGGTCGAGGAGACCGGTCTGGAGCCCGGGCCCGGGCTGCGCAGGCTGCACGCCGAGCTACTCGGCGGCGAGCCGGAGGCCGCGGCCGCCGGACCGGTGGCACTGGTCCGGGCGCTGCCGGCCGACCTGGCCGACTTCTGCGGCCGCCGGCGCGAGATCGCGGCCGTGACCGCCGCGCTGCGCGCCGGGCCGCCGGTGGTGCTGTCCGGCCCGCCCGGCGTCGGCAAGAGCGCCCTGGCGGTGCGGGTGGCGCACCGGCTGCGCGCCGAGTTCCCGGACGGGCAGCTGTACGCGCAGCTGGCCGGCGCCCGGCGCCCGCGTGACCCGGCCGCGGTGCTGGCCGAGTGGCTCACCGCGCTGGGTACTCCCGCCTCGGCCATTCCGGCCGACCCGCACGCCCGGGCGGCGGCGTTCCGCAGCCGGGTGGCCGACCGGCGGATCCTGGTGCTGCTGGACGACGCCGCCGACCCGGCGCAGGTGCGCCCGCTGCTGCCCGGCACGCCGGGCGTGGCGGTGCTGGTGACCAGCCGCCGCCGGCTGTCCGGGCTGGCCGGCGCCCGCGCCGTGCCGGTGCGCCCGCTCACCGACACCGACGCCGGCCTGCTGCTGCGCCGCCTCGCCGGGGGCCGGGCCGGTGCCGAGCCGGCCGCCGCCGCGCGGATCGCCTCGGCCTGCGGCAACCTGCCGCTCGCGGTGCGGATCGCCGGCACCCGGCTGGCCCTGCGGCCGGACCTGCGCCCGGGCGTGCTGGCCGACCGGCTGGAGGACGAGCTGCACCGGCTGGACGAGCTGGCCGTGTCCGACCTGCGGGTGCGCTCCAGCCTGAACCTGAGCTACCAGGCGCTGCGTCCGGCGGCCCGGACCACGCTGCGGCTGATCGGGCTGGCCAACGTGCCCGACCTGCCGGCGCTGGCGATCTCGGTGCTGCGCGACGGTCTCGATTCTGATGACGGCATCGAGGAGCTGATCGAGTCCAGCCTGCTGGAGCCGGCCGGGATGGATGCCGGCGGCGAGCCGCGCTACCAGGTGCACGACCTGGTCCTGGCCTTCGCCCGGGAGCTGGCCCTGGCCCAGGACGACCGGACCGAGCGGGTGCTGGCCGGCAGCCGGCTGGTCAACGCCACCTACGCGCTGACCGACCTGGCCGCGCACCGGCTGCCGAGGGTCATGCCCGGGCCGGAGCTCACCGGGGTGGCGCCGGCGGCGGCCGGCCTGACGTCCCGCGCCGTGGCCCGGGTGCTGGCCGACCCGGCGGCCTGGTTCGCCGCCGAGCGCCGCAGCCTGGTGGCCGGGCTCGGCGAGCTGTGCCGGGTCGGGCAGCACCGCACGGCGATGCGGCTGTTCGAGCGGTTCGGCCGGTACCTGTGGCTGCACGGGCACTACGCCGACCTGGAGTCGTGTGCGGGCAGCTTGACGGCGGCCGGCGACGCGGCCATCGCGGCCCGCGCGGAGGCGGTGCTGGCGCTGCTCGATCACGTGCGCGGCCGCTACGCCAGCGCGGTCACCGGCTACCGGCGGGCGGCCGAGCGCGGCGACCGGCAGTCCCGCGCCTGGGCGCTGCTCAACCTGGCCAACTGCATGATCGGGCTGGGCCGCTCGGCCGAGGCGCTGACCCTGGCCGGCACCGCCGAGGCCCTGTTCGACGCCGACGACCTGGCCACCCTGACCGTGCGGCGGACCCGGTCGGCGGCGCTGCAGCGGCTCGGCCGGTCGGCGGAGTCGGTCCGGATCGACACCGAGGCGCTCGCCCTGGCCCGGCGCGCCGGGGAGCCGTGCACCATCGCCGTCACGATGGACAGCCTGTCCTGGAGCTACGCGATCACCGGCCGGCTGGACCGCGCGGCGCGGCTGGCCGAGGAGTCGGTGACGCTGCTGCGGCCCACGACGGCCCGCTCGGCGCTGGCCCGGTCGCTGCGCGCGCTGGGCGCGATCCGGGCCGGGGCCGGCCGGCGGACCGAGGCGCTCGAGGCGTTCGGCGAGGCGCTGTCCATCGCCACCGAGCTCGACGAGCGGCCCCGGGTGCTGTCCTGCACCCGGGCGCTCGCGGCCGGCCGGATCGGCGCCGGCCGGCCCGCCGCCGCGATTCCCGAGCTGCGCGCCTGCCTGGCCGCCTACCGGGAGATGGGCGGCCGGCCGGCGACCGCGATCACCCTGCGGCTGCTGGCCGCCGCCTACGCGGCGACCGGCGACGAGCCGGCGGCCGCCCGTTCCGCCGCCGAAGCCGCCGACCTGCACGACCCGAGGGACGCCAGCACCGCCACGCTGCAGTGGATGCTGCTGCGGCTGGCCGAACCGGGCCGTGCCGGGCGACCCCCTCGATCGCCCGGCACGCCGACGTCCAACGCTGTCGCGACCGGCTAGGACACCGTACGGACTCCCGCCACACAGCCGGCACACGAACTCAACACGCCGCCGGGCAGACCGGCTTGCGGACCGGTGCCGGGACCGGCTGCCGGGTGGTGCGGGGGATTGCCGCGATCAGCGCGCCCAGCACGAGCAGGGCGCCGGCGAGCTGGGCCGGGGTCAACGGCTGGTGCAGGACGAGCCAGCCGATGACGGTGGCGACCACCGGGCTGAGCAGCCCGAGGAACGAGACCTGGGTGGCCGGCAGCAGCCGGATGCCGCGGAACCACAGCGCATAGGCGACCGCGGCGCCGATCAGGCCGAGGTAGGCGTAGCCGGTGAGGTTCGCCGGGCTCAGGCCGGCCGGCGGCAGGCCCTCGACCAGGAACAGCAGCGGCACGAGCACCAGGCCGCCGGCGACGAGCTGCCAGCCGGTGGTGGCCAGCACCGGCGCGGAGGAGCGCCACCGCTTGCTGAGCACCACGCCGGTGGCCATGACGACCGTCCCGCCGAGCGCCGCGAGCACCCCGATGGTGTCCAGGGCGGCATTCGCGCGCAGCACGAGCAGGCTCACCCCGGCGACGCCGGCCAGCCCGGCGACGGCGGTGCGCGCCGAGAGCCGTTCGCCGAGCAGCCCCGCGGACAGGCCGGCGGCGACCAGCGGCTGGATCGCCCCGACCGTGGCGGCGACCCCGCCGGGCAGCCGGTAGGCGGCGATGAACAGCAGCGCGAGGAACGCGCCGATGTTGAGCGTGCCGAGCACCAGTGCCCGCCACCACCAGTCGCCGGTGGGCAGCCGGCGGGTGAGCGCGACGAGCAGCAGCCCGGCCGGCAGGGCCCGGAGCACGGCGGCGAGCAGCGGCCGGCCGGGCGGCAGCAGCTCGGTGGTCACGACATAGGTGGTTCCCCAGACACTGGGCGCCAGCGCGGTAACCAGCACGACGCCGATCCGATTGTTTAGCACTAAGACAATATAGCTTAGTGCTAAAGCATTGGCTAGGCTCTGCGCATGACGGATCACGTCGACCACGTGCTCGCCCAGTGGGCGGCCCAGCGGCCCGATCTGGACGTCGCTCCGATGGCCGTGATCGGGCGGCTGTCCCGGCTCAGCCAACTGGTGCACGCCGAGCTGAGCCGGACGTTCGCCGAACACGGCCTGGACCGGTCCTCCTTCGACGTGCTTGCCACGTTGCGCCGCAGCGCGCCGCCGCACCGGCTCACCCCGGCCGAACTGACCCGCTCGGCCATGGTCACCTCGGGCGCGGTCACCCAGCGCCTGGACCGGCTCGAGGCACGCGGCCTGGTGACCCGCACGCGCAGCGAGTCCGACGGCCGCAGCGTGCACGTCGCGCTCACCCGCGCCGGACGGGACCTCATCGACGAGGTCCTGCCGCACCACCTCGCGACCGAGAACCGGGTGCTGGCCCCGCTTTCCGCCGCCCAGCACGCCACCCTGGTGAAGATCCTGCGCACCCTGCTGGAGTCCCTCGGCGACTCCGCCGATTGAAAGTTACCGGCGG
Organism: Actinophytocola sp.; assembly: GCF_035712165.1. GTDB lineage: Bacteria > Actinomycetota > Actinomycetes > Mycobacteriales > Pseudonocardiaceae > DASYTH01. Next base: position 23,875 of record NZ_DASTBH010000122.1, on the reverse strand, counting down.
GTTCGGCTATACAGGCCCGATGAAGGTTGCGGGCAAGGTGGCGATCGTGACCGGCGGCGGTGGCGGGATCGGCGGCGCGTTGGCCGCCCGGCTGGCCGACGCGGACGCCCGGGTGCTCGTCGCCGACCTGGACGCGGCCGGCGCCGAACAGGTGGCGGCGGCGATCAACGACAAGCACCCCGGCCGCGCGGCCGGGGCCGGCGGCGACGTGTCCGACACGGACTGCATCCGGGACCTGATCACGGTGGCGGAGACCGCCTTCGGACCGGTCGACCTGTACTTCGCCAACGCCGGAATCACCGGCCGGGGCGGGCTTTCCGCCACCGAGGACCTGTGGGACCGGGCGATCGACGTGAACCTGCGGGCGCATGTGCGCGCCGCCCAACTGCTGCTGCCCGGCTGGGTCTCCCGCGGCGAGGGCTACTTCGTGGCGACCGCGTCGGCCGCCGGACTGCTCACCCAGATCGGCTCCCCGGTCTACGCGGTGACCAAGCACGCGGCCGTCGCGTTCGCCGAATGGCTCTCGATCACCTACGGGGACCAGGGCGTCCGGGTCAGCTGCCTGTGCCCGATGGGCGTGAACACCAAGCTGCTGCACTCGGTGGACCAGGGCGACGACCCGCTCGGCGACGCCGCCAAGCGCGCGGTCACCTCGGCCGGCGACGTGCTCGAACCGGAAGCGGTCGCCGACGTCGTGCTCGACGCCCTTGCCGACGAGCGGTTCCTGATCCTGCCGCACGCGGACGTGCTGGACATGTTCCGGCAGAAGGCATCCGACTACGACCGCTGGCTGCGTGGCATGCGCCGCTACCAGAGCCGGCTGCTGTCGGGTGACTAACGGGTCCAGGAACCCGAGTCGCGCTGCCGGATGATGATCTCGTGCGGGTGCGCGTCCGGGGTGGCGGTCACCGCCGTGTGCACCACCTCGGCCACCGACTCCGGCCGCAGGTAGCGCTCCGGCTCGTACGCGCCGCCCTCGAACTCGCGCACCGCGGCCTGCATGTCGGTGCTGGTGCGGCCGGGATGCACCGAGGTCACCCGCAGGCCGTGCGGCTCCTCCTCGGCCCGCAGCACGTCACCGTAGGCGTGCAGGGCGAACTTGCTGGCCGCGTAGACGCCCCACCCCGCGTTGGCCCGCAGCCCGGCTCCGGAGTTGATCAGCACGACGTGCCCGCGCGCGATCCGCAGCGCCGGCAGCAGCAGCCTGGTCAGCTCCGCCACCGCGATCACGTTGACCGCGAAGGACTCCTGCCAGTCCTGCGCCGTGGCGCCGGCCAGCGACCCGAGCCGTGCCACGCCGGCCGAGTGCACCAGCACGTCCAGCCGGGACACCTCCGCGGCGGCGGTCCGCAGCGCGTCCGGGTCGGTCAGCTCGACCGGCCACGCCCGGGCCGCCGGCAGCTCGTCGGCGAGCTCCCGCAGCGCCGCCTCGTCGCGGCCGCCGAGCAGCAGGTCGTGTTCCCCGGCGAGCCGCCGCGCGATGGCCGCGCCGATCCCCCGCGACGCCCCGGTCACCAGGGCCAGTGGTCGATCCGTCATGGCACCACACGGTAGAGCGTGGCCCCGCAGGTCACCCGGGCAGCGGCGCGGTGAGCTCCAAGTGGATCCCGTCCGGGTCGTCGAAGGACAGGATCACGATGCCGAACGCGGCCAGCTCACGCGCCTGTCCGTGCACCACATCGCGCTCGGCGAGCCGCCGAGCCGCCGCGTCCAGCACCTCCCGCGACTCGACGGTGAAGCTGAGATGGTCGAGCCCGACCCGCGCGGAGTCGAACCGGTCGGCCGGATCGGCGACCGGGCGCAACCCGAGCAGGATGTCGTACCCCGCGAGCACGCACCCGCCGTAGAGCTGGTCGGGATCGCTGCGCACGGCCGGGTCGGCCGGGTCCCCCGGCGACTCCGCGACCACGGTGAACCCGAGCACCTCGGTGTAGAACGCCTTCGACCGGGCCAGGTCGGTCACGGTGAGTCTCAGGTGATGCAGCCCGGTAACGGGGACGTCGGCCATGGGAGCCTCGTTTCGTTGGTGGGGTCCGGGGATCACCGCCCAGTCTGGCGCACCCCCAGCAGCACTGAGTTCGGCGGTCTTCGCACCGCCGACTGCCCGTTCGGGCGTTCCCACAGGTGGCGCCCCCGGTGGACAGTTTCTGTCATGGCAAGCACACTTCGGCAGGGCGCGCACGGACCTGAGGTCCAACGCCTGCAAGAGCTTCTGCACCAGCACGGGTACTACGGCGGCGCCATCGACGGTGACTTCGGCTGGCGCACCCACGTCGCGGTCACCAAGTACCAGGACGACGCCGGGCTGCGCAACGACGGCGCGGTCGGGCCGGACACCTGGCGCAGCCTGGAAAGCCTGTCCGGTTCGCAGACCGGGCTGCGCGCCGACGAGCACGTCGACGACTACGTGGACAGCGCCTACGGCACCATGCACAGCTCGATGGCGCCGCGCGACCGGCTGGACCGGCTGATGTCGGCCGCCATCGGGGAGTTGACCGAACTCGGTGTGCCGCAACCGTCCTACGACTTCGACGCCGGACTGTCCGGCTCGAACACGCTCGCCGAGTTCCGCTCCTCCGGCCAGTGGCACATCGCGGTCAACCCGGACCAGTTCGAGGAGTCCCACATCGAGACCCTCAACGAGCAGCAGCTCGGCGAGGTGGCCAACACGATCTACCACGAGAGCCGGCACGCCGAGCTGACCTTCCGCGAGGCGCGCGCCCAGGCCGGGCTCGGCCAGGACGCCGACTCGCTGGTGGCGTCCATGGGAATTCCGCGCTATGTCGCGGAGTACGCCGTCGCCACGGCGATCACGCAGTCCACCGCGGACGGCGCCACCGACGAGGCGATCGCCGGCTACGAGAGCTTCTACGGCAGCGGCGCCGCCGAGACCCAGAACGTCTACAGCAGCGGCCAGTACGAGCCCTACCGCCGGCTGCCCGAGGAGGCCGACGCGTTCGAGACCGGCCGCAACGTCGAGGACCAGTGGCGCGAGCACGGCGGCATCCACGGCTCGATCCGGCGCGGCGACAACGGTGAGCACGTCAGCTACCTGCAGCGTGGCCTGACCCACCTCGGCCACTACCACGGCGCGATCGACGGCGACTTCGGCATCGCCACGGAGATCGCCGTGCAGGCCTTCCAACGCGAGCACGCCCTCACCGACGACGGCGTATGCGGCGAGAAGACCTGGGAGACGCTGGCGCGGGTCTATTCCGAGTAACCGCTCACCTGGTACACCCGGTCCTTGAGCTCCTGGACGCGGCGGTAGTCGCGCAGGAGCGCCACTTCGGAGTTGTTGCGCAGGAACACGCGCAGGGTGCTGGTGTAGAGGTCGACGGTGGGGCGGATCCGGCCGCCCGGCTTGATCTTGACGTGCACGCCGAACACCGAGGGCAGCGCCTCGATCTCGGCGACGACCGCCTCGTCGACGCGCTCGACGATGCCGTCCTGGTCGGTGGGCGCGGTGTAGACGCAGGCCTCGCACCGCTTGGTGTACCGGTCCCCGGCGTAGCCGGCCAGGAACTCCGCCGGCCGGCTGTAGGCCAGCGCGGTGAGGTCGGCCTGGTTGGCGCCGACGCACTCGTCGTGAAAGCGCGGGTGCATGTTGCCGGCCAGCCGCGCGCCGACCTCGACCAGGGTCGGACCGTCCGCCGTCATGATCACCTCGGCGTGGCTGGGCCCGTACTCGATGCCGACCGCGCGCAGCGCCTCGTCGGTGTAGGCGATCAGTTCGGCCACCGTGGGATCGCCGGCCCGCAGCACCGCCTCGCGGTCGTAGATGTTGTGCGTGCCGAGAAGCCGCTTGTGGTATCGCCACACACCGCAGGTGTACCGGGAACCCCGCACCGACACCATGTCCACCACGTACTCGGGACCGGACAGGTAGGACTGCGCCAGCACCCGGTCGTTGGCGCGCAGGTAGATGTCGGTGGACCCGAGCACCGCCTCGGCGGCCTTGCGCACCTGCCCGGCGTCGGCGCAGATCTGCACCCCGTCGGTGGCCGCGGAGCACAGCGGCTTGACCACCACCGGGTACTCGGCGCGGCGCTGGGCCCAGGCCACGATCTCCTCGGCGTCGTCGCTCACGAACTGGTCGGCGCAGCGCACCCCGGCCGCCCGCAGCGCCTCGATCATCTCGTACTTGTCGCGCCGGGCCGCCGACCCCGCGGCCGCGTTGCCGGGCAGGCCGAGCCGTTCGGCCAGCTCGTCGGCCAGCGGCACGCCGGGTTCCTGACCGGCGAGCACCGCGATCGGCTCGAACGCGGCCAGTTCCGCCGCTGTGCGGGCCGGGTCCAGGCACACCAGGTTGGCCCGGTAGGCCCGCAGGTCGGGAGCGAGCATCGAGCTCATCAGTTCCGGGGTGGACTGCACGTGCACCACGTCCACGCCCAGCGCGTCGAAGGCGGGCGGCAGGTAGTTGCCCGAGGTGTAGGCGTCCACGAGCACGGCGACGGGTCGACTCATGGCACTAGGTTGACATGACGTTGGCAACCTTGGCAAGGTGCTGGTTCAGCCGGCCTTTCCGCCCTGCCCGGCGAGTGTTTCGGCCAGGCCGCGCCAAATCTCGGCGGCCAGCTCGACGTTGCGCGCGTCCGAGGCGGCCTGCGCAAGCTGGTGCAGCCGCTGGAAGCCGGCCTCGGCCTTGCCTTCCATGATCATCAACTGGCTGCCGAGCGCCTCCAGCCGGATCCGGTCCCGGAACGACAACCGCTCCGGTTCCACCGCCGCGCACAGCTTTCGGGCGTCGTCGAACCGGCCCTCGGCGAACGCCAGGTGCGCCCGCAGCGCCGTGGCCTCCTGCCGGTTCAGCTCGGTGCCGACCAGCGCGAGCACCGGCTCGACCTCGGCCAGCCGGGCGGCGGCCGGCTCCACCAGCGGCGGGGTGCTCTGCAGGTACAGCGAGGCCGCGGCCAGCCGCAACCGCATCCACAGGGCCAGATCCTGGTGGCTGTCCAACCGGTCCAGCGCCAGCTCGAGGGCCTGCCGCGCGTCCCCGAACGCGCCCTGCCGGATGCACACGGTGGCCAGCGCCCACAGCGCCTCGGTGTGCGCGGGCGCGCCGGCGTCGCGGGCCAGCGCGCACAGCTCGTCGGCGTGCGACCGCGCCTCGGCCACCCGGCCGGCCTCCGCCTCCGCCGAGACCAGCGCGTGCAACGCCGCGGCCCGGTCGGCCACGGCGGCCTGCCCGGACAGCTCCACCGCCTGCGCGGCGTACTCCCGCGCCCGGGCGACGTCGCCGAGGACGCGCACACAGCGGGCCAGCTGGGTGCACACCCGGGCCCGCAGGTCGGGCGCGGCCAGCTCGTCGGTCAGCTCGGCCAACTCGGTGAGCAGCGTGAGCTGCTCGGCGTGCGCGCCCTGCTCGCCGCGCATCCGGGCCAGCAGCCACAGCGCCTGCCAGCGCAGCTCCGGCACCCGGCCGTCGTCCGTGCGCAGCGCCTCGACCAGCGTCTCGGCGCCGTCGCCTGCGCCGGCCGAGGCGACCGCGGCCAGCGCGCGGGCCAGCGACGGGGCGCCGGCCGTCTCGAACGCCGAGACCGGCACGTCGAGCCGCTTGGCCAGGTACTTCACCACCCGCGGGGTCGGCTGCCGGGCGCCCGACTCCAGGCGGGACAGGTATCCGGTGGAGATGACATCGGCGGCCAGCGCGCCCTGGGACAGGCCGCGCTCCTGCCGGAGCGCGCGCAGCCGTCGACCGAACAGCGGCTGTTCCATCTTGCCTCCATGGCAACGGCGGACAACCTTGCCATTGCCCCTGTGACGTCCGACTTTATCCGGAATCAGTGTGACTAAGTTAAGTCCGCTTGTCAACTGATTGAGTCTTCCTTGGCACTGGCGACAACTTTGTGGTCAACCCTTGTCAACGCCGTCGCCCGCCCGTTTACTCGAATCGAAGAACGGAGGCGACAGATGAGTCACCACGCAGCCGAGCCGCTGTCGCTGGACATCGACTGGCCGTAGCACCGGTTCCCACCCACCCCCAGACCGCCTGACGGTCCGCTTCAGCGCGCCCACGCGAGGCAAGCCCGCCGGGGCCTTCCGCCTGCGTGCGACCCCAACTGGAGGAACTCCCCTATGACCGTGCTGTCATCCGACGCTGCCCAGCCGCGGCTCGACTTCGGCCGGCTCTCGCCCCGGATCCGCCGTGAGCTGCGCGCGTTGTGCAAGCTGGACAACCATCACGCGATCCTCGGCCTGCTCTTCGACTATGCCGTGGTCGCGGTCGCGGTCTTCCTGTGTGTCGGCGTCTCCTACTGGTTCTACCCGCTCGCCCTGATCCTGATCGGCTCGACGCAGCGTGCGCTGGTCAACCTCCTGCACGAGGCCTCGCACAAGGTCCTGGCCCGCAACGGTCTGCTCAACGTCGTGCTCGGCACGGTGTTCTCCGGACACCTCGTGTTCCACATGTACAACCCGTACCGCAGCTCCCATATCGGTTTCCACCACCGGTTCCTGGGTGACGAGGCGAAGGATCCGGACTACGGCTTCCACCGCGAGTGCGGCATCTACGACCCGGCCGTGTCCAGCCGCGCGTTCTTCCTGCGCAACATTCTGCTGGCGGTGTTCGGCCTGCGGTCGGCCCGGTACGTGCGTTACGTGGTCGAGGACCGGTTGCTGTTCCGTCAGGACCAGGTCGCCGTGTCGATGCCGATCAGCCTGCGCGCGGAACGCTGGCTGCTGCTGGGGGTCTGGACCGGCATCCTCACCCCGCTCGCGCTCGGCGGCTTCCTGCTGGAGTTCGTGCTGTTCTGGCTCGTGCCGCTGTTCACGACGGCGATCGCGGTGGGCTGGCTCTCCGAGCTCGCCGAGCACTATCCGTTGCCGGAGAGCGAGAACCGGCAGATCCTGATGACCCGCAACCGGCACGGCTGGGCGATCGAGCGGTTCCTGCTCGGCCGGCACAACGACAACTTCCACCTGGTGCACCACCTCAACACCGGCGTGCCGTTCTGGAACATGCGCAAGGCCCACCGGGTGCTGCTCGGGGACGAGGCCTACGCCAGCTGGGACGGGTTGTGGGCGGGCATCGTCACCCGGTCCCGGGGCGGCCGGCACAAGGAGACCCTGATCAGCTACGCGGCCAAGTACCGCGACTGGCGGCGGGCGGGCGGCGACCCGCGCGCGGTGGACCGCAGCTTCGCCGAGCTGGCCGCGATCTCCCGCCGGCAGCTGGGCACCTGAGGAGAGTCGGATGTCCACGCTGTCACCCGTCGACGTTCCGGCCGCCGAGCTGACCACCGCGGCCGCGGCGCTCAAGGCGCTGGCCGCCGATCCGGGCCTGCGGGCGGGCTTCCTGCGCTCCGCCGGGCTGCGCCGGCTGCTCGCCGCGCCGGCCAGCCGCTACATCGTGGCCGCCGACCGGCCGGAGCTGTGGCCGCGGCTGTCCACGTTGTCCGCCAAGGGTTACCGGCTCGGTGTGGAGTACGTCGGCGAGGAGGTCACCGACCCGGCCGAGATCGAGGGCATCTGCCGGGAGTACCTGGCGGTGATCGCCGAGGCGGACCGGCCGGTGCAGCTCGGCTTCGACCTGTCCAACGTCGGGCTGCTCGTCTCCCGCGAGCTCGCGATCGCCAACACCGAACGGATCCTGCGCGCGGCCGCGGAACGGGACCTGCCGGTCGTGCTCAGCATGGAACGCAGCGACCTGGTCGAGGCGATCATCGGTGTGTTCGCCGAACTGGCGCCCCGGCACGACAACCTCGGGCTGACCATGCAGGCGCACCTGTACCGCACCGACACCGACCTGGTTGCCGTCGCCCGGCCGGGCCGCCGGATCCGGTTGGTCAAGGGGGTGTACCGGGAGGCGGGCGCGGTGGCCATGCCGCGCGGTCCGGCGCTCAACGAACGCTATGCCGCCCTGGCCGAAACCCTGCTCGACCGGGGCGTGCTGCTGGCCTGCGGCACGCACGACGCCGCCCTGCTGAGTTTGCTGGACCGGCGCGGGATCACCGGGCGGCTGGCCGAGATCGAGATGCTGCACGGCCAGCAACCGGCCCTGCTGCGCCGGTACCGGGAGCGCGGCGTGCCCTGCCGGGTGGCCGCCGTCTACGGCGCGAACTGGTGGCTGCACTTCCTGCACCGGCTCTCGGAGTACCCGCGCAACGTGTTCACCGCGCTCGCCGACCTCGCCGAGCCGGGCCGGATCCGGTTCGGTGGCGAGTACTGAGGAGGAACCCTGTGACAACACGGCGAACCGGTCCCGTGGCCGTCATCGTGGACGGCTACTCGACCGGGAACTTCCTGCCCGCCGCCTTCGCCCGGCTCGGCGTGCGGGTGGTGCACGTTCAGAGCACCCCGGAGCTGATGCCGACCATGCTCCTGCCGAACCTTGAGTCCTATGTGGACAATCTGGTGTGCCGGGACGTGGACGACATGGTGGCGACCCTGCGGGACTACGCGCCGGTCGCGGTGCTGGCCGGGCAGGAGCCCGGGGTCCCGCTGGCCGACCTGCTCTCCGAGCGGCTCGGCCTGGCCAGCAACGGGTCGGCGCTCTCGGCGGCGCGGCGGGACAAGTACCGGATGATCGAGACGGTGCGCGCGGCCGGGCTGCACTGCGCCGCGCAGTTCAAGAGCGCCGAACCCGCCGCGATCGTGGACTGGGCGGTGCGGCACGGGCGGTATCCGGTCGTGGTCAAGCCGCTGAGCTCCGCCTCGACGGACAACGTCTACATCTGCCGGGACGCGGGCGAGGTGGCCGCCGCGGCCGCGCGGGTGCTTGCCGCGCGGGACATCTTCGACCTGGCCAACACCGAGGCACTGGTGCAGTCCTACCTGTCCGGCACCGAGTACATCGTGGACACGGTGAGCGTGGCCGGCCGGCGGTACGTGTGCGGGGTCTGGCAGTACGAGAAGACCATGCTGCCGACCGGCCGCAACATCTACGACAAGGACGTGCTGCAGGATCCGAGCGCGTTCCCGGTGCCGGACCTGATCGGCTACGTGGACGGGGTGCTGGCGGCGCTGAACATCGCGCACGGCCCCGCGCACGCCGAGGTGATGATGACACCGGACGGCCCGGCGCTGGTGGAGATCGGCGCGCGGCTCAACGGAAACATGAACCCGGGCTTCCACGACGTGTGTCTGGGCGCCAACCAGGCCGACCTGATCGCGCTGGCCTACGCGCGACCGGCGGAGTTCACCCAACGCTATGCCGGCCGGATCTACACCCGGCGGCAGGACGCGATCGTGCACAACACCGCGACCACGCTCGACGGTGAGATCGCGGGCGTGGACCAGGCGGTGGTGGACACCATCTCGGCGTTGCCGACCGTGCACCTGCTCAACGTGAAACTGGCGCCGGGCAGGCGGATGCGGCCGACCGCCGACCTGCTCGGCAGCCCGCTGCGGATCTTCATGACCGGCGGCCGGGCGGCCATGCACGCCGACTACGCGGCCATCCAGGGCCTCAAGGACCGGGTGTACCGGTTGCGCTGATGCGAGTTCATCTGAACACCGCCGGGGCGGCGATCCCGGCGCCGGGCGTGCACCGGGCGATGGCCGGCTACCTGGCGGCCGAGGTCGAGTTGGGACCGTACGAGGCGGAGGCGGCCCACGCGGCCGACCTCGAGCGGCGGGTCTACGAGCGGCTCGGCCGGGTGATCGGGGCGCGGGCCGAGGACATCGCGCTGTTCGGCAGCGCCACCGATGCCTGGTGCCGGATCGTGTGCCACCTGCGGGTGCCGGCCGGCAGCCGGTTCTGGCTCACGCCCTACGAGTACGCCGGCAACCTGATCGCCCTGCAGCGGCTGGCGCAGCGGTGCGGTGGCCGGCTGGAGGTGGTGCCGACCCGGCCCGGCGGCGACCTCGACCTGGACTGGATGCGGTCCCGGCTGGATGAGCGGGTGGCGCTGGTTTCGGTGGTGCACATGCCTTCCGGGCTCGGGGTGGTGCAGCCGGTCGAGGAGGTCGGCGCGCTGCTGGCCGGCTCGGAGGCGGTGTACGTGGTGGACGCCTGCCAGACCGTCGGGCAGCTTCCGGTGGACGTGACCGCGATCGGCTGCCACGCGTTGACCGCCGCCGGACGCAAGTTCCTGCGCGGCCCCCGGGGCAGCGGGTTCGCCTACGTCCGGCCGCACCTGTGGGACCGGATCGAGGTGCCGTTCCACGACCTGCACGTCGCGCGGGCCGACTCGCTGCACTCGCACCGGCTCACCACCGAGACCGCGGCCCGGTTCGAGACCGCCGAGCGCAACAACGCGGTCGTGCTCGGCCTGCTGGCCGCCGCCGAGCACGCCCTGGCCCGGCCGGACGGGGCGCCGGCCGAGGTGTTCGGAGCGCTGTTGGAAACCGTTTGCCAACAGCCGGGCGCGCGGCTGCTCGCACCCGGGGCGCGGCGGGCCGGGATCGTGGCCTTCACGCACCGGGACGCGAGCCCGGAACTGATCCGCGACGGGCTGGCCGAGTGCGGTGTCACCGGCTGGGTCGGCCTCGGCGCCCATACCCCGCTGTCGCTGGCCGGCGTCGACCGGTTCGTCCGGACCTCGGTGCACCACTACAACACGCTCGCCGACATCGAGACGTTCGGCCGGGCGCTGCGCTGGACGACCCGATGAGCCGCGCTGGAGCCAGGTTGCCAGCATGGCAATGGAAAGGCAATGTGTTGCCATGAGAGATGCCCGGTCGGCCGACCCGACGCTGGTCCTGGTGGGCGGCGCGGGCGCGATCCCGCTCGGCGTGGACGTGGCCGTGCAGGCGCTGGCCCAGGGTCGCGCCCGCGGCCTGGTCACCCACCAGACCAACCAGACCGCAACGCTCGCGGCCACCCCGGCGGTCGGCTGGCTGGCCGACGCGTCCTGGCCGGTCGACTTCGAGCGCCCGGCCGAGTCCGCCGCCTGGGCCCGGCGCCGGGCCGCCGCCGGGCAGCGGTTCGACGTGGTGCTCGGCGTGCGCGAGTACGCCCAGGTGGCCACCGCCGAGGTGGCCGCCGCCGTCGGCGCGCCGGGCAACCCGCCGGAGGCGGTGCGCACCGTGCGCAACAAGGACCTGTGCCGGGCCGCGCTGGGCGAAGCCGGGTTCCGCCAGCCCGCCTGCAGGTTGTGCCACGACCTTGCCGAGGCGGCCGGCTTCCTCGCCCGGACCACCGGACCGTGGGTGGTCAAGCCGCGCGACGCCATGGGCAGCGCGGGCGTGTGCAGGGTGAGCGCCCCGGGCGAACTGGCCGCGGCCGTCGCGGCACTGCCCGGGCCGGGTCCGTTCCTGGTCGAGGAGTTCGTCACCGGCATCGAGTTCAGCGTCGAGGGCGTGTTCCTCGGCGGCGAGCCGCGAGTGCTCGCCGTGACCGCCAAGGAACTGCTGGATCCGCTGTTCGTAGAAGCCGGCCACGTGCTTCCGGCGCCGATCCCGGATCCGGCGCGCGCCGAACTGGCCGCCGAGACCTCGGCCGCGCTCAAGGCCCTCGGTCTGCGCTACGGCCTGTTCCACGTCGAGGCGTGGCGCACCACGGCCGGCGTGGTGCTCGGCGAGGTGCATGTGCGCAACGGCGGCGACTGGATCCATGTGCTGCTCCAGCACGCGATTCCCGGACTGGAGCTGTTCGGGCTGGTCTACGACGACGTGCTCGGCCGGCGGATCGACGAGAGCCGGCTGGTCCCGACCCGGGGTGCGGCGGTCCGCTTCCTGACCGCGCCGCCCGGCCGGCTCGTCGCGGTCCGGGGATGGGACGAGGTGGCCGCGCACCCGGCCGTGCTGCACGCCCGGTGCGCGGCCGAGCCGGGCATGGAGATCGGGCCGGTGCGCGACTCGCAGGACCGGCTCGGTGAGATCGTCGTCGGCGCCGGCACCCCGCGGCAGGCCGCCGCCATCGCCCGCGAGCTGGCCGGCGCGGTCACCTTCGCGATGGCCTGAGGAGGTCCCGTGCGCGTCGTCACCACCGTCCACACGCGACCACTGGTCCGCCCGTTCCCGGTGTCCCATATGACCACCAGCGCCGTGGATCTGGTCACCCTCGAACTGTCCACAAGAGACTCCGTGGTGGGCGCTGGCGAGATCTCCGCCGACGCCGGCTACGACCAGGACGGTCCGGCCATCGCCGCGCAAGCCAACGGTCTGGCCGAAACGCTGGCCGCCGACCCGGACAGCACCGACCCGGGCCGGCTGGACGCCCGGCTGCGCACGGCGGCGGTGTCCGCCCCGGCCCGGATGCTGGTCGAGATGGCGTTCCTGGACCGGGCCGCGCGGCTGCGTGGGCTGCCGGTGTGGCGGCTGCTCGGGCTGCCCGAGCCCGGCATCGTCGGCCTGGTCACCACGGTGCCGATCGGCGCGCCGTTGCCCGCCGCCGGGCCGGTGAAGGTCAAGCTCGGCGGCCCGGACGACGCGGCCGTGCTGCGCGACCTGGTCGGGGTGCGCGGTCCGGTGATCTTGGACGTCAACCGTGGCTGGACCCGCGCCGACTGGCTCGCCCTGCGCCCGCTCGTGATCGCCGTCGCCCCCGCCGTGCTGGAGGACCCGGTGGCCGATCCGGCTCTGCTGCGCGGAATCCGGGCCGCGCTGCCGGCCACCGCGATGGTGCTGGACGAGGGCATCGGCAGCCAGGCCGACGTCGAGCGGGCCGCCGAGACCGCCGGCGGCGCCAACGTGAAGGTGATGAAGCTCGGCGGGCTGCTGCCGGCCCGCCGGGCGCTGGACCATCTCACCGCGCGCGGCGCCACCCGGATGCTCGGCTGCTACCTGGAACCGCCCCGGGCCATCGCCTATGCGGCACAGCTGTCCGGCCGGGCCGACTGGACCGACCTCGACGGGCACTTCTGGGTCAGCCCGGACCATCCGGCCGTGCCGGCCTACCGGCTGGACAGCAGCAGGCCCGGCATCCCCACCATCACCTTCTAGAGGGCGGCATCATGGACCGACCGCGCAGCGCGCCCTACGGCCGTTGGGCCTCGCCGATCACCGCCGCCGACGTGGCGGCCGGCGAGGCGCTGATCGAGTACGTCGGGTTCGTCGGCGACGAGGTGTGGTGGGTGGAGAGCCGCCCGGCGCAGGGCGGTCGCGGCGCGCTGGTGCGGCGCCGGACCGACGGCACGCTCGCCGACGTGCTGGGTCCGGAGTGGAACGTGCGCACCCGGGTGATCGAGTACGGCGGGCGGCCCTGGCTGGCACTGGGTTCCGGCCCGGCCGACGGGTTCGTGTTCACCAACTGGGACGACCAACGGGTCTACCTGGCCCGGCCGGACCAGGCGCCGACGCCGATCAGCCCGCGCCCGGAACTGCCCGCAGGCGCCCGGTACGCCGACTTCACCGTCGTCGGCGCCGAGGTGTGGTGCCTGCGCGAGTCGATCACCGGGCCGGACCCGGACGACGTGCACCGCGACCTGGTCGCGCTGCCGCTGGACGGGCGGGCGGCGCGGGCAACGGGCGCGGTGCGGGTGCTCGCGCACAGCCACCACTTCATGACCGGACCCCGGCTCGCCCCGGACGGCGGCCGGGTCGCCTGGATCGGCTGGGACCACCCGGGGATGCCGTGGGACGGCACGGAACTGATGTGCGCGCCGGTGCTGGCCGACGGCACCCTCGGATCCGCCCGGCGGGTCACCGGCGGCCCCGGCCTGGCGGTCGGGCAGGTCGAATGGGCGCCGGACCGGGCCGACACGCTCTACGTGCTCAGCGACCCGGACGGCTGGTGGAACATCCACGAGATCGGCCTGAACGGCCGGGAACGCAACCTGTGCCCGCGCGCCGAGGAGTTCGGCGAGGCACTGTGGCGAATCGGCGCGCGCTGGTTCCTGCCGGCCGGCGACGGGCGGCTGTTCGTCGTGCACGGCACCGGTGCGCGCCGGCTCGCGGTGCTGGAGAAGGACGGCTCGCTGCGTGACATCGGCGATCCGTACACGGAATGGGCCGCGCTGGCCACCGACGGCCGGCGGGTCGCGGCCACCGCCGCCGGTCCGCGGCATCGGCGCACCGTGGTGCTCGCCGACCCGGACCACTCCGGGATCGAGGTGCTGCGGCCGGCCGAACTGGCCCACGCCGCCTACCTTCCGTCCGGCGGCCCGGCGAGTTTTACCGGCCCGGCCGGGGAAACCGTGCACGCGTTCGTCTACCCGCCGCACAACCCGGACTTCACCGCGCCGCCGGGCGAGCTGCCGCCGTTCCTGGTGCACGTGCACGGCGGGCCGACCAGCCGCAGCCAGCAGGTGGCCAACCTGGAGATCGCCTTCTTCACCAGCCGGGGCATCGGGGTGGTGGACGTGCAGTACGGCGGCTCCACCGGATACGGCCGGGACTACCGGGACCGGTTGCGCGGCAACTGGGGTGTGGTGGACGTGCGCGACTGTGCCACGGCGGCGCGGGCGCTGGCCGCGCGCGGGGTGGCGGACCCGGACCGGATCGGGATCCGGGGCGGCAGCGCGGGCGGCTGGACCTCGGCGGCCTCCCTCGCCGCGCACCCGGAGCTGTACCGGGCGGCCGCGATCTACTACCCGGTGCTGGATCCGGTGCGGTGGCGCATCCGGGGCACGCACGACTTCGAGTCCCGCTACCTGGACAGCCTGATCGGGCCGTGGCCGGCGGCCCGGGCCCGGTACCAGCACGTCTCGCCGCTCGCGCACGCGCACCGGATCCGGACGCCCTTCGTGCTGCTGCAAGGACTCGAGGACGAGATCTGCCCGCCGGCCCAGGCCCAACTGCTGCTGTCGGCGTTGCGCGACCGGGACGTGCCGCACACCTACCTGGCCTTCGCCGGCGAGCAGCACGGTTTCCGCAAGGCGGAGACGATCATCGAGTGCCTACGCGCCGAACTGGCCCTCTACACCTCGGTTTTCACGCGCCAGCAGGCGGCGTAGCCAGGCGATCCGCGCCTGGTGCGCCGCCCGCGAGATCACCGCGTCCGGCACCCACTCGTCGAAGCTGTGGAACGCGCCGGACCACACGTGCAGCTCGCATTCCCCGCCGGCCAGCCAGATCCGCGAGGCGTAGTCGACTCCCTCGTCCCGCAACGCCTCCACCGAACCCACCTCCAGGAAGGCCGGGGGCAGACCGGACAGGTCGCTCGCCCGGGCCGGCGCCGCGTAGCAGGAGACGGCGCCGGTTCCGCGCCGCTCGCCCAGCAGCGCGGTCCAGCCGGTGAGGTTGGAGGTGCGGTCCCACAGCCCCACGCCGTCCAGCGTGGTCCCGGACGGCGAGTCGCACCGGTCGTCGAGCATCGGGAACTGCAGCAACTGCCCCAGCAGCCGCGGCCCGCGGCGGTCCCGGGCCAGCAGGGCCAGCGCGGCGGCCAGCGCGCCGCCCGCGCTGTTGCCGCTCACGATGATCCGGCCCGGGTCCAGGCCGAGTCCGGCGGCGTTGGCGGCGAGCCAGGTCAGCCCGGCGTAGCAGTCCAGTACCGGCGCCGGGTCCGGATGCTCCGGCGCCAGCCGGTAGTCCACCGCCACCACCGCCAGACCCAGTTCCTGGGCCCGGTCGAGCTCGCCGATCAACTCCCGGGTGCGGGTGTTGCCGGCCACCATGCCGCCGCCGTGCGTGTTGTAGATCACCGGATGCGGGCCGGGGACGGCCGCCGGCCGGCAGATCAGCACCGGAACGTCGGGCGCACCGGCCGGACCCGGAACCAGGCGTTCGGTCACCTCGAACGCCCCGCCGCGCCGGATCTCCTCGTCCGACAGGCTGTTCGCGGCCGTGGCGGCCCGGCGCTGGGCGATGAGCGCGGCGGTCAGCGGCATCGGCAGGTCGCGCAGGATCGTGCGCAGCGGTCCGGCCAGTTCGGGGTCAAACGGCGGGATCATGGGGTGTCCTTCCGGGACGGTGCGCGCGCCGGCGCTAGCGTGGGGCGATGCGGATTCGGGAGTTCGTCGAGTCGGACTGGGCCCAGGTGTGGCCGATCGTCCGGGACGTGATTCAAGCCAGGGACACCTTCACCTACGACCCGGACATGAACTCCGAACAGGCGCACGCCGTCTGGGTGCTCACGCCGCCCGGGCGCACCGTGGTGGCGCTCGACGACGCGGACCGGATCGTCGGCACCGCGCAGATGCAGACCAACCGGCCCGGGCCGGGCTCGCACGTCTCGACCGCGAGCTTCATGGTGTCCGCCGACGCGCGCGGCACGGGCGTGGGCACCGCGCTGTGCCGGCACGTGTTGGACTGGGCCCGGGAGCGCGGCTACGCCGGCATGCAGTTCAACGCCGTCGCCGCGTCGAACGAGTCCGCCGTGCGGGTCTACGAGCGACTCGGGTTCCGGGTCGTGGGAAGGGTTCCCGGCGCCTTCGAGCACCCGACGCTGGGCCGGGTCGATCTGTTGGTTATGTACTGCGAGTTTTGAGGCCACGGCCAGAATGTGGCGATGAACACCCACATTTCGGCCCCGGACGGCGTCTTTCCCAGCGACGGCTACACCCACGTGGTGACCGGTCCGGGCCGGCTGCTCGCCGTGTCCGGGCAGATGGCCTTCGACGCGGACGGCCGGCTGGTCGGCGCCGGCGACCCGGCCGCGCAGGCCCGGCAGGTCTTCGAGAACATGCGCCGCTGCCTGGCCGCGGCCGGGGCGGGCTTCGGCGACGTCGTCAAGCTCACCTACTACCTGACCGACATCGCCCACGTGCCAACGGTTCTGTCGGTCCGTGACGAGTTCGTCGACACCACCCGGCCGCCGGCGAGCACGGTGGTCGCGGTGGTCGCGCTGTTCCGGCCGGACCTGCTGATGGAGATCGACGCGCTGGCCATCGTGGCGTGAGCGGTTCATCGCACCATCGGCGCCGCGAGCTGCACCCGGAGCAGCGCGAACGGCGGCCGCTCCACCAGGTAGAAGTGGTCGCCCGGCACCTCGTGCTCGGTGTACACGGCCGCGGTCAGCGCCGGCCAGGGCCGCAGGTCCGCGTCCGGGTCGGCGTCGCCCACGATGGTCGTCACCGGACAGTCCAGCGGCACCGCCCGGTCCGGTCGATAGGCGTGGAACATCGCGCTGTCCGCCCGGATGTAGGGCAGCACCAACGCCTGGAAGTCCGGGTCGGCGGCCAGTTCCGGGTCGGTGCCGCCGAGCATGATCAGCCGAGCCACCGACTCGGCGTCGTCCTCGGTGTCGGGTGGCCCGGCGTCGGCCGGCGGCTGCCCCGCCCGCGAGCCCGACGCGAACAGGTGCGCGACGGCCACCCCGCGCGCCCGCAGCGACCGGGCGGTCTCCAGCGCCACCACCGCACCCATGCTGTGCCCGAACAATGCCAGCGGCACATCGGAAAGCGGCAGCAGCGCGTCGGCGATCGCGGCGCCGAGCCGGCACAGGTCGGTGGCCGGCGGCTCGTCGATCCGCTCGCCCCGTCCGGGATAGCGCACCGCGTGCACCTCGATGTCGGCGAGTTCGGCGCCCCAGGCGCGAAAGAACGCCGCCGAGCCGCCGGCGTGCGGGAAGCACACCAGCCGGCGCCGCGGCCGGGTCTGCGGAACGGGACAGGACAACCAGACCGGGTCCATCACGCCACCCGCCGCCTGCGCAGCGCCGCCGCCTCGGCGCGCCGGGCCGCGGCCGCCGTGCGCGCCTCGGCGCCGGTGTCGGCCGGCACGCCCTCGCGGATCAGCACCGCCTGCGCGGAAACCGTGGTGTGCCGGAACAACGCGATCACCGGCGGCCGGGTTCCGGTGTGGCGTTCCAGGGCGTCCTGCAACCGGAACATGGTCAGCGAGTGGCCGCCGAGGTCGAAGAAGTTGGCGTCGATGGGAACGTCGTTCAGCTTGAGCACGTCCGCCCACGCGGCGGCGACCCGGGCCGTGGTGCTGTCCGGGGTCTCCGCGACCGGTTCCGGCGCGACGGGCTCCGGCTGCTGCTCGGCGGCCGCCCGCAGCGCACCACGGTCCACCTTTCCGTTGGCCGTGAGGGGAAAGCCGTCCAGGATCCGGATCGCCGGCAGCGCCGGGGCGGGCAACCGCTCGGCCAGCGCGGCGCGGGCGGCCGCCGCGTCGGTGCCCGGCTCGGCGAGCACGAAGCCGGTCAGCCGGGTCCGCGCGGTGTCCGCGACCACCACCGCGTCCCGGACTCCCGGCACCTCGCGCAGCGCCGCCTCGACCGCCTCCAACTCGATCCGGTGCCCCCGGATCTTGACCTGATGGTCCCGCCGGCCCAGGAAGTCGAGCGTGCCATCGGGGTTCCAGCGCACCAGGTCGCCGGTGCGGTACATGCGCGCGCCGGCCGAGCCCGCGAACGGGTCGTCCAGGAACACCCGCGCGGTGGCCTCCGGCCGGCCGAAGTACCCGCGGGACACCCAGGCGCCGCCGACGAAGAGCTCGCCCTGGACGCCGGGCGGCACCGGGCGCAGGTTCTCGTCCAGCACGTAGAGTCGCGTGCCCGGCGGCGGGACACCGATGGACACCGGGCCGGGCCGGTCGAACCGGTGGTAGCTGGCCCAGACCGTCGTCTCGGTCGGGCCGTACTCGTTGACCAGGCAGACCGGTTCGGGATGCACCGCGAAGTGCCGGTCGACCACCTGCCGGGGCAACGGCTCGCCGGCCACGATCACGATGTCCAGCGAGCGTAACCGTTGCACCCCAACACGTTCCGCGGCGTCGAGCAGCACCCGGTAGAGCGACGGCACGCAGAGCAACTGGGTCACCCGGTGCCGCTCGATCAGCTCCACCAGCCGCTCGGGGTCGCGCACCTCCTCGGCGGTCGCCACGACCAGCCGGCCGCCCGCGGTCAGCGTGCCCCACAGCCCGGCCACCGAGGAGTCGAAGGCCAGCGGGGAGACCAGCAGGAACACCGGCGCGCCCGGGTAGACGATGCGCCGGGCCAGGGTGGACGCGGCCAGTTGACCGTGCTCGACCACCACGCCCTTCGGCTCGCCCGTGCTGCCCGAGGTGTAGATCAGGTAGGCGGCGTCCTCGGCGGTGATCGGGACCGGCGGCAGGATCCGGCCGGACCCGCCCGCCGAGTCCTCCGCCCAGACCAGCGGCAGCCCGAACCCGGCCAGCCGGGCGCCGCCCGCGCCGGTGACCACGGCGGCCACCACCTGGGCGTCGGACAGCACGTCGGCGACCCGGGCCGCGGGCGCGGCCGGGTCGATCGGGACGTAGGCGGCGCCGGAGCGCAGGATGCCCAGGGCCGAGGCGACCATGGCGATCGACGGTTCGGCCAGCAGGCCCACCCGGTCGCCGCGACCGACGCCGGCCGCGGCCAGCCGCGCCGCGATCCGCCCGGCCCACTCGTCCAGCGCGCCGTAACCGATCGCGCGCTCGCCGCTGTGCACCGCCGTGTGCCCCGGGATCACCCGGGCGAACCCGGCCACCAGGTCGTGCACCGGCGGCTGCCCGAGATCCGGCAGCGGCCCGCCACGGCCGAAGGCCAACACCTCGTCGAGCTGGTCGCGTTCCTGAGCAGTCATCAAGGCTCCTCCGCTGATCTTCGAAGGTTTTCCCGAGCCTAAATAGGCTGGCAATATTGGCAATGGAGTTTGCCTTCAGCCGGCGGCGCGGAACGGAGCCGCGGCGCGCTCGACGAGATCGGAAATGATCGCGGTCTGCCGGCCGAGCGTGCGCCCGGCGAGCATGGCCCGCAGCGGGACCTGAATGCCCAGCTCCTGGTTGACCCGGCGGGCCAGCCGGGTGATCAGCAGCGAGTCCCCGCCCAGCTCGAAGAAGTCGGAGTCGCCGGTCAGCTCGGCGTGCCCGAGCAGTTCCGCCCACAGTCCGGCCAGCAGCGCCGCCGGGTCCGGGTTCGGTTCCGGCTCGGCCGCCGGCACGCACGGCGCCGGCGCCGCCACGCTCAACTGCCGGGACAGCGCCTCCGGCGCGATCCACCTGGGCCCGGCGAACGGGTAGGTCGGCAGGTGGATCCGCTCGCCCTCGGCGCACAGGGCCGCCACGTCGACCGGCTGGCCCTGGGTCCAGAGCGCGCCGAGCGCCGTGAGCACCTCGTCCGGGCCCGACCCGAACCGCGCCGGGCACAGCGCGACCGCGGGCAGCAGCACCGCCTCGGCCAGCGCCGACAGCGCCCGCCCGGGACCCACCTCCAGCATCAGCGCCCCGGGGAACCGCCGCGCCACGGCGCCCAGCGCATCGGCGAAGCGCACCGGCCGGCGGGCCGAGTCGACGAACAGGTTCGGCTCCAGCGCGGCTTCCGGCGGCACGAGGCGACCGGTCAGGTTCGACGCGAACGGCAGCACCGGGCGGTGCAGGCCCATCCCGGCCAGCTCGGCGGCCAGCACCGGGACCGCCGGCTCGATCAGCGCCGAGTGGAACGCCCGGGTCGTGCGCAGCCGGCGGGTGAACGTCGCCTCCCCGAGCCGCTCGGCGAACGCGGTCACCGCCGGCACCGGCCCCGCCACCACGCAGCTGTCCGGCCCGTTGATCGCGGCCAGCTCCAGCGGCTGACCGGCGATCAGCTCGGCCACCCGGTCCGCGCCTGCGCCGACCGCGAGCATCGCCCCGTCCGGGCAGGCCTGCATGGCCCGGCCCCGGGCGGCCACGAACCGCGCCGCGTCCGGCAGGTCGAAGACCCCGGCCACGCACGCCGCGGTGATCTCCCCCAGGCTGTGCCCGAGCACGGCGACCGGCGCGATGCCCAGCTCGGCCAGCGCCTGCTGCGCCGCGTACTCGACGGCGAACAGGGCCGGCTGGGCCAACTCGGTGGTGTCCAGGCCGGCGGCCGGGTCGTACAGCGCGGTGCGCAGCCGCGCCGCCAACTCCGGGTCGAACGCCGCCAGGCAGCGGTCCAGCGCGGCCGCGAACCCCGGCAGCGCCTCGGCGAACGGCGCGGCCATGCCCGGGTACTGGGCGCCCTGGCCGGGGAACAGGAACACGACCGGCGCGGGACGCTGCGCCGGGCAGCGGCCGCGCACCACACCGGCACCGGCGGCCAGCCGGTGGGCCACCTCGTCGGCGTCCCGGCCGGCGACGGCCAGCCGCTCGGGCAGCGGCGCCCGCCCGGCGCACAGCGTGAAGCTCACGTCGGCGAGGTCGGGCCGGTGCTCGGCCAGATGCCCGGCCAGGTCGTGCCCGCGCCTGCGCACCGCCTCCGCCCCGGCGGCCGACAGCAGCACCAGCCGGCTGCGCCGGCCGGTCCGGCGGACCGGCTCGCGCCGCGGCGCCTGCTCGACGAGCACGTGCGCGTTGGTGCCGCCGATGCCGAACGAGCTGATCGCGGCCCGCCTCGGCCCCGGTCCGGTCCACGGCCCGGCCGTTGTCGGGATGTAGAGCGGGGAGCCCTCGGTGTCGAGCATCGGGTTGATCCGGCTGAACCCGGCGACCGGGGGCAGCACGCCCGCGCAGACCACGCGCAGCGCCTTGATCAGCCCGGCGAGGCCCGCGGCGTTGTCCAGGTGGCCGATGTTGGCCTTGACCGCGCCGACCGCGATCTGCCCGGCGCGGGCGCCCATCCCGCCGTACGCGGCGGTGGCCGCGGCCCATTCGATCGGGTCGCCCAGCCGGGTGCCGGTGGCGTGCGCCTCGAGGTAGCCGACGGACCGGGCGTCCACGTCGGCCGCCCGCAGCGCCGCCCGGATCACCGCCTCCTGACCGCCGACCGACGGGGCGTAGTAGCCGGCCTTGGCGCTGCCGTCGTTGTTGATCGCGGTGCCCAGGATGACGCCGTACGGCTGCGGGCCCCCGGTCAGCGCGTCGGGTAACCGGCGCAGCACCACGGCGGCCACGCCGGAGCCGACCACCACGCCGTCGGCGCTCTCGTCGAACGGCCGGCACACCCCGGTCGCGGACAGGATGCCGCCGCGCACGTGCAGGTGTCCGGCCTGCGGGAAGCCGATCCCGGCGGCCACCACCAGGGCCTGGTCGCAGTCGCCGGACAGCAGCGCCTGGATGGCCATGTGCACCGCGACCAGCGAGGAGGAGCAGGCGGTCTGCACGGCGACGGCCGGCCCGGTCAGGCCGAGCTTGTAGGAGATCAGGCTGGCCATGAAGTCCGGCTCGGTGCCGTGCAGCGCGTCCTCCAGGGTCAGCGGGTCGAGCCGGCCGCCCGCGACCATGGCGCGCAGGTAGCCGCTGCCGCTGGCCGAGGCGTACACCGCGGTGGTCGGCGCCCGGTCGAACGGGCCGGTGCCGGCGTCCTCCAGCGCCGCCCACGCGGTCTCCAGCATCAGCCGGTGCTGCGGGTCCATCATCTCCGCCTCGCGCGGGCTGACCCGGAACAGCGTGTTGTCGAACCGGTCGGCGTCCGGCAGGTGACCCCGGACCGGGACGTAGTCGGGGTCGTCGACCAGGGCGGCGGGCGCGCCGGCGGCGAGCAGGTCCGCTCGCTCGTACCGGGTGGTCAGCACCCGGCCTTCGGTCAGCGCCGTCCACCACTTGTCGGGCTGCGCGGGTCCGGGCAACCGGGCGGAGATCCCGGTCACGGCGATGTCGAGTGATCGGTCGCGGGCCATGAACCCACAGTGCCCCAATAGTCAAGTTCGAGGCAATACGTTGTCTTCGATTGGCAATTCGGGTCTACCTCCATTCATGCGAAGGAGCTGATGAGGGTGCAGCCAGATCGGAGCTGGACGGTCGGGGGCCCGGACTGCGGCCCCGACGAAGGCCTGCACGAGACGCTCGCCCGGCTGGCCCGGCGCCGGCCCGGCGCTGCGGCGCTCGTCTCCGGCTCGCGCACCGTGACCTACGCCGAACTGGACCGCGCCGCCGACGCCTGGGCCGCCCGGCTCACCGCCGCAGGCGCTGGTCCCGGCCGGGTGGTGCCGATCCTGCTGCCCAGGTGCACCGAACTGGTCACCGCGCTGCTCGCGGTGCTCAAGACCGGCGCGGCGTACGCGCTGCTCGACCCGGACTGGCCGGCGGAGCGGATCGACGACCTGCTCTCGGTCCTGGCCCCGCCGGTCGTGGTGGACCGGCCCGTGGGTCCGTTCCCGCCGTCCCGCGGGTTCACCCCGGCGACCGTGCGCGCGGCCGACCCGTGCTGCGTCTTCCTCACCTCCGGCACCACCGGCACGCCCAAGGCCGTGCTGACCCCGCACCGGGCGATCGCGCGGCTGTTCGGGCCACACGGCTTCGCCCGGTTCACCGCCACCAGCGTGATGCCGCTGGCCGCACCCGGGCCGTGGGACGCCTTCGCCCTGGAGCTGTGGTCGGTGCTGCTCGGCGGTGGGACGTCGGTGCTGGTGACCGAGCCGTACCTGTCGGCGCACGCCCTTCGCGACGGGGTGGCCCGGCACGGCGTGGACACCGCGTGGCTCACCAGCAGCCTGTTCAACCTGGCCGTGGACGAGGATCCGGACGCGTTCACCGGGCTGCGCCAGGTCATGATCGGCGGCGAGCGCCTCTGTCCGGACCACGTCGCCCGGTTCCTGCGCCGGCATCCCACGATCGTGCTGCTCAACGGCTACGGGCCGGTGGAGAGCACGGTGTTCGCCACCACCCACCGGATCACCGCGGCCGACTGCGCCCGGCCGGACGGCATCCCGCTCGGCCGGCCGGTGCCCGGGACGCGGGTGCTGGTGCTGGCCGGCGACCGGATGTGCGCGGTGGGCGAGCCGGGCGAGATCTGCCTGGCCGGCTCCGGCCTGGCCATCGGCTACCTCGGCGACCCGGAGCGCACCGCCGAACGCTTCGGCACGGTGTTGTTGGACGGGGCCCCCGTGCGGGTCTACCGGACCGGCGACATCGGAGTCTGGGGCGCCGACGGGTTGCTCCGGTTCCGGGGCCGGGCCGACCGGCAGGTCAAGGTTCGCGGCCACCGGGTGGAACCGGCCGAGGTGGAGGCACAGATTCGCCGGCTGCTGCCGGAGGTGGCCGACTGCCGAGTGCTGTCCCGACGCGACCCCGCCGGGCTCACCGACGAGCTGGTCGCATTCTGCGTGCCAGCCGCCCCCGCCGGCGCGCCCGACCGCCTGGCCAAGTCGCTGCTCCCACACCACCGCCCGGCCGCCGTCGTCGGCATCCCGGCCTTCCCGGTCACCGACCGCGGCAAACTCAACGAGCCGGCCCTCCTCGCCCTGGCCCACCCAACCCCACC
>NZ_DASTBH010000121.1:0-11480 GCF_035712165.1 Actinophytocola sp. | reverse complement strand
TGAGGTTGGACACGAACGCGTCGTAGAGGCCGTCGTGGTTGAAGTCGCCGAAGTCGATGCCCATGCCCTTGAACGAGTCGTCACCGATCCGCTTGGACTTCGGGGTGCCGGGGGTGCGGTCCGTCCTGGTGTTGGAGAACTTCACCTTTCCGGGGGTGGACTCGTTGTACAGCAACCGGTCCTGACCGAAGTCGTTGGCGATGTACAGCTCGGGCCGCTGGTCGGCGTCGAGGTCGGTGGCGCTGACCGCCAGCGTCCAACCGTGCCGGGCCTCCTCGGGCAGCGCCTCCTCCGGCGCCCGCTGGAACGTCGCGGTGGGACGGTCGCCCGCGGTGGCGCCCGAGCACAGCAGGATGATCTTGCCGCCGCCGTTCTGGGCGTGCGACAACGAGTGGTTCATCGTCACGCCGCCGTTCTTGGTGGGGTCGAGAACGGGGCTGTCCGGGAAGTAGTTGCCGACGAAGATGTCGTCGTGGCCGTCCCCGTCGATGTCGGCGACGGTCGCCGCGTTGGAGTTCCACTGTGGACCGACGTACCGGCCGCCGGACTCGACGCCGGGCAGCACCTCGGACGGCTGGAAGGCATCGGCGGACAGCGTGCCGACGTTCGCCTTCCGCAGGTAGAGGATCGGGGTCCGGCCCCACATGTAGACCAGCAGGTCCAGCCGGCCGTCCTCGTTGAGGTCGGCGGGCACGCAGCCCATCGGGGCCATCGTGCTGTCGACCGGGAGCGGCGCCGGGTTGAGGGCGAACGGCAGGTAGCGCTTGATGTTCCGGTCCGGCGCCGGCGTGATGATCACCTGGTCGGTACGCGGGTCGACCACGCACAGGTCGTTGGGCAGCCGGTCGCCGTCCAGGTCGTTCAGGGCGACCGCCGCGCCGACCGAGGACATCCACGCGTCGATGTGCTTGTAGGCCTGGTTGACCTGCCTCATCGTCTGCTGTTTGGCCGACGGGGGCAGGGCCAGGCTGTGGCCGGTGAACGCGTAGTCGCTCGCCAGGTCGTTGCGTTCCTCGGCCGAGCTCTGCGGCAGCGTGACCGCGAAGAAGAACCCGACGACGACCACGAGCGCGATGACACCGGTCAGCTGCCGGCGCAACAGCCCAAGTATCGCGGTCATGAGTTGACACCTCCAAGGGAAACAAATTCACTGGCGAGCCGCTGCCGCCACACCTCATAGGCCGGCAGCTCGCCCTCGACCGCGTGCACCGGGCGGTGCTCGCCAACGATCCGGGCCACCTCCTGCGGCGTCGCACCGCAGAGCACCCCGGTGGCCAGGGCGCTGTGCGGGGGCACGATGCCGGCGCGCACCCGGGCGTCGGCGGCGAACGCGCTGCCCTGCGCCAGGTTGCCGCCGAACTCACCGGCGCGGCGCACCAGCGCCCGTAGCTCGGACTCCTCGACACCGCCCGCGTAGGTCGCCGCCAGACCGGTGCCGCTGTACAGGTCGGGGCGCCGGGCGGCGGGGAACGCCTCGATCAGGTCGGCCACCCGCTCCGGGTCGGTGCCGCCGATGAACCACAGCGCCCGGCCGATGCCCTGGTCGATGGCGTTGTTGGCGTACGACCCGTGCGGGCCGCCCGGCCACGGGAAGCGCGGGTTCTGGTACTGGGCCTCGACATACCGGGCGGTGTGGAAGTACGCCTGGTGGAAGCCGTAGCCGTCGAGCACCAGCGGCACCAGCACCGGGTCCAGGCTGGCCGGCCGGGGCCAGCGGAACCGCGGCAGCCGGGCCATGGCCCAGCCGATGCCCACGTAGACCAGGTAGCGGTAGGCCTCGGCGCGCGGCTCGGCGAGGAACCGGCGGACGTTGTCGGACCGGCCGAAGGGCATGCCGTCGAGCACGGCCAGGCCCATCCCGGCGCCCTCGTAGGCGAAGCCGCGCGCCCAGTCCGGCACCTGTTCCAGCGCGGCTATCGCGTCCGCCGGAACCCGCGCCTCCACCGCGTAGGCATAACCCCGCAGAAACGTCTTCCCGACGGTCTCGAGCCTTTCCTGCGCGGCCGGCGACTTCTTGTGGAAGCCGCGTTTGTCAATGCTCGTCTCGGAATCGTCCGGAGTGAGCAGGCGACGCCGGAGGGCTCGCCAGGAACCGGCCATGTTTCAATCCCCTAACCGTCTTCTCGTGGGTTGGCGTCTCAGCCGGCTTTCCGGTCGGCCGGCGGCGCTGCGGCGGCGGTGAGGTGTTCTCGGATGCGGCCCCGCCACCGCTCGTAGACCGGCACCGCCTGGTCCCCGTCGTCGGGGTAGGCCTCGGTGCGGTCGGCGATCGCCACCGCGTCGGCGACGGACAGGCCGGCCAGCGTCGTGGCGCCCAGCTCCGAATGCGCCGGCACGTGGCCGGCGAAGGTCCGCGCCTTGATCGCGAAGACCACGCCGACGCCCAACTGCGGCCAGTGCTCCGCGGACGCGGCGCGCAGCACGGCCAGGCCATCGGCCGGACACCCGCCCGCGAACGTGGCGGCCAGCCCCACCCCGCTCCACAGGTCCGGCCGGCGCTGCGGCGCGAACCGGTTGACCGCCGCGGTGACCGCCGCCGGGTCGGCCCCGTGGATGAACCACAGCGCCCGGCCGATGCCCTGGTCCACGGCACGCGGGAAGTAGTCGGCCGATCCCTCCCAGGGATACGGCGCCGGCACCCGCTGCTCGTCGACGTAGCGGCGGGTGTGGAAGTAGGCGAGGTCGAAGCCGTAGCCGTCCACCGCCAGCCAGGTCATGGTCGGGTAGTACGGCGAGTCGGTCAGGTCGGGAATGATGTTGCGCCACAACGGCCTCGGCAGCCTGGCCATGGCGAACCCGATGCCGATGTAGGTGAGGAACACGTGCGGCGCGCCCGGTCCGAGCAGCAGCTCGCGGGTGCGCCGGCCGCTGCCGCCGGCCATCGCGTCGCGGACCGCGAACGCCATCGCCGCGCCCTCGTAGGCGAACCCGCGCTGCTCGGCCTCCACCAGTTCCAGCCGGCGCTGCACGTCCCACAGATCCCTGGCGGCGATACCCCACTCGAACCCGCACACCACCGACTGCGGGATGGCCTCCAGCCGCTCGGCGGCCGGCGAGCCGGCGCCGGGGAAACCACGTTCGGCGAACGTGACGGTGGACAGCTTCGGCGCCAGCACGTACTGGCGCAGCGAACCGAGAAGCGATGGCATCGATTCCTCCGCTGGTGGGGTAATGCCATGTTCAGGCGGGCAATCTTGGCCGCGCATCTCCGGCAATGCGGTATGCCGCCCTGTGATGATCATGCGCCGAGCAGTACCGCACGCTCGGAGAACACGGGTGAACGGCACATGAGGAGAAGTAATCCGCCATGGCACTGGTGCACCCTTGACGAGGCAAGCTAAGGAAGTTGTCGAGGGCTGTCGCCGGACTCGGCGGGTTTGCCGCGATATGCGGCCGGGCGTAACCAGGCGCGCCGACTGGGGTCGGTTGGTCATCGAGAATAGGCGGTACAGGTTGAGCACCGTGCGGATCGCGATCGTCGGCATCGGACTTCGTTACCCCGACGCCGCCAGTACTGAAGATCTCTGGGAGAACATTCTGGCCGGGCGCCGGGCCTTCAGAAGGCTGCCCGACCAACGGATGAACCAGGCGGACTACTACTCGCCCGACCAGAACGCGCCGGATCGCTTCTATTCCAGCAAAGCGGCCGTGCTGCGGGACTACGAGTTCGACCGTCTCAAGTATACGGTCGCGGGCAGCACCTACCGGTCCACCGATCTCACGCACTGGCTGGCCCTGGAGGTCGCCGCGGCGGCACTGGCCGACGCCGGCTTCCCGAACGCCGCGGGCCTGCCCAAGCACGCCACCGGCGTGGTGCTGGGCAACAGCCTCACCGGAGAGTTCTCCCGCGCCAACCTGATGCGCCTGCGCTGGCCCTACGTCCGGCGCACGCTCGCCGCGGCGCTGTCCGCCAAGGGCTGGGACGACGACGAGACCAGCGCCTTCCTGCGCGACCTGGAACCGGTCTACAAGGCGCCGTTCCCGCCGATCGACGAGGACACCCTGGCCGGCGGCCTGGCCAACACCATCGCCGGCCGCATCTGCAACTACTTCGACCTCGGCGGCGGCGGCTTCACCGTGGACGGCGCGTGCTCCTCCTCGCTGCTGTCCATCGCCACCGCGGCCAAGGCGCTGTCCGACGGCGACCTCGACGTCTGCCTGGCCGGCGGCGTCGACCTGTCCATCGATCCCTTCGAGGTGATCGGCTTCGCCAAGACCGGCGCGCTGGCCACCGGCGAGATGAAGATCTACGACAAGGACTCCAACGGGTTCTGGCCCGGCGAGGGCTCCGGCGTCATCGTGCTGATGCGCGAGGAGGACGCGATCGCCCGCGACCTGAGGATCTACGCCTCGGTCACCGGGTGGGGCATCTCCTCGGACGGCAAGGGCGGCATCACCCGACCGGAGGCCGCCGGGCACCGGCTGGCGATCAGCCGCGCCTACAGCCGCGCCGGGTACGGCGTGGACACCGTCGGCTACTTCGAGGGCCACGGCACCGGCACCGCGCTCGGCGACGCGACCGAGCTGGAGGCGCTGGGCTCGGCCCGGCGCAACTCCGACCCGGCGGCCCGCCCGGCCGCGGTCAGCTCGGTCAAGGGCAACTTCGGCCACACCAAGGCGGCTGCCGGTGTCGGCGGACTGATCAAGGCCGCGCTTTCCGTGTACCACCAGGTGATCCCGCCGGCCACCGGGCACTACGAGCCGCACCCCAAGCTCACCGGCGACAACCCGGCGCTGTTCGTGCCGCGCGAGGCGCAGCTGTGGCCCTCGGACACCCCGGTCCGGGCCGGTGTGTCGGCGATGGGCTTCGGCGGCATCAACACGCACATCGCGCTCGAGCAGGCGCCCGGCGCCACCCGCCGGGCCGAGTTGCCCGGCAAGGCCGTCGAGCTGGTCGGCAGCCGGCAGGACGCCGAACTGCTGCTGCTGGACGCCGCCGACGCCGCCGGCCTGCGCGAGCGGGTCGCCGGGCTGGTCGACCTGGTGGCCGCGCTGTCCTTCGCCGAGCTCGCCGACCTGGCCGGCGCGCTGGCCGGGGAGCTGTCCGGCGGGCCGGTGCGGGCCGCGGTCGTGGCCGGCAACCCGGAGGACGCCGGCCGCAAGCTGAGCCGGCTGCTGACCGCGCTGGACGCGGGCGAGCAGCGGGTGTTCGGCGTCGACGGGGTGTTCCTGGACCACCGCGACGCCGCCGGCAAGATCGCCTACCTGTTCCCGGGCCAGGGTTCGGGACGCGGCGCCATCGGCGCCATCCGGCGCCGGTTCGCCGACGCCGAGGCGGTGTTCGCCGCGGCAGGCGTGCCCACCGGCGGCGACCAGACGGCCACCGAGGTGGCCCAGCCGCGGATCGTCGCGGGCTCCGTCGCCGCGCTGCGGGTGCTGGAGCGCCTCGGCGTGTCCGCCGACGTCGCCGTCGGGCACAGCCTCGGCGAGCTGACCGCGCTGGCCTGGGCCGGCGCCCTGGACACCGACGACGTGCTGCGCCTGGCCAAGGCGCGCGGCCAGGTCATGGCCAACGCCAGCCAGGGCGGCGGCGCGATGGCGGGCCTGGCCACCACGCCGGGGCAGGCCGAGGAGCTGTTCGGGACGGAACCGGTGGTGATCGCCGGCTACAACGGCCCGCGGCAGACGGTGATCTCCGGTCCGGCCGACGCGGTGGACCGGGTGTGCGACCGGGCCCGGCTGGCCGGCGTGACCGCGACCCGGATCAACGTCTCGCACGCCTTCCACTCGCCGCTGGTGGAACCGGCCGCGGTGGCGATGACCGCGCGGCTGACCGAGTTCGACTTCAGCCGGCCCACCCGCGCGGTGGCCTCCACGGTGACCGGTGACCTGCTCGACCCGGACACCGACCTGCGGGTGCTGCTGCGCGACCAGGTGCTGTTCCCGGTGCGCTTCCACGAGGCGGCGGCCCGCGCGGCCGGCGACGCCGACCTGGCCGTCGAGGTGGGCCCCGGCCGGGTGCTCGCCGGACTGCTGCGGGACATCGCGCCGGACACGCCGGTGCTCTCCGTTGACACCGACAGCCCGTCGCTGAGCTCGCTGCTGTCCGTGGTGGGCGCCGCGTTCGCGCTGGGCGCCCCGGTGGACACCGCGGCGCTGTTCGCCGGCCGGGTGCTGCGCCCGCTGCCGCTGGACGGCTCGTTCACGTTCCTGTCCAGCCCGTGCGAGGCCGCCCCCGACCTGTCGGTGGGGTTGACCGTGCTGGGCGCGGAGGCCCCGGCGGCCGGTGCCGCCGAGGCGGCCGCCGCCGGCGCCGAGGCGGGCGAGGACGGTCCGTCTACTTTGGACCTGCTGCGCCGGCTCGCCGCCGAGCGGGTCGAGCTGCCGCTGGAGACCGTCACCGCGGACACCCATCCGCTGGACGACCTGCACCTGAGCTCCATCACCGTCGGCCAGATCGTCAACGAAGTCACCCGCCAGCTCGGCCGGCCGACCCTGGAGCTGACCACCAGCTTCGCCACGGTCTCGCTCGGCGAGCTCGCCGACCTGATCGACGAGCTGGCCGACACCGCGCAGGGCGGCGACGGCGGCCGGGGCAGCGCCGAGGCGCCCGGGGTGGCGCCGTGGGTGCGGCCGTTCTCGGTCGACTACCTGCCGGCCAGACCGCCGCGCGTCACCGTCGGCACCGGCCCGGAGGGCAGCTGGCAGGTGTTCGCGCCGGCCGGCCACCCGCTCGCCGAGCGGTTGCGGGCGGCGCTGGCGGCGGCCGGCATCGGCGACGGCGTGCTGCTGTGCCTGCCGGACAACGGCGAGGCGCACGTCGGTCTGTTCCTCGAGGCGGGCAAGGTGGTCGCGGCCGCACCGGCCGGCGTCCGGTTCGTCGTGGTGCAGGGCAAGTACGGGGCCTCCGGCCTCGCCCGCACCGCGTTCCTGGAGGCCACCGGCGTGCCGACCACGATCGTCACGCTGGCCGACCTCGCCCCGTCGAACGCGGCCGAGGTGGACGAGGCGGTCCGGCGGGTGGTCACCGACGCCGCCGCCACCACCACGTTCAGCGAGGTCCGCTACACCGCCGACGGTCAGCGCACCGCCCCGGTGCTGCGGGTCCTGCAGGCGCCCGCCGAGCCGCGCACCGGCACCCCGCTGGACGGCTCGGACGTGCTGCTGGTGACCGGTGGCGGCAAGGGCATCACCGCCGAGTGCGCGCTGGCCATGGCCAAGGACTCCGGCGCCAAGCTGGCGCTGGTCGGCCGGGACGAGCCGGGCGGCGACGAGGAGCTGACGGCCAACCTGGCCCGGATGGCCGCGGCGGGCGTGGTCTACCGCTACGAGCGCGCGGACGTCACCAACCCGGCCCAGGTGGCCGCCGCGGTGGCCGCGTTCGAGGCCAACCTCGGCCCGGTGACCGCGATCATGCACGGCGCCGGCCGCAACGAGCCGTCCGCGCTGCCCAACCTGACCGAGGAGACGTTCCACAACGCGCTCGCCCCCAAGATCGCCGGGCTGCGCCTGCTGCTCGACGCGGTGGACCAGGACCGGATGAAGCTGCTGGTGACGTTCGGCAGCATCATCGGCCGGGCCGGGCTGCGCGGCGAGGCGCACTACTCGACCGCCAACGACTGGATGTCCGAGCTGACCGCCGACTTCCAGGCGGCGCACCCGCAGGCGCGGGCGCTGGCCCTGGAGTGGTCGGTGTGGTCCGGCGTCGGCATGGGCGAGAAGCTCGGCGTGGTCGAGGCCCTGGTGCGCGACGGCATCACCCCGATCTCCCTGGAGAACGGTCTGGCCGTGCTGCGCCAGGTGCTGGCCGACCCGTCGGCCGGGCCGATCCTGACGGTCAGCGGCCGGATGGGCGGGCTGCCCACCCTGCCCCTGGACCTCAGCCAGGAGCTGCCGCTGACCCGGTTCGTCGACCGGGTGCTGGTGCACTACCCGGATGTCGAGCTGATCACCGAGGTGGAGCTGTCCCAGGGCGGTGACCCCTACCTGACCGACCACCAGCTGGACGGCGACCTGCTGTTCCCCGCCGTGGTCGGGATGGAGGCGATGACCCAGGTGGCCACCGCGGCACTGGGCCGCACCGCCACCCCGCTGCTGTCCGACGTGGAGTTCCTGCGCCCGGTCGTGGTTCGGCCCGGCCACACCACGGCGGTCCGGCTGGCGGCACTGGTCCAGGACGACGAGACGGTGTCGGTGGCCATCCGGGCCGAGGACACCGGCTTCAGCGCCGACCACTTCCGGGCGACGCTGCGGCTGCCGCGGCCGGCCCTGCCCGAGGACGGCCCGACCCGGGAGGCGCTGGAACTGCCCAAGGTGCCGGTCGACCCGGGCACCGAGCTGTACGGCAGCGTGCTGTTCCAGGGCAAGCGGTTCCAGCGGCTGCTCAACTACCGGCGGGCGAGCGCCCGGCACGCGGTGGCCGAGCTGTCCACGACCACCCCGGCGCCGTGGTTCGCCGCGTACCTGCCCCAGGACCAGGTGCTGGCCGATCCGGGCACCCGCGACGCGGTGATGCACGCGATCCAGTGCTGCGTGCCGGACGCCACGCTGCTGCCGCAGGGGATCGAGCAGCTGTACCTGGCCGAACCGGCCGACCAGCAGGTGGAGTTCGTGATCATGGACGCCCGGGAGCGGTCGCAGGACGGCGACAGCTACGTCTACGACGTGGACGTGCTCGACCCGTCCGGTCAGCTGGTGGAGCGCTGGCAGGGCCTGGCGCTGCGGGCGGTGCGCAAGAAGGACGGCTCCGGCCCGTGGTCGCCCGCGATGCTCAGCGGTTACCTGGAGCGCTCGCTGGAGCGGGTGCTCGGCGGCAGCCGCGCGGTGGTCGTCGAACCCGACCCCCAGCCGGGCGTGCCGGCCGACCGCCGGGTGCAGACCCAGCTCGCCGCCGGCCGCGCCATGGGCACTCCGGTGACCGTGCGGCACCGGCCGGACGGCAAGCCGGAGTTGGACGGCGCCGAGATCTCCGCCTCGCACAGCGCCGGGGTGAGCCTGGTGGTGACCGGGTCCGGCCGGCTGGGCTGCGATGTGGAGACGGTGGCGCACCGCAGCGCCGAGGACTGGGCCGGACTGCTCGGCCCCGACCTGCTGCGGGTGCGCGAGCTGGTGATCGCCGAGACCGGCGAGAACGCCGACGTGGCAGGCACCCGGGTGTGGTGCGCGCTGGAGTGCCTGCGCAAGAGCGGGGTGACCACCCCGACGCTGACCGTCGACCGGGCACACGGCGACGGTTGGGTGGTGCTCTCCGCCGGTTCGGCGAAGGTGGCCACCTGGATAACGAGGCTGAACGCCGGACCCAACTCCGTTGTGTTCGCCGTTCTGGCGGGAGACGACTGACAGTCATGACCAACTATTACGAGCTGCGCCATACGGTCGGGTTCGAGGAGACCAACTTCGTCGGCAACGTGTACTACGTCAACTATCTGCGTTGGCAGGGCAAGTGCCGCGAACAGTTCCTCATCGACATGGCGCCCGGCGTGCTCGCCGAGGTGATGGAGGACGACCTGAAGTTGTTCACGCTCAAGGCCGAGTGTGAGTTCTTCGCCGAGATCACCGCGTTCGACGAGCTGTCCGTGCGGATGCGCCTGGAGGAGCTGACCCAGACCCAGATCGAGTTCGGCTTCGACTACGTGCGCCTCAAGGACGGAGCGGAAACCCTTGTGGCGCAAGGCAAACAGCGGATCGCCTGTATGCGCGGACCGAACAACGCGACGGTGCCCTCCCGGGTTCCGGCCGCGTTGCGGGAGGCGCTGGCCCCCTTCACCAGCGCGCAGGCCGGCCGGCGCGCGGTGTCCACGGCGACGGGAGGATGACATGTCGGCGGACGGTGAGGTGGTCCCGTTGCAGCAGCACGGGATGGTCCCGGCGTCGCTGCGCGAGGTGATGGGTCAGTTCGCCACCGGCGTGACCGTGCTGACCGCCGGTGGCGACCACGGGCACGGCATGACCGCGAACGCGTTCTCCTCGGTGTCGCTGGATCCGCCGCTGGCGCTGTGCTGCGTGGCCCGGCCGGCGCGGATCCACGAGGCGATCCTGGTGACCCGCAGCTTCGGGGTGTCGCTGCTCGCGGCCGACCAGCAGAACCTGGCCCGGTACTTCGCCGACCGCACCCGGCCGGTCGGCATGGCCCAGTTCGACCGGGTGGACTGGGTGCCCGGACCGCAGACCGGCACTCCCCTGCTGGTCGGCGCCCTGGCGTGGTTGGAATGCCGGCTGACCGAGGTCTACCACGGCGGCGACCACTCGATCTTCCTCGGCACGGTGCTCACGTCGAGCCGGGGGACCAACCGGGACGCGTTGCTGTTCTTCGCCGGTGCCTATCACCAGCTCGCGCCGCCGGCGAGCGCAGTCAGGTCGGCGTAGCCGCGCGGAGTTGGCATTTCGCGTGGTGAGTGATGGGTGAGTCCGAGGACCGGAGAGATTGGACGCGCAATGACGGACGCGCAGTGGAAGCTGGTTTTCGACCAGCAGGGCGTGACGATAGCGAGTGACAAGTTTCAGTTCACGACCAACGCGACGAGGCAGCAGGATGACGCGGGGCTCGACTTCGAACAGCAGATGGCGATCAACTCCGCGGAGTCCTCCTACATGGAGGCCGTCATCTCCCAGCTGCAGACCATGACCAGGCGCACCTACGGGCAGTACTGCGGGCTTTCCCGGGCCATCGAGGTGGTCGGCGAGCGCTGGTCGCCGATGATCATCCGGGACCTGCTGGTCCGCCCGAAGTCGTTCCACGAGCTGAACCAGGGCTTCCCGAGCGCGTCGACGGACATCCTGTCGGCCCGGCTGGGCGAGCTCGAGCACAGCGGCGTGGTGCGGCAGGTGCAGGACACCGACGGGGAGACCCGGTACCGGCTGACCGCCTTCGGCCGGGACCTGGACGACGCGATGATCCGGCTCGGTCGCTGGGGCGCCCGGCTGCTCGGTGCCCCCCGGCCCGAGGACGTGGCCACCAACGACTCGGTGCGGATGGCCCTGCGGACCATGTTCGATCCCGAGGCGGCCGCCGGCATTCAGGTCAGCTACCAGCTCAACCTCGACGACATCGTGGTGCACGCCCGGATCGACGACGGCGTCATCGAGACCGGTGAGGGGCCGCTGGCCGGCGCCGACCTGGTGCTCGAGCCGGGCGAGACGCTGATGCCGATGCTGACCGGCGAGCTGTCCGCAGCCGAGGCGATCGCGACCGGCAGCCTCAAGTACTTCGGTGACCCGGCGCTGGTCGCCCTGTTCACCGAGCTGTTCAAGATCGACCCGATGCCCGTGGACAGTTAGGACTGGCAACGAAAAAGGGGTCCTGGGCCGTGGCCCGGGACCCCTTCTCAGGCGGACTACTACTTCAGGCGCTGCGCAGGTGGCCCCGGCCGGTCAGGTCCCGGCCCATGTAGGCGGCGAGCTCGCGGAAGGTGCGGGCGAGTTCGGGGAGGTCTTCGCCGATGAGGGCCTGCGGGCCGTCGCACAGGGCGGTGTCGGGCTGGGGGTGCACGTCGACGATCACCCCGTCAGCGCCGGCCACGACCGCCGTCCTGGTCAACGGG
>NZ_DASTBH010000120.1:0-20109 GCF_035712165.1 Actinophytocola sp. | reverse complement strand
CCGAACGGGGCCGGAAAGTCCACGCTGCTCAAGGCGATCGCCGGGCTGGTGGCCAGCACCGGCGAGATCCTGCTCGACGAGGCTCCGGCCAGCGCGCTGCGCGATCGCGAGCGGGCTCGCCGGATCGGTTACGCCCCACAGATTCCGGTGCTGCCGGACGGGCTTTCGGTCACCGACTACGTGCTGCTCGGCCGCACCCCGCACCTCGGCCCACTGGCCCGCGAGGGCCGCGGGGACCTGGCCATCGTCGAGCAGGTGCTGGCCCGGCTCGACCTGTCCGCACTGGCCGGCCGGCTGCTGCGCACGCTGTCCGGCGGCGAACGGCAGCGCGCGGTGCTGGCCCGGGTGCTGGCCCAGCAGGCCGGACTGCTGCTGCTCGACGAACCGACCACGGGGCTGGACATCGGCCACGCCCAGGCCCTGCTCGACCTGGTCGACCGGCTGCGCGCCGAGGACGGCACCACCGTGGTGAGCACGCTGCACGACCTGACCTTCGCCGCCCAGTACGCCGACCGGCTGCTGCTGCTCGACGGCGGCCGGGTGGTGGCCGCCGGCACGCCCGCCGAGGTGCTCACCAGCGCGACGGTCGGCCGGCACTACGCCGCCGAGGTGGAGGTGCTGCACACCGCGCGCGGGCAGTTGGTGGTCGCGCCGTCGCGGACCTCTCCCGGAGCGAATTAGAACCTGTTACGTTTCCCACCATGATCCTGGATCTGTTCCGGTTGACCGGAAAGGTCGCCGTGGTGACGGGCGCGGGGCGGGGCATCGGGGCGGCGACGGCGCTCGCGCTGGCCGAGGCGGGCGCGGATGTGGTGATCTCCGCCCGGACCGAGAGCGATCTCGCCGACGTCGCCAAGCGGGTCGGCGAGGCCGGGCGGCGGGCGCTGGTGGTGCCGGCCGATCTGTCCGATCTCGACGCCGCGGCGGCACTGGCTCCGGCGGCGCGGGACGAGTTCGGCCGGCTGGACATCGTGATCAACAACGTCGGCGGCACGTATCCCCGGCCGTTCCTGGAAACCGACGCCGAGTTCCTGGAAGAGGCGTTCCGGTTCAACGTGGGCACGGCGCACGTGCTCACCCGGGCCGCGGTGCCGATCATGCTCGAGCACGGCGGCGGTGCGGTGGTGAACATCTCCTCGGTCATGGGCCGGGTCAGCGGGCGGGGATTCCTCGCCTACGGCACCGCGAAGGCCGCGCTCGCACACTTCACCGAACTGGCGGCGTTCGACCTGGCGCCGCGGATCCGGGTGAACGCGATCGCGGTCGGCTCGGTGGCCACCTCGGCGTTGTCCATCGTGCTCACCAGCGACGAGATCCGGGGCCGGATGGAACAGGCGACCCCGTTGCGGCGCATCGGATCCGCCGAGGAGGTCGCCGCCACCGCGCTGTTCCTCGCCGCGCCCGCAGGCGGTTTCGTCACCGGCAAGGTGCTCGAGGTGGATGGCGGCACCCAGGCGCCCAACCTCGACCTCGGCCTCCCGGACCTCTCATGACCTACCGGGTGGTGCAGTGGAGCACCGGAAACGTCGGCCGGCACGCGATCGCCGGCATCGACGCGCGGCCCGACCTCGACCTGGCCGGCGTCTGGGTGTCCACTTCGGACAAGATCGGCCGGGATGCCGGCGAGCTGGCCGGGTTGGGCCGCGATCTCGGGGTCGTCGCGACCGGTGACGCCGACGGGCTGCTCGCCCTGCGGCCGGACTGCGTGGTCTACACCGCGATGGCCGACGACCGGCTGACCGAGGCGATCGAGGACCTCACCCGGTTCCTGCGCGCCGGCATCAACGTGGTGTCCAGTTCGCCGGTCTTCCTCCAGTTCCCGCAAGGGATCGTGCCGGATGAGGCACTGGAACCGCTGCACGCCGCGGCCCGGGCGGGCGGGGCGTCGCTGTGGGTCAACGGCGTCGATCCCGGTTTCGCCAACGACTGGCTGCCCCTGGTGCTCACCTCGGTGTGCCAACGGATCGAGCAGGTCCGCTGCCTGGAGATCCTGGACTACAGCACCTACGACAACGCCAAGGTCCTGTTCGACATCATGGGTTTCGGCAAACCCTTGACGGACAAGCCGTTACTGCTCCAACCCGGCGTGCTGACGCTGGCCTGGGGCAGCGTGGTGCGCCAGCTCGCGGCGGGCCTCGGCGTGGAGCTGGACGCGGTGGAGCAGTCCTACGAGCGCCTGCCCGCCCCGTTCCCGATCCCGGCCGCCGCCGGCACCATCGAGACCGGCACCGCCGCCGCGCTGCGCTTCGAGGTGCGCGGCATGGTCGGCACCCGGGCCGTCTGCGTCCTGGAGCACGTCACCCGCCTGCACCCCGACCTCGCTCCCGACTGGCCCCAACCCGCCGGCGCGGGCTGCTACCGGGTCGAGATCACCGGCGAACCCAACTACACCCTCGACCTGCAACTGCTCGCCACCGACGGCGACCACAACACCGCCGGGCTCAAGGCCACCGCCATGCGCCTGGTCAACGCCATCCCGGCCGTGGTCGCCGCACCCCCGGGCCTGCTCACCGCGCTGGACCTTCCGCTCGTCACCGCAAAGGGGCTGGTCCGCTAGGGCTTGGGGTCTTCCTTGGCGGGTTCCTCGTCGGGGTCGTCGGGCTTGCCGGCGGGGACGTTGGCGGGCTCCTCAGCCGCTTCGGCGGGAGCCGGCTCGTCCTCGACATCGACCTCGGCATCGTCGGTGGCGTCCTCGGCCGGTTCCGCTTCGGAGTCGGCGGGTTCCGCTTCAGTGGTGTCGGCGTCCTTCGGGGCGGTGAGGGCGGCGAGATCCTCGCGCGGGCCGAGGCGCTTGGCCCAGATGAGGTAGGCGACGGCGCCGAGGAACACGACGATCGAGACCCAGACGTTGATGCGCAGGCCGAACACCTCGCGGGCGGGGTCGGTGCGCATCAGTTCGATCCAGGTGCGGCCGGCGGTGTAGCCGGCGACGTACAGCGCGAACGCGCGGCCGTGGCCCAGGCGGTAGCGCCGGTCGGCCCAGACGACCAGGGCGGCCACGGCGAGGTCCCACAGCAGTTCGTAGAGGAACGTGGGGTGGACGATGCGTTCCGGGATGTTGTTGACCGCCACCCCGCCCAGCGGGTCGTCGAAGCCCTGCTCGTTGACCCGGCGGTAGATCTCCAGACCCCACGGCAGGGTGGTGTCGCCGCCGTAGAGTTCCTGGTTGAAGTAGTTGCCGAGCCGTCCGATGGCCTGCGCGACCGCGATGCCCGGCGCCACGGCGTCGGCGAACGCGGGCAGCGGCACCTTGCGCCGCCGGCAGCCGATCCACGCGCCGACCCCGCCGAGCGCGATCGCCCCCCAGATGCCTAACCCGCCGTCCCAGATCCGCAGCGCGTCCAGCGGGTCCTTGCCCGGCCCGAAGTACCGGTCGTAGTCGGTCGCCACGTGGTAGAGCCGGCCGCCGACCAGGCCGAACGGCACGGCGAACACCGCGACGTCGATGACGGTCCCCGGCTGCCCGCCGCGCGCGACGAACCGGCGCTCGCCCCACCAGATCGCCACGATGATGCCGGCGATGATGCACAGCGCGTAGGCGCGGATCGGGATCGGTCCGAGGTGCCAGACCCCACGGTCGGGGCTGGGAAAGCTGGCCAGGAACACACTGGAGGCACTCACCACGGCGCTCACCGTAATGGGCGACTCAAGCCCCCCGGCGACCGGGGTTCGCCGACACCGGGGCGCCCACGGCGGGCCGCCGGACACCGGCCGCCAACTCGGTGGTGAGCGAGCGGACCGCGTCGACACCGTCCGCCGCCCGCGACACCAGCGCCGAGCCCACGATCACCGCGTCGGCGAACCCGGCGAGTTCGGCCGCCTGGTCGCCGGAGCGCACCCCGAGCCCCACCCCGATCGGCAGGTCGGTGTGCACCCGGGTGCGCTCGACCAGCCCGGCGGCGGCGCTGCCGACCGTCGCCCGCGCCCCGGTCACCCCCATCACCGCGGCCGCGTAGACGAACCCGGTCGTGGCCGCGACGGTCCGCACGATCCGCTCCTCGCTCGACGACGGCGCGAGCAGGAAGATCCGCTCCAGTCCGTGCTCGTCCGAGGCCGCCAGCCAGTCGTCCGCCTCGTCCGGCACCAGGTCCGGGGTGATCAGTCCGAGCCCGCCGGCCGCGGCCAGGTCCCGGGCGAAGGCGGACACCCCGTAGCGGTGCACGGGGTTCCAGTAGGTCATCACGACGGCCCGGCCGCCGGCCGAGGACACGCCCTCGACCACCCGGAACACGTCCCGCAGCCGGAACCCGCCGCGCAGCGCGGCGTCGGCGGCGGCCTGGATGGTCGGGCCGTCCATCACCGGGTCCGAGTACGGCACCCCGACCTCGACCAGGTCCGCGCCGGCCGCCACCATCGAACGCAGCAGCGTGATGGACTCGTCCACCGACGGGTAGCCGGCCGGCAGGTACCCGACCAGGGCGGCGCGCCCCTCGGCCCGGGTGGCGGCGAACAGCGGATCCAACGCGCCCATGTCAGTCCTTGAAGCCGAAGTACGTGGCGGCGGTGTCCATGTCCTTGTCCCCGCGCCCGGACAGGCACACCACGATCAGCCCGTCCGGCCCCAGTTCGGGGCCCAGCCGCAGCACCCCGGCCAGTGCGTGCGCGGACTCGATGGCCGGGATGATCCCCTCGGTCCGGGACAGCAGCCGGAAGGCCGCCATGGCCTCGGCGTCGGTCACCGGGTGGTACTCGGCCCGGCCGGTGTCCTTCAGCCAGGCGTGCTCCGGGCCGACGCCGGGGTAGTCCAGCCCGGCCGAGATCGAGTACGCCTCGATGGTCTGCCCGTCCTCGTCCTGCAGCAGGTAGGACCGCGCGCCGTGCAGCACGCCGGGGCTGCCCTCGGACAGCGTGGCGCCGTGTTCGCCGGACTCGATGCCGTGCCCGCCGGGCTCGAACCCGACCAGCCGCACGGCGGGGTCGTCGAGGAAGCCGTGGAAGATGCCGATGGCGTTCGAGCCGCCGCCGACGCAGGCCGCGACCACGTCCGGCAGCCGGCCGGCCTGTTCGAGGACCTGCTCCCGGGCCTCGATCCCGATGACCCGGTGGAAGTTGCGCACCAGCACCGGGAACGGGTGCCCGCCGGCCGCGGTGCCGAGCAGGTAGTGGGTGGAGTCCACGTTGGTGACCCAGTCACGCAGCGCCTCGTTGATCGCGTCCTTGAGCGTGCGGGACCCGGTCTTCACCGGGATGACCTCGGCGCCGAGCAACCGCATCCGGGCCACGTTCAGCGCCTGCCGCTCGGTGTCCACCTCGCCCATGTAGACCACGCAGTCCAGGCCCATCAGCGCGCACGCGGTGGCGGTGGCCACGCCGTGCTGGCCGGCGCCGGTCTCGGCGATGATCCGCTTCTTGCCCATCCGCTTGGCCAGCAGCGCCTGGCCCAGGACATTGTTGATCTTGTGTGAGCCGGTGTGGTTGAGGTCCTCGCGCTTGAGGAAGATCCGGACCCCGCCGGCGTGCTCGGCGAACCGCGGCGCCTCGGTCAGCAGCGACGGGCGGCCGGCATAGCCGCGCAGCAGCCGGTCCAGCTCGCCGGTGAACTCCGGGTCGATCCGTGCCTTGTCGTACTCGGCGGACAGCTCGTCCAGGGCGCCGATCAGCGCCTCCGGCAGGAACCGGCCGCCGTAGGGGCCGAAGTGCCCCTGCTCGTCCGGGCCGTGCTCGGACGAAGGCTCGTCCGGGTCCGGCGCTCCGGACGGCCGGCTCACCGGCTCGGCCTCGGGCATGCCGGGTGCGATCCCGCGGTGACCAGCTGGACCAGGGCGGCCTTCGGGTCGTCGGTGGCCACCAGGCCCTCGCCGACCAGCACGGCGTCCGCGCCGGCGCCGGCGTAGGCCATCAGGTCGCCGGGGCCGCGCACTCCGGACTCGGCCACCTTGACCACGTCCATCGGCAGGCC
Organism: Actinophytocola sp.; assembly: GCF_035712165.1. Lineage (GTDB taxonomy): Bacteria > Actinomycetota > Actinomycetes > Mycobacteriales > Pseudonocardiaceae > DASYTH01. The sequence goes on along the minus strand of NZ_DASTBH010000120.1, from coordinate 14,210 downwards.
GGGGGCGATCCGGCCGAACACGTCCCGGTCCACCTCGAGGGTGTGCAGGTCACGCGCGTTGACCCCGATCGCCTTCGCGCCGGCCTCCAGCGCGCGGTCGGCCTCCTCGGCCGTGTGCACCTCGACCAGCGCGGTCATCCCCAGCGACTCCACCCGGTCCAGCAGCGCGATCAGGGCGTTCTGCTCGAGCGCTGCCACGATGAGCAGCACCAGGTCGGCGCCGTGCAGCCGGGCCTCGTGCACCTGGTAGGGACTGACGATGAAGTCCTTGCGCAACAAGGGAATGTCCACCACCGCGCGAACGGCGTCTAAATCGGCGAGCGAACCGCCGAACCGGCGGCCCTCGGTCAGCACGCTGATGACCCGCGCGCCGGCCGCCGCGTAGTCCTTGGCCAGCGCGGCCGGGTCGGCGATCGGAGCCAGCTCACCCCGGGACGGGCTACGCCGCTTGACCTCGGCGATGACCCCGATGTCGGCGGCCCGCAGGGCTGAGATGGCGTCCCTCGCCGGGGGCGCCTTCGCGGCAAGCTCCTTGAGGGCGTCGAAGGGAAGAGCCGCCTCGCGCGCGGCCAGATCCTCCCGCACGCCTTCGATAATCGACTCGAGAACACTCACAGGCCCTTGCCCCTTCCCGCCGCATGGATGCTAACCCCGTGCTATGAGGCGGTTCCGCACCGGGTCCGGGTCAATGTTCCTCGGTAGTCGGATCCTTACCCACAGACAAGGCCTGCCACATGTCCCCGTCCACGTTGTCCGGTTCGCGGGTGGCTCCGGGCGCCCGGTACCGCGCGCCCAGCCGGGGAAGCCCTCCCGGCCGCAGCGCGAGCACCGCTCCGGCCAGGAGCAGCAGCACCCCGCCCGCCACGGCCAGCCACCGGCCGGCCAGGAACGCGCCGGCCGGATCGGTGTAGCCGATCGCGTAGGACATCGCGGTGACCCCGCCGGCCATGAGCACCCCGCCGACCACCCGGCGCGGCCAGCCGCCGAGCGCGACGGCGGCGGCGAGCCCGGCCAGGGCCAGCAGGGCGAGCCCGACCAGGGGCGCGACCTCGGCGCCGGTCCGGGTGACCGTCGTGGTCGCGCCGGTGCCGGGCACCTGCCGCGTCCCGGTGGACCAGGCCAGCCGGGAGGAGGCCCACAGCGCCAGCGCCGCGAGCGGCAGCCCGGCTCCGGCGATCCACAGTGGACGGCGGGACATCTCAGCCGCCCGCCGGTCGCATGGTGCCGGCGGTGGCGATGGCGGCCAGCACCGCACCGGCCTTGTTGACGCACTCGGTGTCCTCGGCGACCGGGTCGGAGTCGGCCACGATGCCGGCGCCGGCCTGCACGTAGGCGACCCCGTCGCGGACCAGCGCGGTGCGGATGGCGATGGCCGTGTCGCCGTCCCCGGCGAAGTCCAGGTAGCCGACCACGCCGCCGTAGAGGCCGCGCCGGGTCGGCTCCAGCTCCTCGATCAGCTCCATGGCCCGCGGCTTGGGCGCGCCGGACAGCGTGCCGGCCGGGAAGCAGGCGGCCACGGCGTCGAACGCGGTCTTGCCCGCCGCCAGCTCGCCGGTCACGGTGGAGACGATGTGCATCACGTGGCTGTACCGCTCGACCCGGAAGAAGTCGACGACGGTCACGGTGCCCGGCTGGCACACCCGGCCCAGGTCGTTGCGGCCGAGGTCGACCAGCATCAGGTGCTCGGCCCGCTCCTTCTCGTCGACCAGCAGGTCCTTCTCCAGCAGCGCGTCCTCCTCGGGGTCGGCGCTGCGCCATCTCGTGCCGGCGATGGGGTGGGTGGTGGCCCGGCCGTCCCGCACCGTGACCAGTGACTCCGGGCTGGAGCCCACGATGTCGAAGCCGTCCAGCCGCAGCAGGTACATGTACGGGCTGGGGTTGGTGGCCCGCAGCACCCGGTAGATGTCCAGCGGGTCGGCGTCGGTGGACATCTCGAACCGCTGGGAGAGCACCACCTGGAACGCCTCACCGGCCCGGATGGCCTCCTTGGCGGTGCGCACCGCGGCGCAGAACTCGTCCCGGTCGCGGCGCCGCCGGTACTCCGGCCGGGGCCGGGCGAAGGCGGCGGCGGTGGGCGCGGCCGGGGTCTGCAGCCGGTCGGTCATCACGCCGAGCCGGCGCACCGCGTCGTCGTAGGCGGCGTCGACCCGCTGCGGGGTGTCGTCCCAGTTCACCGCGTTGGCGATCAGCGTGATGGTGCCCTCGTGGTGGTCCAGCGCGGCCAGGTCGGTGGCGAACAGCATGACCAGCTCGGGCAGCCGCAGGTCGTCCTCGGTGCGCTGGGGCAGCCGTTCCAGGCGGCGGACCGCGTCGTAGCCGATGTAGCCGACCATGCCGCCGGTGAGCGGGGGCAGCCCGGGCAGCGGGTCGGTGTGCAGCAGCCGGACGGTCTCGCGGAGCACGACCAGCGGGTCGCCGTCGGTGGGCAGGCCGACCGGGGTGGTGCCGGTCCAGCGGGCCGCGCCGCCGTCCGCGGTGAGCGCCGCCGGGCTGTGCACGCCCACGAACGACCAGCGCGACCAGGACCGGCCGTTCTCGGCGGACTCGAACAGGAAGGTGCCGGGCCGGCCCTCGGCCAGCTTGCGGTACACCCCCACCGGGGTCTCGGCGTCGGCGAGCAGCCGGCGCACCACGGGGATGACGCGGCGATCCGCGGCGAGTTGGTGGAACTCCTCGCGGGTCGGAGAGATCGCGCCCATTCCGGTCACCGGGCCGGCCGACACATCGAGCATGCTCACCATGGCGCCAATTCTGCCGTGCGGTGCTTCTCGACCTCTCGCGACTCACTGTCGTAAATTCATGGCACGTTGAAAAAACTTGCATATGGGTCCATGATGGATCGATGACCGACACGGTTGACCAGACCGAGGGCCGGCCGTCCCGGCGGCGTGGCCGGCGGCCGGGAGGCACGGACACCCGGACCGCGCTGCTCGACGCGGCCCGGCAGGTGTTCTCCGAGCAGGGCTACGACGGCGCGACGGTCCGCGCGATCGCCACCCGGGCCGGGGTCGACGCGGCCATGGTGAACCACTGGTTCGGCAGCAAGGAGGGCCTGTTCGTCAAGGCCGTGCTGCAACTGCCCTTCGACCCGGCCGACCTGTTCACGCGGCTGGCCGAGGGACCCGCCGACGCGCTGGGCGAGCGCATCGTGCGCACCTTCGTGACCACCTGGGACGCCACCGGCGGCGGGCACTTCACCGCCCTGGTGCGCAGCGTCTCCAGCCACGAGCAGGCCGCGCACCTGTTGAACGACTTCTTCGTCAAGGAGGTCTTCACCCGGATCGCCAACCAGGCGGCCCCGGACCAGGCCCACTTCCGGGGCAGCCTGGTCGGTTCGCAGATCGTGGGCCTGGGCATGGCGCGGTACGTGGTCCGGTTCGAGCCGCTGGCCTCGGCCGACGTCGAGCAGGTGGTCGCCGCCGTGGCCCCCAACGTGCAGCGCTACCTCACCGGAAACCTCGGCTAACCGACCAGGCCGTCGTCGAAGCAGGTGCGGGTGCCGGTGTGGCAGGCCGGGCCGGTCTGGTCGACCACCAGCAGCACGGTGTCGCCGTCGCAGTCGAGCCGGACCTCGTGCACGTGCTGGGTGTGGCCGGAGGTCTCCCCCTTGACCCAGAGCCGGCCCCGGCTGCGGGAGAAGTACGTGGCCCGGCGGGTGGTCAGGGTCAGGTCCAGCGCCTCGTCGTTCATCCAGGCCACCATCAGCACCTCGCCGGTGCCGCGCTGCTGGGCCACCGCGCAGACCAGCCCGTCGGCGTTGCGCCGCAGGCGACCCGCCAACTCCGGGGCTAGGGCCACCGGACCTCCACCCCGGCGTTGCGCAGCGCCAGCTTGACGTCGCCGATCCGCAACTGTCCAAAGTGGAACACACTGGCGGCGAGCACCGCGTCGGCGCCGGCCGAGACCGCCGGGGCGAAATGCTCGAGCGCGCCCGCGCCGCCGCTGGCCACCACCGGCACGTCCACCGCCGCCCGCACCAGTTCGATCAGTTCGAGGTCGAACCCGGCCTTGGTGCCGTCGGCGTCCATCGAGTTGAGCAGGATCTCGCCGACGCCCAGTTCCTGTCCGCGCGCCGCCCAGCCGACCGCGTCGATCCCGGTCCCCCGCCGGCCGCCGTGCGTGGTCACCTCGAACCACTCCCCGCCGGGCACCCGGCGCGCGTCCACCGACAGCACGACGCACTGCGAGCCGAACCGCTCCGCCGCCTCGCGTAACAGTTCGGGCCGTTCGATCGCCGCGGTGTTGATGCTGACCTTGTCCGCGCCGGCCCGCAGCAGACGGTCCACATCGGACACCGCGCGGATTCCCCCACCGACCGTGAGCGGGATGAACACCTGCTCCGCCGTGCGGCGTACCACGTCGTAGGTGGTCGCCCGGTCCGAGGAGGAGGCGGTGACGTCCAGGAAGGTCAACTCGTCGGCGCCCTCGGCGTCGTACGCGGCGGCCAGTTCGACCGGATCGCCGGCGTCGACGAGGTCGGCGAAGTTGACCCCCTTGACCACCCGGCCCGCGTCGACGTCGAGACACGGGATCACCCGAACCGCTACTGACATGCCGCCGAGCCTACGGTGTGGCGATACTGGGTTGCATGGCGCGCACAGGCCGCCGGCCCGGTCAGACGGAGACCCGCGAGGACATCCTCGCGGCCGCGCGCCGGCTGTTCGGCGAACGCGGCTACGACGGCACCACGATCCGGGGGATCGCGGCCGAGGCGGGGGTCAATCCCGCCCTGGTGCACCATTTCTTCGGCACCAAGGACCGGGTGTTCGTCGCCGCGCTGAACCTGCCGATCGATCCGGGCGCGGTGGTGGCCCGGCTGACCGACGGCCCGCGGGAGGAGACCGCGCAGCGGCTGCTGCGGATGTTCCTCGAGCTGTGGCGCGAGCCGGACAGCCGGGCGTCGTTCCTGGCGCTGGTGCGGTCGGTGTCCACCAACGAGCGGGCGGCGATGATGCTGCGCCAGTTCATCGAGCGGGTGATGCTGACCCGGCTGGCCGAGGCGCTGGACATTCCGAAGCTGCGCCTGACCGGGATGGTCGCGCAGGTCATGGGCATCGCGATGGTGCGCCACATCGTCGGCGTCGAGCCGATCGCCTCCGCGGACGAGGAGGAGATCGTGGCCATGGTGGCGCCGGTGCTCCAGCGTTACCTCGATCCGTCTTGACGCGGGAAACTCAGCGGGCGCAGAATTAAACACATGACTAATTCGTCCATCGTGGTGGAGGGACTCGAGGTCCGCCGCGGCGGCCGCGAGGTCCTGCGCTCGGTCGGCTTCACCGTGCCCACCGGTCAGGTCGCCGGTCTGATCGGGCCGAGCGGCTGTGGCAAGACGACGTTGATGCGCGCCATCGTCGGCGTGCAGATCGTGGCCGGCGGATCGGTCACCGTGCTCGGCGAACCCGCCGGCAGCCCGGCGCTGCGCAGGCGGATCGGTTACGCCACACAGAGTCCGTCGATCTACGCCGACCTCACCGTCACCGAGAACCTGCGCTACTTCGCCTCGGTCCTGCGCGCGCCCGCGGACGACGTGCGGCGGGTGATCAACGAGGTCGACCTGGCCGACCACGCGGACCAGGTGGTCGCGCAGCTGTCCGGCGGGCAGCGCAGCCGGGCCAACCTCGCGGTCGCCCTGCTCGGCGCCCCGGAACTGCTGGTGCTCGACGAGCCGACCGTCGGGCTGGACCCGGTGCTGCGCGACGACCTCTGGGCGATGTTCCACCGGCTCGCCGCCGGCGGAGTGACCCTGCTGGTGTCCAGCCACGTGATGGACGAGGCCGCCCGGTGCGAGCGGTTGCTGCTGCTGCGCGAGGGCCGGCTGCTCGCCGACGACAGCCCCGAGGGGCTGCGCGGCGCCACCGGGTTGCAGGACCTGGAACAGGCGTTCCTGCACCTGGTCCGGACCCAGGCGGTGGGATCATGAGCGTCGCGTTCACCCTGGCCACGTCCCGCCGGATCCTGACCCAACTCCGGCACGACCACCGCACGGTCGCGATGCTGGTGCTCGTCCCGTCGCTGCTGATGGTGCTGCTCCGCTACGTGCTCAACAGCCAGACGCTGTTCTCGCACTTCGCGCCGGCGCTGCTGGGCGTGTTCCCGTTCCTGATCATGTTCCTGGTCACCTCGGTGACGACCCTGCGCGAGCGCACCACGGCCACCCTGGAACGCCTGATGACCATGCCGATCGGCAAGCTGGACCTGCTGTTCGGCTACGCCCTGGCGTTCGGCCTGGTCGCCGTCGTCCAGGTGACCGTGGCGGCCACCATCTGCCTGACCTGGCTCGGCCTGGACATCGCCGGTGCGCTGTGGACGCTGCTGCTGATCGCCGTCCTCGACGCCCTCCTCGGCATGGCGCTCGGCCTGTTCGTCAGCGCCTTCGCCACCTCGGAGTTCCAGGCCATCCAGTTCATGCCGCTGTTCGTCCTGCCCCAGATCCTGCTCTGCGGCCTGTTCGTGCCGCGCGAGTCGATGGGCTGGCTGCTCAACGCCCTGTCCGACCTGATGCCGCTGTCCTACGCCGTGGACGCCCTCACCCACGTGACGAACTCCGCCGAGATCGACTCCACCCTCGTCGTCAACCTCCTCATCGTCGCCGCCTGTGCCGTCGCCGCCCTCGTCCTCGGCGCCGCCACCCTCCGCCGCCGCACCCCCTGACGGCCTCAGGAATCTCAGCGGGGTGGGGCTAGCCTGCGGGTATGGCATCTGAGGTCGATCGGCTGGCGGCCGGGAAGTACGTGTTGGTCACGACCTTTCGGCGGGACGGGCGGGCGGTGCCGACGCCGGTGTGGGTGGCGCGGGACGGGGACGAGCTGATCGTCTGGTCGGCGACCAAGGCCGGGAAGGTGAAGCGGATCCGGCGCAGCGGGGAGGTCGAGGTCGCGGCCTGCGACTTCCGCGGCAACCCCAGTGGACCGGTGGTGAAGGGGCACGCGCGAGTGCTCGACTCCGCCGGCACCGACCGGACCAGACGACTCATGAAGTCGAAGTACGGGGTGCTCGGCTGGGTCACCCTGACCGGCAGCCTGATCCGGCGCGGCCGGGACGGCAGCGTGGGGATCGCCATCACACTGGACGGCTGACAACCTGGTCGCGATCAGGCCGGCCGGGTGGCCGCCAGTGCCGCCTCGAGGGTGAAGTTCCCGGTGTAGAGGGCCTTGCCCACGATCGCGCCTTCGACACCGGCGTCGGCCATGCCGGCGAGCCGGACCAGGTCGTCGACTGTGGACACTCCGCCGGAGGCGATCACCGGGGCGTCGGTGCGCGCGCAGAACTCGGCCAGCAGGCCGTAGTTCGGGCCGGTCAGCGTGCCGTCCCGGCTGACGTCGGTCAGCACGTACCGCGCGCAGCCGTCCCGGTCCAGCCGGTCCAGGGTCTCCCACAGGTCACCGCCGTCCCGGGTCCAGCCGCGCGCGGCCAGGCGATGCGCGCCCGACTCGTCGATCCGGACATCCAGACCGACCGCGACCTGCTCGCCGTGCTCGGCGATCGCCCGGGCGCACCACGCCGGGTCCTCGAGCGCCGCGGTACCGAGGTTGACCCGGGCGCACCCGGTGGACAGCGCGGCGGCCAGCGACTCGTCATCGCGGATCCCGCCGGACAGTTCGACCCGGACATCGAGCCGGCCGACCACGTCGGCCAGCAGCGCACGGTTGCTGCCGCGCCCGAACGCGGCGTCGAGATCAACCAGATGGACCCAGTCCGCGCCGGCGGACTGCCAGGCCAGCGCGGCCTGCAGTGGGTCGCCGTAGTCGGTCTCGGTGCCGGCCGCGCCCTGGACCAGCCGAACCGCCTTGCCGTCAGCCACATCGACGGCAGGGAGAAGGTAGAACGTCACCGCTGCAGGTTAGCGACAAAGGCTCGCCACCCGGTCACCGGGAACTCGATGTTGCCGCCTTGGATGTTCTTGGAATCTCGCACGAGGGCCCGTTGTCCGGGTCGCCCTACCTCGACGCAGTCGCCACCATTGGTACTGAAGCTACTTTTCCGCCAGGCGATCATGGCCGTCTCGATCCGCGTAGAGCTCGGTTGCCATACCGGCAATCAGGTCTCTCGATTGTCGCTCAGACAACGCGGTTTCCCCCAGCGCGGCCAGGATTTCCTTATATGCGAGTATCTCCTCCGGCTGTTCCAGGAACAGACTGGACGTCTCACTGTCCAGATAGACGACAGGTTTGAAGTCGGCGAACTCCATGAGGGTGAAGTGGCCGGAAGTTGCGGCGTGCGCGCCGATCTCGGCAGGTACGACCCGCAGGGTGAGATTAGGACGAACCGACATTCGCAGCAGCTCGTGCAATTGATCAGACATCACTTCCGCGCCGCCCACCGGCAAGCGAAAGACGAACTCATGGACAAAAAACACGAATGTGGGTGGATGGTCGCGACTGAACAGGTTCTTGCGCGCGAGTCGCGCCGCGACCCGGTCGTCGATCTCGCTGTGCGGAATCCGGCCGGCCTCGCGGAACAGCGCCCGCGCGTATTCACCGGTTTGCAGCAGCCCCGGGATCAGCGTGTGCTGGAACACCCTGATCGAACTGGCCTTGTTCTCGTGGTCGACCAGGGTCCGCACCTGCTGCGGAAGGCGCGAGCCGTGCTGCTGGAACCAACCCGGGGTGTGCTGCTCGCGGCACAGTCCCATCAGGCGTTGCCGTTCCTTGCCCTTGACGCCGCACACGGCCAGGAACGCCGAGACATCCACTTCGGAGCCGCCGCGCAGGCCGGTCAGCAGCCGGGACACCTTGCTGTCCGACCAGCCCAGCCGCATCGCCGCCGCGCGACCGTTGAGACCGGCGCGCTCCATCACGAGGCGCAGCCCCTCGCCCAGTTCCCGGCTGCGTACAGTGGCCTGATCTCGCATGCCGGGTAGCTAAGCGTTTGTCCCCCGCGCAAGCAATTTGTCCCGCAGTTGGCGGGTTGACAGCAATGTGGACAATCGTCCGCCGGTCCGAAGGGGACATCGAGCGAGCACGTCTCGGGAATTCCTTACGATTCAGGCGAGGCTGCCCAGCCAGTTCCGCAGCAGCTCCGCGCCCGCGTCACCGGACTTCTCCGGGTGGAACTGGGTGGCCGACAACGGACCGTTCTCCACCGCGGCGACGAACTCGCCGCCGTGGTCGGCCCAGGTCACCTTCGGCTGCGGGAACGGCGGGTAGACCTCCAGCTCCCACGTGCGCGCCGCGTAGGAGTGCACGAAGTAGAACCGGGTCTGCTCGCCGATTCCGTCGAACAGCACGGAGCCCTCGGGCGCGCGGACCGTGTTCCAGCCCATGTGCGGCACGATCTCGGCCGCCAGCCGGTCCACCGTGCCGGGCCACTCGCCGCAGCCCTCGGTCTGCACGCCGTGCTCGATCCCGCGCTCGAACAGCACCTGCATGCCCACGCAGATGCCCAGCACCGGCCGGTTTCCGGCGAGCCGCTTGCCGATGATCCGGTCGCCGCGCACGCCGAGCAGGCCGCTCATCACCGCCGCGAACGCGCCGACCCCCGGCACCACCAGGCCGTCGCAGTCCAGCGCGGCCTGCCAGTCGGCCGTCACCTCGACCTCGGCGCCCACCCGGCGCAGGGCGCGCTCCGCCGACCGCAGGTTGCCCGATCCGTAGTCCAGGATCACCACTCGTGCCACGCGCCCAGGCTAACTTCGACCATGGTCGAGGTCGAGGGTAGGGTCGGCCGAGTGCCGAAGCTGCCGGACATGCTGACTATCGGAGAGGTGGTGCAGCGCAGCGGCGTCCCCCATACCGCGCTGCGGTTCTACGAGGAGCGCGGCCTGGTGGCGTCCGAGCGCACCACCGGCAACCAGCGCCGCTACCCGCGCGCCGTGCTGCGCCGGCTGGCGTTCATCCGCACCGCGCAGCGGGTCGGCCTCAGCCTGGAGGAGATCCGCGACGCCCTGGCAACGCTGCCTGACCAGCGCACCCCGACCAAGGCGGACTGGGCCCGGCTGTCCCAACTCTGGCGCGCCGAACTGGACGCCCGCATCGACGCCCTGCACCGCCTGCGCGAGCGGCTCACCGGCTGCATCGGCTGCGGCTGCCTGTCGCTGAAGACCTGCACCCTGATCAACCTGGACGACCGCCTCGCCCGGTTCGGCCCCGGCGCGCCCCTGCTCAAACCCGTCGCGGAAGGCGGCCTCCCCACCTGACTCGCGGGGGTCAGGAGGTGAGCCAGGCTACGGCGCCGCCTGCGGCCAGGACGGCGCAGACCAGCAGGGCGATCGCCAGGCCGCGGGCCTTCTTCCAGTTCGCGTAGACGCCGCCGAGCAGGAAGCCGGCGAGTCCGAGCAGCAGGATGGCGACGATCTCCGAGGACACACCGAGCAAACTAGCCCCCGTTGACCGGCCGGTACGCCTTGGCCCCGAAGGTGCGCGCGGCCGGGGTGGACAGCCGGGCGACCGCGTCCATCATGGTCCGGCCCAGCTTGGCCCGGGCCCGCAACGCCGGATGGGTGGCGCTGTAGTTGTCCGCGTTGACCGCCGGGTCCCCGCTGAACGTGCCGGCGGCGAACATCGCGTACGTCACCACCGGCGCGCCGGCCGCGTCGAAGATCACCCCGGCCTCGTTGCGGCCGTCGGCGAACCAGCCGGCCTTGGTGGCCACCCGCAGCCGCTCCGCCGAGGTCAGCTCCAGCCGCACGCCGTCGGTGAACGCACTCAGCGAGCGCAGCACGTTCAGCAGGTAGTCCGTGGACGCCGGGGACAGCAGCGTCCCGCCGACCAGCATCCGCAGCAGCGTGTGCGTCTCGTTCGGTGTGGTGCGGCCGAGGAAGAACCGGTTCGGGTTGGCCACCGGCACCACCTGGGTCTGCACGAACCCCTTCGCCCGCAGGATCTCGTTGAGCTCCAGCGCCGGGCAGACCAGCCCGCACAGCCGCACGCACGTGTTGTCCGAGACGGTGAGCAGCAGCGACATCACATGGCCCAGCGTCACCGAACTGGGATAGGCCCGGTCCAGCGCGAACACCCCGTCGGTGTCCTGGATGACGATCGAGGCCGGCACCTCGACCCGCTGGTCCAGGGTGAGCAGCCCGCGGTCGACCTTGTCCAGCACCGCCGTGGCCACCGCGATCTTGTTCACGCTGTACGCCTCGACCACGGTGTCCGCACCGGCCGAGACCGCCGTCCCGTCCGTGACACTGATCATCGACGACCAGGTGCCGCCGGCCCGGGCGGTCTCCCGGTCGTACACCCGCGCGATCCGCCTGCGCGCCGCCTCGGGCGTGGCCGGCGGGCCCGCGGTGTCAGCGTCGTCGGCGGCCACCGCCGGCCCCTGACCCAGCATCGTCCCGGCAGCTGCGGCCGCCCCTACTCCGATTACCTGCCTGCGATTGAACCCCATACCCTCGAAGACGATCTATCGCCGGCAAAGGTTGCCATCACAGGACACCTTTCGTGGACGGAATTCCGCCCAGCCGCGGGTCCGCCTCCACCGCCGCCCGCATCGCCCTGGCCACCGCCTTGTACTGCGCCTCGGTGATGTGGTGCGGATCCCGGCCGTGCAGGACCCGAAGGTGCAGGGCGATCTGCGCGTGGAAGGCCAGCGACTCGAACACGTGCCGGTTCAGCACGGTCGGGTAGTTGCCGCCGACCACGAAGCCCACCAGTGACTCCGGCTCGCCGGTGAGCACGCAGTACGGCCGGCCGGACACGTCGACCGTGGCGTGCGCGAGCGTCTCGTCCATCGGGATCCAGGCGTCGCCGAACCGCCGGATGCCCTTCTTGTCGCCCAGCGCCGAGCGGATCGCCTCGCCCAGCACGATCGCCACGTCCTCGACCGTGTGGTGCGCGTCCACCTCGATGTCCCCGGTGGCCGCCACGGTCAGGTCGAACGCCCCGTGCACGCCGAAGGAGGTGAGCATGTGGTCGTAGAACGGAACCCCGGTGGACACGTCGGCCGTGCCGGTGCCGTCGAGGTTGATCTCGACGGTGACCTTGGACTCCTTGGTGATCCGCTCCACCCTGCCGATACGGCTCACGAAATCTCCTTGCTCGCTTTCAGGAACGCGTCGTTCTCGGCCGGGGTGCCGATGGTGACCCGCAGATGGTTCGGGATACCCACGTCCCTGATCAGCACACCACGGTCCAGGTACGCCTGCCAGGCGGCCTTGGCATCGCCGAAGTGTCCGAACAGGACGAAGTTCGCGTCGCTGGGCACCGGCCGGTATCCCATGCCGCGTAACGAGTCCACCACGCGGTCCCGCTCCGCGGCCAGCGCCGCGACCGAGCGCAGCGTCTCCTCCGCGTGCCGCAGCGCGGCCCGCGCCGCCGCCTGGGTGAGCGTGGACAGATGGTAGGGCAACCGAACCAGCAGCAGCGCGGCCACGATGGCCGGCGCGGCGGCGAGATAGCCCAGCCGGCCGCCGGCGAACGCGAACGCCTTGCTCATGGTCCGGGTGACGATCACCTTGGCCGGGAACTCGGCGAGCAGGTGCACGGCGCTGGGCCGGCCGGAGAACTCCGCGTACGCCTCGTCGATCACCACCAGGGCCGGCGCGGCGCGGACCACCTCGCGCAGTTCGGCCACCGGGATCGAACCGCCGGTCGGGTTGTTCGGGCTGGTCAGGAACACCACGTCGGGCGCGTGCTCGGCGACGATCCGGGCCGCTTTCGCGGTGTCCACGGTGAAGTCGTCCCGGCGCGGGGTCGGCGCCCACTCGGTGCGGGTGCCAGCGGCGATGATCGGGTGCATCGAGTAGGACGGTTCGAAGCCCAGCGCGACCCGGCCCGGACCGCCGAACGCCTGCAGGACCTGCTGCAGGATCTCGTTGGAACCGTTGGCCGCCCACAGGTTCCCCGACTCCAGCGGCACCCCGGTCGTGCCGGCCAGGTAGCCGGCCAGGTCGGTGCGCAGTGCGACCGCGTCGCGGTCCGGGTACCGGTGCAGGGTCGCGGCCACCTCCCGGGCCGCGGCAGCCACGTCGGCGACCAGCGCCGGCGGCGGCGGGTAGGGGTTCTCGTTGGTGTTGAGCCGAACCGGCACGTCGATCTGCGGCGCGCCGTACGGGGTGCGGCCGCGCAGGTCGGTCCGCAGCGGCAGGTCGGCGAGCCCGATCTCCTCGCCGATCATGCGCGGAATCTCGCCGTCACGGCCTGCCCGTGTGCGGGTAGGTCCTCGGCGGTGGCCAGCGCGACCACCTGGTCGGCCACCGCGCGCAGCGCGTCCTCGCTGTAGTCCACGACATGGATGCCGCGCAGGAAGGTCTGCACCGAAAGGCCCGAGGAGTGCCGGGCGCAGCCGCCGGTGGGCAGCACGTGGTTGGAGCCCGCGCAGTAGTCGCCGAGCGAGACCGGCGCGTGCGGACCGACGAAGATCGCCCCGGCGTTGCGCACCCGGGCCGCCACCTCGCGCGGGGCCGCGGTCTGGATCTCCAGGTGCTCGGCGGCGTAGGCGTTCACCACCCGCAGCCCGTCGTCCACAGTGGACACCAGGACGCAGCCGGACTGCTTGCCGCGCAGCGCGGTGGCGATCCGCTCGTGGTGCTTGGTGGCGACGACCTGGCTCGCCAGCTCGGCGTCCACCGCGTCGGCCAGCTCCACCGAGTCGGTGACCAGCACGCTCGCCGCCAGCGTGTCGTGCTCGGCCTGGCTGATCAGGTCCGCGGCGACGTGCACCGGGTCCGCGGTGGTGTCGGCCAGCACGGCGATCTCGGTCGGCCCGGCCTCCGAGTCGATCCCGATCATGCCGCGCAGCAACCGTTTGGCCGCGGTGAGGTAGACGTTTCCAGGCCCGGTCACCATGTCCACCGGCACCAGTTCGGCGCCGTCGGTGTCCACCCCGCCGTAGGCCAGCAGGGCCACCGCCTGCGCGCCGCCGACCGCCCACACCTCGGCCACCCCGAGCAGAGCCGCCGCGGCGATGATCGTCGGATGCGGCAGGCCGCCGTACTCGGCCTGCGGCGGCGAGCACACCACCAGCGACTCCACCCCGGCAAGCTGCGCCGGAACCACGTTCATGATCACACTGGACGGGTAGACGGCCAGGCCACCCGGCGCGTACAGCCCGACCCGGCCCACCGGCACCCACCGCTCGGTGACCGTCCCGCCCGGCACCACCTGCGTGGTGACGTCGGTGCGGCGCTGGTCGGCGTGCACCGCCCGGGCCCGGGCGATCGACTCCTCGAGCGCGTCCCGCACGGCCGGGTCCAACTCGCGCAGCGCGTCGGTCAGCCGCTGCGCCGGCACCCGCACCGTCTCCGGGCGCACCCGGTCGAACCGCTCGGT
>NZ_DASTBH010000119.1:0-16622 GCF_035712165.1 Actinophytocola sp. | reverse complement strand
GCTGGACCGGTGCCTCGTCGCCCCGGTCCAGCGCCACCAGCACGGCCCGGCGGGCCAGCTCTCGGATGAACGAGGCGGTCGCGCCCTCGGTCGCGGCCACCACCGGACCCGGATCGGGCAGGTCCAGCCGCACGTCGCGGGTGTAGAGCCGGAGCAGCTGCTCCCGCCCGTGGGCGTCCGGCCGGGGCACCTCGACCGCGAGGTCGACCCGACCGGGCCGGTCGGTGAGCGCGTGTTCGAGGGTCTCCACCCGGTTGGTGGTCAGCATGAACGTCACGTCCGCGTCCGCCCCGACCCCGTCCATCTCGTTCAGCAGCTCGAACAGCAGCGGGCCGCCGTCGGTGAGCGACCGGTCCTGGGCGATCAGGTCCACGTCCTCGACCACCACCACGGACGGCTGCAGCCGGCGGGCCAGGGTGGTGGCCGCCGGGATCTTGGCCAGCGCCCGGCCGGACATCATCACCACCGTGCTGCCGGTCAGCCGGCTCAGCAGATACCGGACCGTGTGGGTCTTTCCGGTGCCGGGCGGTCCGTGCAGCAGCAGCCCGCGCTTGAGATGCTGGCCGGCCGCCAGCAGCGCCGCCGCGCGTCCGGCGGGCAGCACGACGTGCCGCTCCACGCTGTCCAGCACACCCGGCGGCAGCACCACCTCGGCCGCGGTCAGCTTCGGCCGGGGCAGGAAGGTGACCAGCTCGTTGCCGCGGTGCTCGCTGAAACCGAACGCGAGGATCTGGCCCCGGAACACGTCGTGCTCGCGCATCAGGGCGCTGATGCGCTCCCGGACCGCGGTGGCCGTCGCCCGGTCGGCGGCCAGCACCCGCAGCGAGCACTCCAGCTCGTGCTCGCTGGGGCCGCGCACCGCGACCACGACCGGGGTGCCGTCCGGCGCCACCGTGCGGATCAGGCCGAACCGCACCGCGTCCATGGTCCGGTCGGGCCCGGTCGCGACGCTGGCGTAGTCGGCCGCGCCGAGCGCGAACGTCCCGTGGCCCTCGGCGGCCATGGTGATCATGTCCATCAGGTCCTGGAACATGCGCGTCCCGCCGCCGATGCCGAACCAGGTCGCGTCGGGGGAGTGCTGGGCCAGGTAGGCGTCCACCCCGCGCTGCAGGTTGGCGTGCTCCCAGCCGGGCCAGCGCTCCAGCACGTTGGGGATCTCGCTGACCGGGCAGCCGATGTGCCCGGTGAGCATGTCCTGCAGTGGGGAGCCGACCGCCAGCGCCTGCTGGGCGGAGCGCAACACGTCGCGCAGCGATCGGGCCAGCTCCAGGGCGGCATCCCGGTCCAGTGTGTGTTCTGTCACCCTCTCGAGGATGGCACAGGTCACACTCCAGGGTGACCGGGTCCTACTGAGCCACCGGCGCCTGACCAGCGGGGCATGGGACGATGGGGACGTGCCCGTTGATCCCGATAAGGAACCTGCGTGACCACGTTCGCCGACAAGACGTTCACCGCCCCTGAGCTGATCCGCAACTTCTGCATCATCGCCCACATCGACCACGGGAAGTCGACGCTGGCCGACCGGATGCTGCAGCTCACCGGCGTGGTCCAGGAGCGCGACATGCGCGCGCAGTACCTCGACCGGATGGACATCGAGCGCGAGCGCGGGATCACCATCAAGGCGCAGAACGTGCGGCTGCCCTGGCAGGTCGGCGGCCAGGACCACGTCCTGCACATGATCGACACCCCGGGGCACGTCGACTTCACCTACGAGGTGTCCCGGGCCCTGGAGGCCTGTGAGGGCGCGGTCCTGCTGGTCGACGCCGCGCAGGGGATCGAGGCGCAGACCCTGGCCAACCTCTACCTGGCGCTGGACAAGGACCTCACCGTCATCCCGGTGCTGAACAAGATCGACCTGCCGGCCGCCGACCCGGACAAGTACGCCGCGGAGCTGTCCCACATCATCGGCTGCGAGCCGTCCGACGTGCTCAAGGTGTCGGCGAAGACCGGCAAGGGCGTGCGGGAGCTGCTCAACGAGGTGGTGCGGTTGGTGCCGCCGCCGCAGGGAAATCCGGACGCGCCGGCCCGCGCGATGATCTTCGACTCGGTGTACGACACCTACCGCGGCGTGGTCACCTACATCCGGGTGGTGGACGGCAAGATCACCCCGCGGGAGCGGATCCGGATGATGTCCACCAACGCCACGCACGAGCTGCTCGAGGTGGGCATCATCTCGCCGGAGCCCAAGCCGAGCAAGGGTCTCGGCGTCGGCGAGGTCGGCTACCTGATCACCGGCGTGAAGGACGTCCGGCAGTCCCGGGTCGGCGACACCGTGACCGCCGAGCGCAAGGGCGCCACCGAGCCGCTCGCGGGATACCGGGAGCCGCGGCCGATGGTCTACTCCGGACTGTATCCGGTGGACGGTTCGGACTACCCGGATCTGCGTGAGGCGCTGGACAAGCTGCGGCTCAACGACGCGGCGCTGAGCTACGAGCCGGAGACCTCCTCCGCGCTCGGGTTCGGTTTCCGGTGCGGCTTCCTTGGCCTGCTGCACCTGGAGATCGTGCGGGAGCGGCTGGAGCGGGAGGCCGGGCTGGACCTGATCTCCACCGCGCCGAACGTGGTGTACCGGGTGGTGATGGACGACGGCGCCGAGCACGTGGTGACCAACCCGTCGGACTGGCCGGTGGGCGGCAAGATTTCCGAGGTGTACGAACCGATCGTGAAGACCACGGTGATCGCGCCGTCGGACTACATCGGCTCGATCATGGAGCTGTGCCAGGCCCGCCGGGGTCAGCTCGGCGGCATGGACTACCTGTCCACCGACCGGGTCGAGCTGCGCTACACCCTGCCGCTCGCCGAGATCATCTTCGACTTCTTCGACGCGTTGAAGTCGCGTACCCGGGGGTATGCGTCGCTGGACTACGAGGAGGCCGGGGAGCAGACCTCCGACCTGGTGAAGGTGGACATCCTGCTGCAGGGCGAGACGGTCGACGCGTTCAGCTCGATCGTGCACCGGGACGCCGCCTACGGGTACGGCACCCGGATGGCCGCGAAGCTCCGCGAGCTGATCCCGCGCCAGCAGTTCGAGGTGCCCATCCAGGCCGCGATCGGATCCCGGGTGATCGCCCGGGAAACCATCCGCGCGATCCGCAAGGACGTCCTCGCCAAGTGCTACGGCGGCGACATCACCCGCAAGCGCAAACTGCTGGAGAAGCAGAAAGAGGGCAAGAAGCGGATGAAGATGGTCGGCCGCGTCGAGGTCCCCCAGGAGGCCTTCGTCGCCGCCCTCTCCACCGACGAGTCACCCGATAAGGCGAAATCCAAGAAGTAGCCCGCTGATCAGCCCCGTTGTGTCGGGGTCGTCTGCTGGGGTGGTCCACGACGAGAGGGGAGGGCACCATGACAGCTATGACCACCACGTCCGGCATTCCGCATGGTCGTCCGTTCACCGTGGACGACCTGGAGGCGATGCCGGATGACGGCAACCGGTACGAGCTCATCGACGGGATGCTCATCGTGAGCCCCGCACCCAGCAGGCGCCATCAGAAGGTGGTGCTTCAGCTTGCGATCAGGCTGGACGCGGCCTGCCCGGACGACCTGGAGGTTCTGACCGCCCCGTTCGGCGTCCGTCTTTCTGACACCACCGAACTCCAGCCGGATGTGCTTGTCGCTCCCGATAAGGACTTCACCGATCAGTACCTGCCGGTGGCGCCGCTGCTGGCGGTAGAGGTGCTCTCGCCCAGCTCTGTGATCAACGATCTGAACAACAAGAAGGCGGCCTATGCCCGGATGGGTGTGGTCAGCTATTGGGTCGTCGACCCGCAGCAACCGCGCCTGACGGTTTTCGAGCTGGTCGACGGGAGGTACCGGCAGGTGGCCGAAGTCAAGGGGGACGATGCGTTCGAGGCGGAGCGGCCGTTCCCGGTGCGAATCGTGCCGGCGGAGCTGCTGGGGAGGCTGGCGCGCTGAGTGGGTTCACATTCGTCCAAGCCCCGGGGTAGGGCCGCGGCCTAGTCTGCTGGCATGGCTGACGATCCGTTGGAGCGGTTGCGGGGGTTGTGTCTGGGGTTGCCGGAGACGACGGAGCGGGTCAGCCATGGGGAGCCGACCTGGTTCGTGCGGGACAAGAAGGTGTTCGTGATGTACGCCGATCATCATCACAATGATCGGTTGGGGTTCTGGTGTGCGGCACCGCCCGGGGTGCAGGAGGCGTTGGTGGGGGCGGAGCCGGAGCGGTTCTTCCGGCCGCCGTACGTGGGGCATCGCGGGTGGTTGGGGGTGTACCTGGACGTGCCGGTGGACTGGACGGAGATCGGCGAGATCGTCCAGGACGCCTACCGGATGATCGCGCCGAAGCGGTTGGCGGCGGAGCTCGGCTAGCGGGTGAAGACGATCTTGCCGGCGGTGTCGCCGGCGAGCATCTCGGTGAAGCCCTCCTGGGCGCGGTCGAGCGGGAGCTCGGTGCCGATCTGGGGGCGGATGCCGGTGGTGTCGCAGAAGCGGAGCAGGTCGGCGAGCTCGTCGCGGGTGCCCATGGTGGAGCCGACCACGCGCAGTTGCAGGAAGAACAGGCGTTGCAGGTCGGCGCTGGGGTCGGGGCCGCTGGTGGAGCCGGACACGACGATGATGCCGCCGGGCTTGAGGGCGCGCATGGAGTGCGCCCAGGTGGCCTTGCCGACGGTCTCGAAGACGCCGTCGACGCGCTCGGGGAGGCGGGCACCGGACTCGAACGTCGCGTGTGCGCCGAGCCGTTCGGCAAGCGCCCGCTTCTCCTCGGTGCGGCCGGTGACCCAGACCCGCAGGCCGGCGGCCCGGCCCAGCTCGATCAGCGCGGTGGACACCCCGCCCGAGGCGCCCT
The DNA here is from genome assembly GCF_035712165.1 of Actinophytocola sp. Taxonomy (GTDB): domain Bacteria; phylum Actinomycetota; class Actinomycetes; order Mycobacteriales; family Pseudonocardiaceae; genus DASYTH01. The sequence continues at coordinate 11,821 of NZ_DASTBH010000119.1, read as the reverse complement.
GCACGAGCATCGTCTGCCCGGGACGCAGACCCGACTTGACGAACAGCATCCGGTAGGCGGTCAGCCAGGCCGTGCCCATGCACGCGGCCTCGGCGAACGACATGCCGGCCGGCTTGGGCAACGCGTTGCGCGCCGGGACCACCACGACGTCGGCGAACGAGCCCTGGTGCTTCTCGGTGAGCAGGGTGCGGCGCGGGTCGAGGGTCTCGTCACCGAGCCACGCCGGGTCGCCGATCACGGAGTGCAGCACGACCTCCGTGCCGTCCTCCAGGACCCCGGCGCCGTCGCAGCCCAGGATCATCGGGAACTGCTCGGGCTTGATCCCCACGCCGCGCAGCGTCCACAGATCGTGCATGTTCAGGCTGGCCGCCCGCACCCGCACCGCGACCCACCCGTCGGGCACCTGCGGCTCCGGTCGGTCACCGACCCGCAGCGCGGCGATCGGATCGTCCGGGTTCGGTTCTGCGGCATACACGGCGAACATGACCATCAACCTAGCGAGCGTGCCTGCCGAACGCGCCCCACTGTGAACCAGGTCAACCGGATAACCTCGAACGGTGCTGGACGGGTTTGGCGACTGGTGGAACCAGGTGGAGCTGTGGATCGTGCTCGGCCTGCCGTTCCCGTTCCAGTTCGCCCTGGTGATGGCCGTCCTGCTGCCGTTGTGCGTGGTGGTTGCCTGGCTGATCGACCGGGCCGTCGACTACGCCTCGGCCCGGTTCGGCCCGTCCGACGAGGACGAACCCCCGGTCAGCTAGGCACCCAGTTCGGGGTGCGCTTCTGGGCGAAGGCGAGGATTCCCTCCTGGCCCTCGGCGCCGGCGAAGAACTCGGCGGACAGAGCGGTCATGGCCGCGAAGTCGGCGGCGAGGTCGTCCGGGCGCTCCCGGCGCAGCATCCGCTTGGTGGCGGCCAGCGCGTTCGGCCCGCCCAGGGCGAGCATGCCGGTGTAGCGGGCGACCTCGGCGTCGAGTTCCCCGGCCGGCACCGCGGAGTTGAGCAGGCCGATCTCCACCGCGCGCCGCGCGTCGAACTTCTCGCCGGTCAGGAACAGCTCGTGGGCAGCGCGGGGGAGCAGCCGGGGCAGCACGGTCACCGAGATCACCGCCGGCACCACGCCGATCCGCACCTCGGTGAAGGCGAAGCTGGCGTCCTCGGCGGCGACCGCGATGTCGGCCGCGGCCACCAGGCCGACGCCACCGGCCCGGGCCGGCCCGGCGAGCTTGGCGATCACGGGCTTCGGGCTGTTCCAGATCTGCTCGAGGATCGCCGGGAACTCGTTCACCCCCTGGGCCGAGGTGGACGCGCCGCCGGCTTCCTTGAGGTCCATCCCGGCGCAGAACACCGGGCCGGTGTGGTCGAGCACGATGACCCGCGCGGTCGGGTCGGCCTCGGCGGCGCCGAGGTGGTCCCGCAGCTCGCGGCGGAGCTGGGCGGACAACGCGTTGCGGTTGTGTGGGGAGTCCAGCGTGATCGTCGCCACGCCCGAGGTCACCGCGTAATGCACCAGCTCATCAGCCATAAGGGCTCACCTTAGTGAGCCGCGTGATCGTGGTACTTGTGCACCACGGCATGGCCCCGGCCGCGGGCGATCAGCCAGCGGTTGACCGGCACGGTCACCACGAAGGCGACCGCGAACGCGACGGCGAGGCTCGCCCAGAACAGCCAGTCGCCGACGCCGGCCTCGATCGCGCCCGGGATGGCCACCATGATCGCATTATCGACGATCTCCATGACGGTGATGGAGATCGTGTCGGCGGCGAGCGCGACGGACACGGCGGCGCCGAACGCGACCCCGGCCCGCAGCACCGGGCGGATGGTCAGCGAGTAGCCGAACAGGAACGCGAGCGCCACCGAGAGGATCACGGTCGGCCAGGTGGACCAGCCCAGCGAGGAGCCGATCACCATGCCGAGCACCTCGCCGATCGCGCATCCGGTCAGACAGTGCAGGGTCGCGTTCACCGCGACCCGCCAGGATCCGTCCATGCCCCCAAATATACCCCAGGGGGGTACCGAAGTCACGCGTAGCGCAGTGCGGGCACCCGGGCGGCGCGGTAGCGGTCGAGGACGACCTCGGCCAGCGCGCTGCCGAGCGGGGCGGCGACGAGCGCCGCCGGATCGGCACGGCGGGCCTGGGCGGTGACCCGGTCCGGCAGCCGGCCGGGGGCGACGAACCAGGAGGCGACGGCGATCCGGCGGGCGCCGCGGGCGCGCAGCCGGTTGATCGCGGTGTCGAGGTCGGGACCGGCGGCCGAGGCGAACGCAGCGACCGCCCCGGCCCACGGGTGCCGCCGCGACCAGCACCGGGCCACGTCGGCAACGGCAGCGTTCGCCGGCTGGTGCGAGGAACCGGCGGCGGCCAGCACCACCCCGAGCCGCTCGTCGTCCAGCCGCGCGCCGGCGGCGGCCAGGCGGGACAGGGCGGCAGCCTCGACCCGGGAGTCGGGGCCGAGCACAGCGGCGGTCGACACCGACAGCCGGGGCAGCCGGGCGACCGACTCGGCCACCAGCGCCGGCACGTCCACCCGGGCGTGGTAGGCGGCACCGAGCAGCAGCGGCACGACGACGACCTCCCGGTGCCCGTCCTCGTCCAGCGCGGCGAGCACATCGCCCAGCCGGGGTGCGGACAGGTCCAGGAACGCCCCCCGCACCACCAGACCGGGCTGGTGCGCGCGCACCGCGTCGAGCAGGCGCGCCACCGTCGCCGCCGACCGGGGGTCGCGGCTGCCGTGCGCGACGGCGACCAGAGGCACGCTCATAGGCCCGCCGCCAACCCGCGGGCATGCAGCACGGCGCGCTCCAGCGGACGGAACACCAGCAGTTCGATGCCCACGCCGACGAAGAAGATCAGGATGATCGCGGCCAGGACCATCGACATGTCGTTGAGGGAGCTGCCGTTGTGCAGGAACTGGCCGAGCCCGACGCCGAGCTGGGGTGAGGTGGCGATCAGCTCGGCGGCCATGAGTGAGCGCCAGGAGAACGCCCAGCCCTGCTTGAGGCCGCCGAGGAAGCCGGGCAGCGCGGCGGGCAGCAGGATGTGGCGGATGCCGGCGAGCCGGCCGGCGCCGAGCACCTTGCCCACCCGGGGCAGGATCGGTGGGATCTGGTCGATTCCGGAGACCAGGCCGTTGGCGATCGACGGGACCGCGCCGAGCAGCACGACGAAGTAGATCGCCGGGTCGGTCAGGCCGAACCAGAGGATCGCGGCCGGCACCCAGGCCACCGACGGCAGGCTCTGCAGGCCGGTGACCAGCGGACCGATGCCGCGCCGGATCACCCCGACGTTGGCGATCGCCAGGCCGAGTGGCACGGCGACGATGAGCGCGATCAGGAAGCCGATCACCGCGCGGTGCACCGAGACCCACATGTAGCCGGCGATCTCACCGGTGGGAATCCGTTCGGCGATCTGCGCCCACACGGCCTTGGGCGACGGTAGTTGGTACTCCGGCCAGATGGCCGCCGCCCACAGCACCTGCCAGAGCACGACCAGCGCCACGATCGCGACGATCGGCGGCAGCGCCCGGCCGGCGAACCGCAGCAGCCGGCCCCGTCCGGTGCGGACGGGGCCGTTCTGCGGAGTGTCCAGCGCGTCCAGCCCGGCGACGGTGGCCTCGTTGTCCGCGTTCGGGTCGAGCGCGGCCGCGTCCGTGGTGAGCGTGCGGTCAGGCCGTGCCATGACTGGTGATCACCTCGCGCAGCCGGGTGTTGACCGTCTCGACCATGGCCAACTCGTCGGCTCCGGTCAGGCCGTCCACCGACCACTGCTCGACCACCCGGCCCGGCCGCGAGGACAACAGCACCACCCGCTGGCCCAGCCGGACCGCCTCGCGCACGTCGTGCGTGACGAACAGCACCGCGGTCTCGGTGGTCCGCCAGATCCGCCGCAGCTCCGACTGCAGCACGTCCCGGGTGATCGCGTCCAGCGCCGAGAACGGCTCGTCCATCAGCAGCAGCGGGGCGCCGTCCCGGCCGGGCTGGTGCAGCGCGGAGGCCAGCGCCCGGGCCAGGGCGACCCGCTGGCGCATGCCGCCGGACAGCTCGTGCGGACGCTTGTCGCCGACGCCCTCCAGCCGGACCAGGGACAGCAGTTCGGCGGTGCGTTCCCGGCGGGCGGCGCGGCTCACCCCGGCCAGCCGCAGCGCCAGTTCGACGTTGCGGGCGGCGGTGAGCCACGGCATCAGCGCGGCCTCCTGGAACATCACCGCGGGCCGGGCGGTGGCGAGCTCGATCTGGCCCGTGGTCGGGGTGTCCAGTCCGGCGACCAGGTTCAGCACCGTGGTCTTGCCGCAACCGGACGCCCCGACCAGGCAGACGAACTCGCCCGGCGCGACCCGCAGGTCGACGTCCTCCAGCGCGGTGACCGCGCGGCGCCCCTGCCCGAAGGTCTTGCCCACCCCGGACAGCCGGACGGCGACGTCGGTCGGGACGAGGGTCGCGGGAGTCTCGAGCGCTGCGGTCATCGTCGTGCCTTCCTACTTCTTGTCCAGGCCGGACGGGTCCACTTCGGACTTGCCGAGCTGCTTGAGCACGGTGTTGAGCGCGGTCAGGTCGGCGTAGCCGGCGACGTTGGCCGCCTCCTTGGCCACCCCCGCGGTGACCGCGTCCTTGGCCAGCTGCGGGAACTGCCCGGCGACCGGATCGAGGGTCAGCTCGATGCCCGACCAGGCCCGCTCGGTCACCGGCTGGCTCAGGTCCTTGCCGGTCAGCTCCTTGAGCTGCTTGTTCACCGCGGCCTGGGCCTCGGTCTTGCTGGCGCCGGCATAGTCGATCGAGGCGATCAGCCCGCGCAGCAGCGCCTGCACGGTCTGCGGGTGGTCCTTGAGGTAGCCGGTGCGCACGATCAGCACCGTGGTCGGGAACTTGCCGTTGGGCCACAGCTCCTTCTCGTCCACCAGCACCTTGGCGCCGGCCTCCAGGACCAGGCGGGACGACCACGGCTCGGGCAGCCAGGCCGCCTGCACGTCGCCCTTCTTGAACGCGTCCAGGGTCTGCGCGTTCTCCAGGTTGGTGACCTGCACCTTGTCGAAGATCGCCTTGTCCTTCAGCCACTTCTTCAGCGCCACGTCCTGGGTGTTGCCCAGCTGCGGGGTCACCACGGTCTTGCCGACCAGGTCCTCGGGCTTGCTGATGTCGTTGCGCACCACCAGCTGCGCGCCGCCCGAGGTGGCGCCGGAGATCAGCCGCACCGCCTCGCCATTGGACTTGGCATAGGCGTTGATCGCCGGACCGGAGCCGATGAACCCGGCGTCCAGCGAGCCGCCGAGCAGCGCGTTGACCTCTTCCGGACCGGCGTTGAACTTGGTCGGAACCAGCTTGGTGTTGCCCAGTTCCTTGGCGAACAGGGCCTTCTCCAGGCCGATCAGCGCGGCCGCGTGGGTGACGTTGGGGAAGTAGCCCAGGCGCAGTTCCGCGGCCGGGCCCTTGTCCTGGGCGGGGGCGGCTGAGGAGTCGCTGCCGCCGTCGGCCCGGGAACAGGCGCCGACCGCCGACAGCACGACGGCGGCGATCGTTGCGGTTAACAGACGTTTGCTCACGGGGCGTCTCCGGGTCGCGATGGGGTGGGGTTTCCTACCAGGCCGGCGGCCAGCGTGGTGCCGTCCGCCGGGTCGATCACCAGAAACGCGCCGTTGCGTCGGTCGGTGGTGTACTCGTCGACCGGCAGCGCTTCCGCGGTGCGCAGCAGCACCCGGCCGATCTCGTTGAGCTGCAGGTTCTCCGGGTTGCCGACGGTGGCCAGGGCCTGCTCGTCGAACCGGGAGACCAGGGTGGTGACGATCGCCGGGACGGTCCGCGCGCCGTGCTTGACCAGGACGCGGGCGTTGTGCGCCAGCGGTTTGTCGGAAAGCCACGCCAGCGTCGCGTCCAACTCGTCGCTCACCCGGGGCGGGGCGGCCGCCGATGCGATCACGTCACCCCGGGAGATGTCCAGATCGTCGGCCAGGATCAGGGTGACCGACCGGCCCGCCTGCGCCCGCGCCAGCGGCCCGTCCGGGGTGTCCACCCGGACCACCGTGGTGCGCTGCCCGGCCGGGAGCACCACCACCTCGTCGCCCGCGGCCACCGTGCCGGCGGCGATCTGCCCGGCGTAGCCGCGGTAGTCCGGGTGCTCGGCGGTGCGCGGCCGGATCACGTACTGCACCGGGAACCGCAGCGGGGCGTCCTGCGGGTCCGGCTCGACCGGCACCGTCTCCAGGTGCTCCAGCAGCGTCGGGCCGGCATACCAGGGGGTGCGCTCGCTGCGGTCCACGACGTTGTCGCCGACCAGCGCCGACACCGGGATGGCCAGCACGCTTCCGGCCGGGTAGCCCAGCGCCTCGGCGTGCCCGGTGAACTCCTTGGCGATCACCTGAAAGGTGCTCTCCGCGTAGTCCACCAGGTCGATCTTGTTGACCGCGAGCACCAGCCGGGGCACCCCGAGCAGCGCGAGCACGGCGGCATGCCGGCGGGTCTGCTCCAGCACGCCCTTGCGCGCGTCCACCAGCAGCACCGCCAACTGGGCGGTCGACGCCCCGGTGACCGTGTTGCGGGTGTACTGCACATGCCCCGGAGTGTCGGCCAGCACGAAGGACCGGCGCGGGGTGGCGAAGTAGCGGTAGGCCACGTCGATCGTGATGCCCTGCTCGCGCTCCGAGCGCAGCCCGTCGACCAGCAACGACAGGTCCGGAGTGGACAGTCCCTTGTCGACGCTGGCCCGGTGCACCGCGTCGAGCTGGTCGGCCAGCACCGACTTGGTGTCGTAGAGCAGCCGGCCCACCAGCGTGGACTTCCCGTCGTCCACGCTGCCGGCGGTCGCCAGCCGCAACAGATCCGTCATCAGAAGTACCCCTCGCGCTTGCGGTCCTCCATCGCGGCCTCGGACAGCCGGTCGTCGGCCCGGGTGGCGCCGCGCTCGGTGAGCCGGGAGGCGGCCACCTCGGCGATCACGTCGTCGATGCCGGCCGCGTCGGACTCCACCGCGCCGGTGCACGACCCGTCACCGACCGTCCGGTAGCGCACGGTCAGGTCCCGAACCTCCTCGCCCGGCCGCGGACCGCCCCACGGCCCGGCGGTCAGCAGCATCCCGTCGCGCCGGTAGACCTCCCGCCGGTGCGCGAAGTAGATCGACGGCAGCTCGACCTTCTCCCGGGCGATGTAGCGCCAGACGTCCAACTCGGTCCAGTTGGACAGCGGGAACACCCGGACGTGCTCGCCCGGGCGGTGCCGGCCGTTGTAGAGGTTCCACAGCTCCGGCCGCTGCCGGCGTGGTTCCCACTGGCCGAAGGCGTTGCGCAGGCTGAAGATCCGCTCCTTTGCCCGGGCCCGCTCCTCGTCCCGCCGGCCACCGCCGAACACCGCGTCGAACCGGTGCTCGTTGATGGTGTCCAGCAGCGGCACGGTCTGCAGCGGGTTGCGGGTGCCGTCGGTCCGCTCGGCCAACCGCCCGTCGTCGATCCAGTCCTGCACGTGCGCGACCACCAGGCGCAGCCCGTACCGCTCCACCGTGCGGTCCCGGAAGTCGATCACCTCGTCGAAGTTGTGTCCGGTGTCCACATGCAACAGCGGGAACGGCACCGGTGCCGGCCAGAACGCCTTCACCGCCAGGTGCAGCAGCAGGGTGGAGTCCTTGCCACCGGAGAACAGGATCACCGGGCGGTCGAACTCGCCGGCCACCTCGCGGAAGATGTGCACCGCCTCGGACTCGAGCCGGTCCAGGTTGTCCATCACGGTTCTGGTCATCCGTGCAACCCGCATTCGGTCTTGGCCAGACCCGCCCAGCGGCCGCTGCGCGGATCGGCGCCGGGCAGCGGCTTCGCGGTGCACGGGGCGCAGCCGATGGAGGGATAACCGGCCGCCACCAACGGGTTCTCCAGGATCCCGTGTTCGGCGATGTAGCCGTTGAACTCCTCGTCGGTCCACGCCGCGATCGGGTTGATCTTCACCAGGCCGTTCCGCTCGTCCCACTGCACGATCGGCGTGTCGGCCCTGGTCGGCGCGTCCACCCGGCGCACCCCGGTGACCCAGGCGTCGTAGTTGGCTAGCGTGCGCCGCAGCGGCACCACCTTGCGCAGGTGGCAGCAGCGGTTCGGGTCGGTCCTGTTCAGCAGCCCGAACTCGGCCTCCTGCGCGGCCACCGACTGCGCGGCCGCCGCGTCGACGATGTGCACGCGCGGGTAGACGACCTCGACCGCGTCGCGGGTGCCGATGGTCTCGGCGAAGTGGTAACCGGTCTGCAGGAACAACACGTCGACGTCCGGCTTCACCCCGACCGCGAGGTCGATCAGCACGGCGTCCTGCATGTTCGACGCCACGATCCAGGAGTCGCCGAACGTCTCGGCGGTCCAGGCCAGCGCCTCGTGCGCGGTCGCCTCGGCAAGCTCGTCCTGCGCGGTGTCCACCAACTGCCGCAACGCGCTCATGACCGGACGTCCTGAATCACCTTGAGGCCCACGAACTTCACCGTGAACACCCGGCGGCAGGAGACGCACAGCCAGGCGGCGTGCGGCTCCTCCTCGGGGCGCAGGTCCTCCTCGCCGCAGTACGGACAGTGAAACGGGGTCGCTCTCTCACTCACCGCAGATCCCCCTCCTCGGCCCGCGCCACCCACTGCGCGAACCGTTCGTCCGGCAGCCGGGCGGCGACGTAGCGGCGCACCACCCGCTGCACGTAGTCGGACAACTCCGCCCCGGTCACCTTGTGGCCGCGCAGTTTGCGACCGAACCCCGCGTCCAGCCCGAGCCCGCCGCCCAGGTGCACCTGGAAGCCCTCGACCTGCCTTCCGTCGGAGTCGGTGACGATCTGGCCCTTCAGCCCGATGTCGGCGGTCTGGATCCGGGCGCAGGAGTTCGGGCAGCCGTTGATGTGCACACTGATCGGCGTGCTGATCCCGGCGGTGATGTCGGCGAGCTTCTCCTCGAGGTCGGCCACCAGGTCGGCGGCGCGCGCCTTCGTCTCGACGATCGCGAGCTTGCAGAACTCGATGCCGGTGCAGGCCATCACGCCGCGCCGCCACGGCGAGGGCTCGGCCTGCAGGCCGAGTGCGGCCAGTTCGGCCCGCAGCGCGGGAACCTGGTCCTGCGGAACGTCCAGCACGACGATCTTCTGCTGCGGGGTGAGCCGGACCCGCAGCGAGCCGACCCGCTCGGCGGCCTTGGCCACCGCGACCAGCGTCGAGCCGGACACCCGGCCGGCGATCGGGGCCGCGCCGACGTAGAAGTTGCCGTCCTTCTGCCGGTGCACCCCCACGTGGTCGCGCGGCTGGGCGGGCACCGCGGGCGCCGGGCCGTCGACCAGCTTGCGCCTGAGGTACTCGTTCTCCAGCACGTCCCGGAACTTCTCCGCACCCCAGTCCTTGACCAGGAACTTGAGCCGGGCCCGGTGCCGCAGCCGCCGGTAGCCGTAGTCGCGGAAGATGCCGACCACGCCGGCCCACACGTCGGGCACCTCGGCCTCGGGCACCCAGGCGCCGAGCCGCTGCGCGATCATCGGGTTGGTGGACAGGCCGCCGCCGACCCACAGGTCGAACCCCGGGCCGTGGTCGGGATGGTCGACGCCGACGAAGGCGACGTCGTGCACCTCGTGCGCCACGTCGGGCAGGCCGGACACCGCCGTCTTGAACTTGCGCGGCAGGTTGGCGAACGCCGGGTCGCCGACGTAGCGGCTGGTGATCTGCTCGATCGCCGCGGTGCCGTCGAGAACCTCGTCCACGGCGATCCCGGCGACCGGGGAGCCGAGGATGACCCGGGGCGTGTCCCCGCAGGCCTCCATGGTGGTCAGGCCGGCGTCCTCGAGCGCCCGCCAGATCGCCGGCATGTCCTCGATCCGGATCCAGTGGTACTGGATGTTCTGCCGGTCGGTGATGTCGGCGGTGTCCCGTGCGTAGGTCTGGGACAGCTCACCGATCAGGGTGAGCTGGCTGGTGGTCAGGGCGCCGCCGTCGATGCGCACCCGCAGCATGAAGAACTCGTCGTCGAGCTCCTCGGGTTCCAGGGTGGCCGTGCGGCCGCCGTCGATCCCGGGTTTGCGCTGCGTGTAGAGGCCGTACCAGCGGAACCGGCCGCGCAGGTCGGCCGGGTCGATCCCGTGGAAGCCGGTGTGCGCGTAGATGTTCTCGATCCGGGCCCGGACGTTGAGCGGGTTGTCGTCCTTCTTGCTGCGCTCGTTGGGGTTGAGCGGCTCGCGGTAGCCAAGCGCCCACTGGCCTTCACCGCGGCGAGCGTGCGCCCGCGTGGGGGTGACCACCGTACGGTCCTCCGGAGGTCAGGGCGAGCGGGTGTGCGGCGGTCGACGTGCGTGGCCGGCGCACCCCGTCGCCGGCTGGAAAACGGCACAAATCGACGGCGGGCTACCCAACCCGCCGGCACATCGCGCTGGAGACGCGCCGGAAGTCGACGTGGCGGCGAGCCACGAGGAGGACTTCGGTCGCGTCGAACACGGTTCCGAGCGTGCCAGCCGTTCCACTCCTGGTCCAACGCCATCCGCATCGTGGGATGCGGTTGACTGGTCGCGTGCCCTCCGTGCTCCCACCGGGTGAACCGGCTCCTGCCGACGGCGCAGTGCCGCCTTCGGCGCTGGCGTCGCTGGGTCGCCGGCCGTTCGGGGTGTACGTGCACGTCCCGTTCTGCGCCACCCGGTGCGGCTACTGCGACTTCAACACCTACACCGCAGGCGAGCTGGGCACCGCCGCGTCGCCCGCGTCCTGGCTGGCCGGCCTGCGGGCCGAGCTCGAGCTTGCCGCCCGGGTGCTGGGCGGGCCGCCGGCCGCCGACACGGTGTTCGTCGGCGGCGGCACCCCCTCGCTGCTCGGCGCCGCCGGGCTGGCCGAGGTGCTCGGCGCGGTCCGGGACACCTTCGGGCTGGCCGGCGGCGCCGAGGTGACCACCGAGTCGAACCCGGAGTCGACCTCGCCGGAGTTCTTCGCCGGCATCCGGGCCGCCGGGTACACCCGGGTGTCGCTGGGCATGCAGTCGGTCGCGTCGCACGTGCTGCGGACCCTGGATCGCACGCACACGCCGGGCCGCGCCGCCGAGGCCGCCCGCGAGGCCCGGGCCGCCGGGTTCGAGCACGTCAACCTGGATCTGATCTACGGAACGCCGGGGGAACGGCCGGACGACCTGGACGCCTCGCTGGACGCGGTGCTGGAGGCCGGGGTGGACCACGTGTCGGCCTACGCGCTGATCGTGGAGGAGGGCACCGCGCTCGCCCGCCGGATCGCCCGCGGCGAGCTGCCGGCTCCGGACGACGACGTGCTGGCCAGCCGCTACGAGCGGATCGACGCGGTGCTCTCGGGGGCCGGGTTGCACTGGTACGAGGTGTCCAACTGGGCCAGCGGGCCGCACGCGTGGTGCCGGCACAACCTCGGCTACTGGCTCGGCTGCGACTGGTGGGGCGCCGGGCCGGGGGCGCACAGCCACGTGGGCGGGGTGCGCTGGTGGAACGTCAAGCACCCGGCGCGCTACGCCGAACTGCTCGCCGGCGGGCGGTCCCCGGCCGCGGCGCGCGAGCTGCTCTCGGCCGCCGACCGCCAGGTGGAGCGGGTCATGCTGGAACTGCGCCTGTCCGACGGGCTCGCCGTGGACGTCCTGGACGAGCCGGCCCAGGCCCAGGCCCGGGCCGCGGCGGAGGAGGGCCTGCTCGATCCGGACGCGATGGCGGGGGTCAACGGCCAGCACGGCCGCTGCGTGCTCACCCCGCGCGGCCGCCTGCTCGCCGACGCGGTGATCCGCCGCCTGGTCTGAGCCCCGCGAGTCCCCACTTCCAGCCCGGCGAGTCCCTATTTCCAGCCCGGCGAGTTCCCCGTTCGGTGTGGGCCCGAGGTGGGAGTTCACGGGTAGGAAAGGCAGAGG
>NZ_DASTBH010000118.1:0-8154 GCF_035712165.1 Actinophytocola sp. | reverse complement strand
GCCCGAACCGGCCTGGGACGGGCTGTTCGTCACGCTGGACAAGCTGGACAAGATCGGCTGGGACGGGGTGCGCGCCGAGCTGGCCGGCCGGGGCCTGGAACCGGCCCAGGTCGACACGCTGGCCGGCACCATCGGCGGGTTGCACGGGCTGGACGAGGGCGAACTGGTCGACGCGCTCGCCGCCGCACTGCCCGGGCTGGGCGAGGACATGCTGGCCGACCTGCGCACCACCACCGGCGCGCTCGGGGAGCTGGCCCGGCAGCGGGACCTGAAGTGGGAGTTCGACCCCACCCTGGTCCGCGGCATGGGGTACTACACCGGGCAGATCTTCGAGATCGTGCACCCGGCCTCGGCCGGGTCGGTGGCCGGCGGCGGCCGCTACGACCGCCTGATCGGCCGGTTCCTCGGCGCCGACGTGCCGGCCTGCGGGTTCTCCATCGGCTTCGAGCGCATCGTGGACCTGCTCGGCGCACCGGACGCGGAGCCGGCCGTCGCCGTGCTCTACGAGGCCGACGTGGCGCCGGCAGTGGCGCTGGCGGTGGCCCGGCGGTTGCGCGCGGACGGCCGGGTGGTCTCCCCCATCCGGCGCCGGGGCAAGTTCGGCGCGCAGCTCGGGCGGCTGACCGAGTGGGGCTTCGGCTCGTTCACGCACCTGCGCGCGGACACCGATCCGGCGGCTCCGCTCGAGGTGCGCAGCCTGGGACAGACCTGACCGGCAAGCTACGGTTAGGTCATGTCGTCGACCGGAATGTCTGATCCTCCCGAGGAGGATCCGCGCCGGACGCCGCCCAACAGGTTCGACGACGACCTGATCGGGCTCGACCCGGACGATCCGGAGGCCCGGGCGTTCGCCGAGCATCTGGAGCGGGTGGAGCAGGTCCGCCCGAACTACACGGTCGAGGGATACCTGGCCGGGATGAGCGACTTCGCCGACGGCGCCAACCGGCTCGGCGGCCACCACCGGCTGATGGCCGGTCTCCTGGTCGTGCTGATCCTCCTGGGTGTGGCCGTGGCCGCCTGGGACGCTCTCGCGTACGTGGTCGCCACGCTGTTCAACTGATCGGGTTACCGTTGGGTCATGCAGTCGGCAGCCGAAACCCCGAAAGTGTCGAAGTCCGAGCAGGAGTGGCGCAAGCAGCTCAGCCCGGCCGAGTACCGCGTGCTGCGCGAGGCGGGCACCGAACCGGCCTGGACCGGTGAGTACACCGATACCAAGACCGTCGGCGTGTACCGGTGCCGGGCCTGCGACGCCGAACTGTTCCGCAGTGACACCAAGTTCGAGTCGCACTGCGGCTGGCCGTCGTTCTACGACCCGGCCGACACCGAGGCGGTGATCCTGCGCGAGGACCGCACGCACGGCATGGTCCGCACCGAGGTGGTGTGCGCCAACTGCCACAGCCATCTGGGCCACGTGTTCTCCGGTGAGGGCTACCCGACCCCGACCGACCAGCGGTACTGCATCAACTCGATCAGCCTGACCCTGGCGCCGGCGGCAGTGGACCAGTAGGCCGGGACGGCGGTGGACCTGTCGCCGGGGCCGCGGTGCGCGCAGGGTAGAACCGTGCGCCTGCGCCATTCCGACCAGCTCTGGACCGACTTCCCGCACCTGGTGCCCGGTGTGCTCCACGCGGACGGGATCACACCGACCGCCGACGTCGCCGACCGGGTGGCCGCCTACCGTGCCATCGCGGGTGACCGGCTCGCCGGCGCGACCGAGTCGGAGCTACCCGAGATCCAGGCCTGGCGGCGCGCCTTCGCCACGATGGGCCTCAAACCGACCCAGTACCGGTGCGCCGCGGAGTCGCTGCTTCGCCGGTACCGCAAGGAAGGCGGCCTGCCGAGCATTCATCCGCTGATCGACCTGTGCAACGCGGTGTCGCTCGCGTTCGCCATCCCGGTGGCGGTGTTCGACGCCGCACGGCTCACCGACTCGCTCGAGGTCCGCTACGCCAGCGGCACCGAGACCTACCAGACGTTCGCCGGCACGGTCGAGCATCCCGAGCCCGGTGAGGTGATCTTCGCGGACACCGCCGGGCAGGCCCATGCCCGGCGGTGGACCAACCGGCAGAGCGGCGCCTCGGCCGTCCGGGACGGCACGACCAGCACCCTGATCATCGCGGAAGCCTTGCACCCCAGCGCATCCGAGGATGTTCCGGCCCTGCTGAACACGCTGGCCAAAGACCTGGCCGCGGCCTGGTCGGTCAGTCCACATGCGACGGTCCTGAGCCGGGACGCCCCCGAGTTCAGCTCATCCTGAGGTCCGGCTCGTGGCGAACGTGTCGTAGGCGTCCAGCCAGAGCCGGGCGATCAGCCGGTGGCCGAACGCCGACGGGTGCACGCCGTCCGGGGCCACCACGGTCGGGCCGCGCCGGGCGGCCGCTTCGGTGACCGCGTCGTGCAGCGGCACCAGGTGGGCGCCGTAGCGGCGAGCGAGGTCGCGCACGATCGGGAGCTTGCCGGCCAGGTCCTCCCGGGCGAACACACTGCCCTCGCGCCACTGCGCGTCCGAGCCCTCGGCGTCGAGGAAGAACGGCTCCACGATGATCAGCTTGCGGATGCCGGCCGCCACGGCCCGGTCCAGCAGGTCGACGTAGCAGCGCTCGAACACCTCCGGCGGGGTGGGCCGGCCCTCGAAGAAGGTGAACAGCGTGTCGTTCACCCCGATGTAGATCGACAGCAGGTCGGGCCGGTGATCCAGCGCGTCCCGCTGCCACCGCTCCCGCAACTGCCCGATCCGGTCCCCCGACACCCCGGTGTTGACGATCGCCGCGTCGTCGCCCCGCTCCCGCAACTCGCTCGCCACGATGTCCACATACCCGCCCCCCAACCCGAGCGGATCGCTCCGCCGGTCGCAGTCGGTGATGCTGTCCCCGGTAAACACAATCGTCCGGCCCACGGCGCCCTCCGGCCATGTTGCTGAAACCCCACAGAAGGAACAAGCTGTTGAGGCGTCGATGCCCCGGAGGAGACGCCTTGCACCAGGTAGTCAGAAAGCTGTTGGGGATTGCCGGTATGGCAATGGCCGCAACCGGGTGTGGCAACGAGCCGCCGGCCGGCCCCCCGGCCACCGTCACGGTCGTCGAGCCCGGCCCCGCGGCACCACTCGCGCCGGCACAGTGGACGATGCCGAACCTGGTGGGCCGCGATCTGCAGGACGCCCAGAATGAGATCCAGGCGCTGACCAATGGCGCAATTTTCTACACCTCCTCACACGACGCGACCGGCCGGGACCGCAACCAGGTGGTCGACTCGAACTGGAAAGTGTGCGCACAGAGCGTCGCTCCCGGCGCGACCATCATCGCCACGTCGCGGATCGATTTCGCCGCCGTGAAACTCGACGAGACCTGCCCTTAGCGCACGACGTGGCCGTACATTTCGCCGAGGGGGTCGGCGATGAGCTCGACGCGGGCACCGTCGGGGTCCTTGAAGTAGACGGAGACCTCGCTGTGGACGGCGTGGTCGAGGCCGGCGGCTTCGAGCTTGGCTTTGAGGTGGCGCCAGCGGTCGGGTTCGACGGAGATGGCGACGTGGTGCAGGCCGCCGAGCACCTCCGCGTACGGGCCGACGTCCAGGCCGGGGAAGTCGAAGAACGCCAACAGGTTTCCGTTGCCGATGTCGAAGAAGAAGTGCGACGAGCCCGGGTAGTCCCGGTTCTCGATCAGCTCGGTGAGCGGGAACTCCAGCAGGTCCTGGTAGAACCGGACGGTGCGCTCCACGTCGCTGCTGATCAGCGCGGTGTGGTGCAGACCCCGGGCGCTGGACGCGGGCCGCTCGCCGGCCGGGCGCAGGTGCGCCGCCCGGATCCGGTCCCGCTCGCGGGCCAGCTCGGACACGTCATGGGCGGTCATGGGACCACCTTACGGGCGAGAGCTCCAGTGACCAGGGCTGCGCCGGTCGGCGGGCAGCAGCGTGGTGTGGTCGCCGGTGGCGGCGTCGAGTTGGGCCTGGGTGAGGAAAAGTGCGGTGCGCAGGTCCGCGCCGTGCAGGTCGGCGGCGCGGCAGTCGGCGCCGGTGAGGTCGGCCAGGCGTAGCCGCGCGCCGCGCAGGTTCGCGCCGACCAGCCGGGCGCCGCGCAGGTTGGCACCGGCCAGATCGGCGTTGTGCAGGTCGGCGCCGACCAGGTCGGCGCCGCGCAGCTCGACCTCGGGACGGCGCACGCCGGCCCGGGCGGCTTCGCTGGCCCGCTGCAGCACGGCGTTGACCGCCGCCCGGTGGCCGGGCACGTCCAGGACGGCCAGCTCGTCGGGCCCGAGGCCGGCCAGCCGCTCGGTCTCCGCCAGCACCGCCCGCAGCTCGGCCGCCACCCCGCCGACCGGCAGCCGCAACGCCTCGGTCAGGTACCAGAGCAGCTCGTGCAGGCTGCGCATGATCGCGAACACGGAGAACATCGACTCGGCGAGCTCCGGATGCGACCGCCAGTCCCGCCCGGCGAAGGTCAGCTGCGCGACCCGCTGGCCGGCGCCGAAGCAGTCGAACACCGCGCAACCGGGAAACCCGGCCGGCCGGAGCCGGTCATGGATGCCGCAGCGGAAATCCGCGCCCAGGTTGGGGCAGGGCCGGCCGGCCGGCTTGTCGATGGCGAAGTCCGCCGACGCGGCGAAGGCCGGCGCGACACAGCACAGCGCGAAGCAGTGCGCGCAGTCGGCACGCAGGCGGGTCGGATCCATCAGCCCACATTGTCACGCAGGTGCCGCGGCTCCGCGCCCGGTCAACCTCCCACGGTCGCGAGCAGCTTTCCGTCCTTGTCGTAGGCGCGCACGACCGGACCGTGGGCCCCCTGGTCGGTCCACGGCGACGGGTACAGCAGCCGGCCGAGGAAGCTGCGGTTGGCCAGGGTCGCCGACACGACCTGGTTGCCCTGCGCGACGGTCACCCGGGCGACCTCCGGGCCGACCCGGCCGGCGAGCACCACGACATCCGGCCGGACCTGGTCGGTCGGGGTGGCCCCACCGGCGCGGGTGAGCAGGTACAGGTCGACCGTCACCGGGCCGTCCGGCGGCCCGGTGTTGGCCAGCCCGTAGGCGCTGGCGACCGCCACGTCCGACCGGTCGAACGTGCAGTAGAGCGCGGCGGTCTGCCCGTAGAGCAGCACCGCCCGGCCGGCGTCGTCGTCGACCAGGTTGTAGAGCCGAAACGACTGGGGCCCGTCGGTCAGCCCCGGGCGCCGCGGCGCGGCGAGGTCGCCGACCGCGGCCTTGCCGCAGCCGTCCTCGATGGCCCGCCGCTGCACGTCGGACAGGTCGCGGACGACCGGGCTGTCGACCGGTGGCGGTGTGGCCGGGCGGTCCGGACGCAGGACGAAGCGCGGCAGGATCCAGGCGACGGCGGCGAGCACGGTCAGGCCGGTGGTCACGGCCACCGGGACCACCCAGCGGCGCGGACTGCGGACCTGTTGCGCGAGCTGACGTTCCAGTTCCGCGCGGATCCGGGTGTGCGCGAGCGGGGGCAGGTCGCGGGGGGTGGGCAGCATCGTGTTCATCGCTCCTCCTGTACGCCGGACAGCACGGCCACCGGGTCGGATCCGAGCAGCCGGCCCAGGCGGGCCTTCGCCTTGCTGACCCGGGCCCGCACGCTGCCCTCGGCGATGCCGAGCACCACGGCGGCGTCCGGGTAGGACACGCCGGACCACACGCACAGCGCCAGGGCGTCGCGCTGGGCGCGGGGCAGCCGGGCGACCGTGGCCAGCACCAGGGCCATCCGCCGCTCGTCGTCGATCCGGCCGGCGACGTCGTCGGCGTGGTCGGGCTCCGACCGCTCGGCGGGCAGCCGGTGCACCAGCCGCTGCCACCGGGTGGTGGCCCGCCGGTCGTTGCGGACCACGTTGGTGGCCACGGCGAGCAGCCAGGGCAGTGCCGACTCGTGCCGCAGCGTCACCTCGGCGCGTTTGCGCCAGGCCAGCAGGAACACCGTCTGCACGTGGTCCTCGGCCGCCGCCCAGGACGCGGTCAGCCGGAAGCAGTGGTTGTAGACGGCCTTGGCGTGCCGGTCGAACAGCTCACCGAACGACGCCGCCGTCCACAGCTCGCGGTCCGACCTATCGGTTCTCATACCTCATCCGTGTCCGGCCGAACCGCTCCTGTTGCCCACTGATGGGACACTGCTGACATGACCGAGCGCAAGCCGCCCGGCGTCAGCTTCGAGACCTGGGTGGAGAAGCAGATTCGCGAGGCGATGGACCGGGGCGAGTTCGACAACCTGCCCGGGGCGGGCAAACCCATTCCCAACCTGCACGACGCGGACGAGCTGTGGTGGGTCAAGGGAAAGCTGCGCCGGGAGGGCGTGTCGGGCGAGGCCATGCTGCCCACCGGACTGCGGCTGCGCAAGGAGGTCGAGGAGCTGCCGAGGACCGTCGGCCGGCTGCGCGCCGAGCAGGCGGTGCGGGACCTGGTCGCCGACCTCAACCGGCGGATCAGGGACTGGCTGCTGGTGCCGCTCGGTCCGCAGGTGAGTCTTGTGCCGGTGGACCCGGACGAGGTGGTCGAGCAGTGGCGGGCGAGCCGGGGCTAGTGTCCACTGTGGACTGATCGAGTCGTTGGGCGGCCAGTTCCCGGGCGGCCCGGTGCGGGCTGATCCCCTGCCGCCGCGCGGTGTGCAGCACGGTGGTCAGCAGTTCGTCGAGAGCGGCCACCCGGGCCCTCGCCTCCCCCGCGCTCGCCCCGTGCAACTCGGTGTGCGCCACGTAGACCACGGCGCCGGCGCTGACCACGTAGTCCGGCGCCCAGCAGATGCCGAGCCGGTGCAGGTCCTCGGCGACGGTGTCGGCGGCGAGCTGGTTGTTGGCCGGGCCGGCGATCGCGGCGCAGCGCAGCCGCGGCACGGTCTCGGCGGTGAGCAGGCCGCCGAGCGCGGCCGGCACCAGCACGTCGACCGGTTCGGCGAGTGCCGCGTCCGGCTCCACCCAGCGGGCCCCGATCGACTCGGCGCCGGGCCGGCGGGCCGGGTCGATGTCGGTGACGGTGAGCCGGGCGCCCTCGGCGGCGAGTTGTTCGGCCAGGGCCCCGCCCACGTGGCCGAGCCCGATCACGCAGACCGTGCGGCCGTGCAGGTCGCCGGTGCCGAACACGTGCCGGCAGGTGGCCCGGATGGCGGCCAGCGCGCCGGTCGCGGTGTGCCGGCCGGGGTCGCCGGTGCCGCCTGCCGACTCCGGCCGGCAGCCGACGTGCCGGGTGCGCTCGGCGATGGTCAGCATGTCCGCCGAGGAGGTGCCCACGTCCGGCCCGACCGTGTAGGCGCCGCCGAGCGACTCGACGACCTCGCCGACGTCGAGCAGCGCGGCGCGCCGGTCGAGCCGCGCGCCGGGGGGCGCCGCGATCACCGTCTTCCCGCCGCCGTGCGGCAACCCGGCGACCGCGCACTTGAACGTCATGCTGGCCGACAGCGCGAGCGCGTCGTCCAGTCCGTCCCGCCAGGACGGGTAGTGCCACAGGCGGCACCCACCCAGCGCCGGGCCGAGCGCGGTCGAGTGCACCGCGACGACGATCGGCAGACCCGAACGCGCCCCGGTCGTGATGATCACCCGCTGATGTTCGAGGTTCATGGCCGAAGATTAGGCAGAACACCGGTCATCCGGCGGATTCGTTGAACGATGTTCGGAACTCATGCCACCATCCCGTGATGGACGAACTTGATTCGGCGATCGTCGAGCAGTTGCAGCGAGATGGCCGGCAGACCAACCGGGACCTGGCGCGACGGCTGGGGGTCGCGCCGTCCACGTGCCTGGAACGGGTTCGGCTGCTGCGCCGCCGCGGCGTGATCCGCGGCTTCACCGCCCAGGTCGACCTCGGCGCGCTCGGCCGGCACGTGCAGGCACTGGTCGCGGTCCAGGTGCGACCGCTGTCCAGCAAGGTGATCAACGACTTCCACGACTCGGTGACCGGGCTGCCCGAGGTGCTGGCGGTGTTCCTGCTGGCCGGCGGGGACGACCTGGTGGTGCACGTGGCGGTGCACGACGTCGAGCATCTGCGGGCGTTCCTGCTCGACCGGTTCAGCCAGCGCCGCGAGATCGTCAGTTTTCGCACCTCGGTGGTCTTCCAGCATTCGGCGAACACCGTTGTCACACCGGCCGTTCCGTCCCCGGGGCCGAGCCGGGTCGGGCATCGTCCCGATTGGACGGTCAGCTGAATCCCTTTCAGGTTCCCGTTTCCCTTGGTGTGA
>NZ_DASTBH010000117.1:0-3617 GCF_035712165.1 Actinophytocola sp. | reverse complement strand
CCGGCAAGCCGGTGTGGCCGACCGTTGAGGCATGCACGCAATCGTCACAACACTGCTGTTCGCCGGTTCCGGCGCGCTGGCCGGAATGATCGGCCGTTGGTTGCTGCGCCGCCTGCGTCGCGGCGCGTGTGTCCATACCGGACTGTGCGCTCTCGTCGTCGGCGCGCTCTGGGGCGTGGTCGGCTGGCGGTTCGCCGGCGGGCACCTGCCGTCCTGGTGGCTGCCGGTGCCGTTGTCGCTGATCTGGTTCGCCGTCCTGCTCACCGTGACCGACCTGCGGCACCGGCGGTTGCCCGACGCGCTCACCCTGCCGGCCTATCCGGTGGCCGGCGCGTTGCTGGCGCTGGCCGCCGGGCTGGGGGGCGGCGCGCCGCTTGCGGCCGGAGCCGCGGCCGGCGCGGTGGTGTTCTTCGCGGTACATGCCGCGGTGCACCTGCTGCGGCCGGGCGCCCTCGGGGCCGGCGACGTCAAGCTGTCCGGGACGCTGGGCGGGGTGCTCGGCGCGGTGGGCTGGCCGGCGCTGGTGCTCGCGGCCGTGCTGGCCGCCGGGTGCACGCTCGTGCTGCGCCTGGTCGCGCCTCGCCAGGTCGCGGCGTCGTGGTGGAACGGCATCCCGCACGGTCCGGGCCTGCTGGCGGCGAGTTGTCTGGTCGTGCTGTTTCCGGGCACGGCTCTGACGATGACGGGGGCGTCATGACAGGATCGACGTGTGTTGCGTTGGCTGACCGCTGGAGAGTCACACGGACCCGCGCTGGTCGCCGTCCTGGAGGGGATGGTGGCGGGAGTCGAGATCACCACCGCCGAGCTCGACGTGCAGCTCGCCCGCCGGCGCCTGGGCTTCGGCCGCAGCCCCCGGATGGGGTTCGAGACGGACCGGGTGGAGTTCCTCGGCGGAGTTCGGCATGGACTGACCCAGGGCGGGCCGATCGCGGTCCGGATCGACAACGCCGAGTGGCCCAAGTGGGAGCAGGTCATGGCGGCCGACCCGGTGGACGAGGCCGTGATCGCCGGGCTGAGCCGCAACGAGCCGCTGACCAGGCCCCGGCCCGGTCACGCCGACCTGCCCGGCATGCAGAAGTACGGCTTCGACGAGGCACGTCCGGTGCTGGAACGCGCCAGCGCGCGGGAGACGGCGGCTCGCACCGCGTTGGGCACGGTGGCGCGGGGCTATCTGCGGCAGTTGCTCGGCGTCGAGGTGATCAGCCACGTGGTCTCGATCGGTGCGGCCCGCGCGCCGGAGGGGGAGCTGCCCGGCCCGGACGATCTGGCGGCGATCGACGCGAGCCCGGTGCGCGCCTTCGGCCAGGCGGGCACCGAGGCGATGGTCGCCGAGGTGGAGGCGGTGAAGGCGGCCGGCGACACGGTCGGCGGCGTGATCGAGGTGATCGCGTATGGGCTGCCGCCGGGCCTGGGGTCGCATGTGCACTGGGACCGGCGGCTGGACGCCCGGCTGGCCGGTGTCCTGATGGGCGTGCAGGCCATGAAGGGGGTGGAGATCGGCGACGGCTTCACCACGGCCGGGCGGTGGGGGAGCCAGGCGCACGACGAGATCGACCGGGCCGACGGCGAGTTCGGGATCAGCAGGCGGACCAACCGCGCCGGCGGCCTGGAAGGCGGGATCACCAACGGCGAGCCGTTGCGGGTCCGGGTCGCGATGAAACCCATCTCGACCGTGCCCCGCGCACTGTCCACAGTGGATGTCCGAACGGGAGAGCCGGCGGTCGCGATCCACCAGCGTTCCGACGTGTGCGCGGTGCCCCGTGCCGGAGTGGTGCTGGAGTCGGTGGTCGCGCTGGTGCTCGCCGACGCCGCGGCGGAGAAGTTCGGCGGCGACTCCATCGGTGAGGCGCGGCGCAACGCCGAGTCCTACCTCAAGTCGCTGCGGGAGCTGTGGTAGCCGTTGCCCGCGGCATTCCTGGAGACCGAGCGGTTGGTGCTGCGCCGGTTCACCGAGGCCGATGTGGACGATCTGGCCGACCTCAACAGCGATCCGGCGGTGCTGCGGTTTCTGACCGGCGGCCGGCCGGTTCCCCGGGCGGAGGTGCGCGGCGGCCTGTTGCCCCGGATTCTCGCCGACTACGAGCGGGTCGCCGGACGCGGCACCTGGGTCGCCGAGGAGCGGTCCACCGGCGGTTTCCTGGGCTGGGTCGAGCTTCGGGCACCGGAGCGCGGCACGGCGGCCGAGGCCGAGCTCGGCTACCGGTTGCGTGCGTCGGCCTGGGGCCGGGGATATGCCACCGAGGCGGCCCGGGCACTGGTCGACAAGGCGTTCACCGAGACGCAGCTGCACCGGGTATGGGCCGAGACCATGGCGGTCAACAAGGCTTCCCGACGGGTGCTGGAGAAGGTCGGGCTGCGCTTCGTGCGGACCTTCTGGGTCGACTGGACGGATCCGATCGACGGAGCGGAGCACGGCGAGGTGGAGTACGAGATGGTTCGGGACGACTGGCTCCGCACCGACGGGAACGGCGGCCATGGCGCATAACCCGGAGGGGGCCGGCGGATATTCTCCGCCCGTGACCGCGCAGGGACCGGTGCTCATCCTGGTCGGCCCGCCCGGGTCGGGGAAGACGACGGTGGGCCGGGCCCTGGCCGACGCTCTCGGCGTGACGTTCCGGGACACCGACGTCGACGTCGAGGCCAAGGTGGGCAAGACCATCAGCACGATCTTCATCGAGGACGGCGAGCCGGTGTTCCGGGCCGCGGAGGAGGAAGCGGTACGCGCCGCACTGGACGGCCACGCCGGGGTGCTCGCACTCGGCGGCGGCGCCGTGCTGTCCGAGCGGACCCGCGCGCTGCTTGCCGGGCATCCGGTGGTGTTCCTCAACGTCGGGCTGGGCGAGGGGGTGCGCCGGACCGGGCTGTCCACGGCACGTCCGCTGCTGGCCGGGGTGAACCCCCGGGCCCGGTTCCGGGAGTTGCTCGAGGCCCGGCTGCCGCTCTACCGCGAGGTGGCGACGGTCGAGGTGGCCACGGACGGCCGCTCGCCCAAGCAACTCGCGGGGGAGATCCTCGGCCTGCCCGGGCTTGTCAGTGGCGCCTGAGGGACACCGGCCATGACGGTGTTGACCCGGCAGGCCGTCGTGGCGCACCGGGCGCACGTGCAGGGGCTGACCGGCGCCGAGTCGGCCACCGGCCAGAACGCCGGCCGAGCGGAGACGGCCGGTGTGCTGGACATCGGGATTCAGGACGCGCCCTCGGGCTCGGCCGACCTGGCCCTCGCGGTGCGCACCGGGGATCTGCGGCCGTACGGGAACCCGGAGCTGGTCCGGGTGCTGAGTATCCGCGGCGCCCCGCACGTGCACCGGCGCCGGGACCTGCCCGCACTGCGGGCGGAGTTGCGGCCGAGGCGCCCGGAGGATCTGCTGATCTGGCTGGCCGGCCATGGCCCGGCGATCCTGGACTCCGGTGTGGATGTGCTCGCGGCGCTCGATCAGGTGGTCACGTTGCTGCGCGAGCGGTTCCCCGGCCGGCAGGCGACCAAGGGCGAGCTGTCCGCGGCGATCAGTCCCGAGCTTCCGGCGCCGGTGCGGCCCTGGTGCCCGGGCTGCCAGGCCGAGCACGTGGTCGAGAACCTGTTCCGGCTCGGCACCCTGCTGGCCGGTCTCGAGCTCGAG
>NZ_DASTBH010000116.1:0-22259 GCF_035712165.1 Actinophytocola sp. | reverse complement strand
CTGCGGTGGACATCCTGCTCCTAACTGACCTCAAGACGTGGCACTCAAGTGGTGCTGGGGCGCTGGGCCGGCCTGAGGAGGAAGCCGGGTCAGCGTTGTTGATCGGCTGGGTGTGCGGGTTGGAGGTTGAGTTGGCAGTGGCCGGTTTGGCAGTCGTGGAGGATGTCCTGGGCGTGGCGGCGGGCGCGTTGCAGGTCGGCGATTTTGGTGTCGATGCGGTCGATCACGGCCTGCAGGCGCCAGCGTTCGCTGTCGCAGGTGGCGCCGCCGGTGTCGTGGGCGTGCAGGGCGTCGATGACCTCGTCGAGGGTGAAGCCCATGTCCTGTAAGGCTTTCGCCGTTCGAATCCGATCCACTGTGGACTCGTCGAACACCCGGTACCCGGAGGGTCTGCGACCGGCCGCGGGCAGCACGCCGCGCCGTTCGTAGAAGCGGACCGTGTCGACGCTGACCCCGGCCTGCTGGGCGACCTGTCCGATCTTCACCCGCGTCACCTCTTGACTCTGGACCCTGGTCCAGACTCTAGAGTCCGGTTGAACGTCAACGCAAGACCAGCGACAAGGAGCCCAGCCATGCAGATCCCGGACGCGTCCACCCCGATCGTGTGCGACATGACCGACGCCCCCGACACCGACGTTGAGCGGTTGGCCGAGTATCGGCGGCTGTTCACCCACGCGGCCTACCTGGGCCGGGAACGCACCGCGGCGGGGATCCGGTTCCGGTTCCGCACCGAGCCCGGCATCGAGGCGTGGCTGCGGGACCTGGCCGCGCGGGAGAAGGCCTGCTGCGCCTTCTTCGCCTTCGACATCACCACCGACGGCGACGAGGTGCGCTACGACGCCGCCGTGACCGACAACGGCGCGGCCCGGGCCATCCTGGAGGAGTACTACGCCCTGCCCGACACCCTGGTCGAGTCCCTCGACGGACTGTCCGAGCGGCTGGCCGCGCGCGGCGTGGTCTTCACCACCGACGCCGCCGGCACCGTGCACCGGGTCCAGACCGCCGGTGTGGTGTCGGATCGGGTCGGGGGTTGACCTTCGAGTCGGGTCGAACGTTTAGTGTCGGCGCCGTGAGCACCTATCGGATCTCGGAGCTGGCGCGGCGCACCGGTGTCCCGGCCTCGACGTTGCGGTTCTACGAGCAGGCCGGGCTGTTGCCGGCGCAGCGGACCGGGTCGGGATATCGGGTCTACGGCGAGGCGGCGGTGACCCGGTTGGAGTTCATCGCTTCGGCCAAGCACCTGGGGTTGCCGCTGGAGGAGATCCGCGAGCTGCTCGGGGCATGGGAGCAGGGCGTGTGCGCCGAGCTGACCGCGTTCACCGCGCACCTGACCAGCGTGCACGAAGAGTTGCGTGCGCCGGCGCCGGTGGCGGTGTGCGGGCCGGGCTGCGGGTGTGTCGCCGCCCCGCCCGGGCCGGTGCCGGTGCGGCTGACCCGCCCGATGTCCGGGGCGGTCCGGTGAACCGGGCGGACCGGTGGTGGAAGCGGACCGGGCTCGCGGCGGCGGTGGCCTGCGGGGTGTGTTGCGCGGTGCCGCTGATCGCCCTGCTCGGCGGAATCGGGGTGGCGGGCTCGCTGGCCGCGGTGGTCGGCGTGGTCGAGGTGGTCTCGATCGCCCTGTCCGTGGTCGCCTTCGGCGGGGCCGGGGTGTTGTGGCTGCGGCGGCGCCGCCGGCGGGCCTGCCGGGTCCCGGACCGGACAGCCGAGCTGACCCGCCCGGTATGACCGTGGTCCGGTCCGTGCTGCTGTTCGTCCTGGCCGCGCTGGCCGAGATCGGCGGCGCCTGGCTGGTCTGGCAGGGCTGGCGCGAGGACCGCGGCCTGCTCTGGATCGCCGCCGGCGTGCTCGCGCTGGGCGCCTACGGGTTCGTCGCCACCTTCCAACCCGACCCGCACTTCGGCCGGATCCTGGCCGCCTACGGCGGAATCTTCGTCGCCGGCTCCCTGGCCTGGGGCGTCCTGGTCGACAAGTTCCGCCCCGACCGGTGGGACTACCTCGGCGCCGGCCTGTGCCTGCTCGGCGTCGCGATCATCATGTACGGACCTCGCCGGTAGACCCCGATCTGAATTTTCTCGCGGTGGTGTCGGATCGCCTTGAGCGCGTTCGTGGTCAGGGTGTCGCATAACCACATTCGAGGAGAACATCATGACCGCGACCTACACCTTCGACGTCTTTTCCACCGTCGACGGCTACGCCTCCTACACCAGCAGTGGCGACTGGGGCGGCTACTGGGGCAAGCAGGGGCCCGAGTTTCTCGACTACCGACTCGCGCAGTACAACCAGGACCAGCGCCTGGTCCTCGGCGCCAACACCTTCCGGCAGTTCGTGCAGCTGCTCGGCCCCGACGCCGAGCAGTCCCTGGTGGATGACCCCATCAACACCCGGATGCGGACCATGCCGACCACGGTGGTGTCGACCACCCTGCACGGTCCCCTCGACTGGCCGGACGCGACCCTGGTGAGCGGTGACGCCGTCGAGGTCGTCGCCCGGCTCAAGCAGGAGTCCCCGGTGCCGTTGCGCTCGCACGGCAGCATGTCGATGAACCGAGCGCTGATGGCCGCCGGCCTGGTCGACCGCGTCCAGCTGACGATCTTCCCTGTGCTCACCGGCCAGACCGGAGACGAGCCGATCTTCCACGGTGCGGCCGACTTCGACCTCGAACTGATCGAGAGCCGAACGTTCGACGGCCACATCCAGGAGCTCAGCTACCGGCCAACCCGGCATGCCTGAACCCGGCCCCTACTAGCCCCGGTCGGGCGTCAACGTCTGAACCACCGCCGCGCGGGTGTGCGGCGACTCCCGGGCAGGGTGGCATGCACCATGGCCCTGGTGATGTCGTGGCGGCCCCGGACATCGCGGATCTCGGCATACACCTCGTCCGGCGTGTACCCCGGACAGTCTGCGGCGGCCTGGAGGATGTACTGGGTCTTGGCGTCGTCGAGTCCGGGGTCGGCCGGTGCTTTACCACGCCGGACCCGCCGAACAACGCGGCGACCAGACTTGTCGTGGTAGACCACGCAAGGCACCTCCCCAGCGCCGTCGGATGACTCGACGTTAGGAATGTGGAGTCGTGCCGGTCCACGACCGATCCTGCGCAAGCGTGACCGTCCGATGGCAGATCCCTGCCCCGTCCTAAGCTGTCGGCTGCCGTTCCCGCTGGTAGTTAGGCGGCTACAGGGAGGTGCGGGGCACAGTGGCCGTTCATGTCGCGGTCCTGGACCCCTTGCCGATGTTTCGGCATGGCGTCGCGGCGGCGTTGTCGAGCCTGGGGCATGTCGTGGAGGAGCCCGCGGACGCCTTGACCTGGTTACGCGAACGTCCGGGCGGGATGGTGCTCCTGACGCTCCACTCCGCGGCGGACCTGGACCGGTTGACAGCGGTATGTCGCGTGCGGCCTCGCCCGCTCGTCGTCGCGCTGCCCTCCGACGACGTTTCCTCGCTGGGCGTGCGGGCCATGCGGGCCGGCGCCCGGTCGGTGCTGGCACGCGCGGCGACGGTGCCGGCGTTGCAGCGGGCGGTGTCCGCGACCCTGGACGGTGCGGCTGTCATGCCGGCCGATGTTGCCGACCTCCTGGTGGCCGAGCGCGGCGGGCTGCCCCCGCGCCGCTCGGCTCCCTCGGCGCAGCAGGTCGACTGGTTGCGGCGGCTCGCCGGCGGCTGGACCGTGTCCCGGCTGGCCTCGGACACCGGCTACTCCGAGCGCGCGATGTACCGGCTGCTCCGGGCGCTCTACCGCCAGATCGGTGTCAGTACCCGGCTGGATGCCATCGTCCTGGCGCACGAGGAGGGCTGGTTCAGGGGCTAACCGCTGCGACCCAGCCGGAACCGGGCCAGCTCCGTGAGCACGGGGGCGAGCCGTGGATCGCCGTCGGCCAGCGTCTCCACCATGAATCTCAACCGGTCGTCCAGCCCGGGTGTCGGCTCGGCCGTCTCCGGCCGTGCCCGGCGGAACGCCTCCAGCGCCGTCGCGGGTTCACTCTCGCCGAGAAGGACCGAGTGGCACCGGGCGATCCCGGTGAAGTCCCAGGCCGGGAGGTCGTTGCTGTCGGCCCGAGTTCGTTCGCTCGCCTCGTGGTGGAGCTGCCGGAAGAGGTCCCGTGCGGTGGCCCGCAGGCCGCAGCGGTGCGCGATGATCGCCCGCAGCGCGAGCTCCACGGTCTCCCGGCCGGCCACCCGGTAACGGGCGGACTCCTCGATGGTTTTGTGGGCCGCCGGGAGATCTTCCAGGTGCACGTGGATGAGGGCCAGCGTGGTGAGCCCCCGCCGCAGGTTGATCGGATCCCGGTGGTCGCGTGCGACGCCGACGCCATGCTCGGCCTCCCCCCGCGCATCGCGGTACTGGTCCCGGTAGAGGTACAGGTCGGCGGTCGAGATGAGCAGCTCCGCCCGCGCCGAGGGAGCGGGATGCGCCGGGATGAGCTCCTCGCACCTGGTCAGCATCGCCTGCGCGTTCGGGAGCTGGTCCAGCTCGGCGTACCAGCGGGCCAGCCGAAGCGCCGCGTCCAACGCCAGTCCGGGGTCGGCCTCCCTGGCGGCTTCGAAGGCATCGTGAGCAGCCGTGACCGCGGGTCCATAGTGGCCGCGCCGCTGCTGGCAGTCGGCCACACCGATCAAAGCGGCAGCACGGTCACCCTGCAGGTCATCGTCGTCGTCATCGTCGTCGTCGTCGTCGCCGTCATCGCCGTCGTCCTCGGCGGCCAGTGCCAGCGCCCACCCGTAGTGCTGCTCCGCATCGGCGAGGCGATCGTATTCCCAGAACATGGAGCCCATGCCGATGTAGATCTGGCGCATCGCCGTGCGGTACTGCTCCTCCTTGGCGATGTTGAGCGCGGCTCGGTAGGTGTCCAGCGCCGATCGGAAGTCGCCGCTGTAGGAGTAGATGTCAGCGAGACCGGCAAGGTTCACCATCTCGCCCTCCCGGTCGTCGCCGAGCTTGCCACGCACGGCTATCCGCTGGGCGCGCAGTTCCGCGCCACTGCCCCAGATGCGCACCAGGTCGTCCAGGTCCTCGATGACGCTGTGCGCCCGTTCGTACATTTCGGCCCGGAGCCAGGCGTCGACCCGTGCGAAGTGCATGTCCAGGTCCACCATGCCGTGTATGTCGTCGTCGTCCTTCTTCATCCGCGCCAAAACCTTGGCCGCCCCCAGCACGAGGTCGCGCCGAGTCGGGGATTGGCCCTCGCCTGCGTGCCGGTCACGCCCAGAGTGACCGAGGACCGCACCGATCTCGGTCTTTCGCAGGTATCGGCGGCCGTCGCGGCGCTCCAGGACGAGACGGGCCGCAACGAGCGCTCGCAGGGCCGGCTCGATCCGCGCCCCGGGCAGGTACGGCTCCAGGACGGCGATGACAGCGTTGGTAGGGACCGGGATGCCGAGGGCCGCCAGGCCCTTCGCCACCAGTTGCTGTTCTGCCGGAAGGTGGTCGACGAACCGGTGCACGAGGCGCTGATGCACCTCGCTCGCCACAGAGGACAGCCACGGTCCGACCTCCCAAGCCTGCAGCCCGGGCGGATCGCAGCTTCGCACCGCATGGAGAAGTTCGGCGAGCCGGGGATTGCCGGCCAGGAGGCGGTGAATGTCCCACAGCTCTCTATCTGCCAAGCCGGCGAGACCGTACCTGTTGGCGGGATCGAGCACGGCGAAGTGCTCGTGCAGCGACGGGGGCTCGAGTCCGTCGAGGCGGATCGAGCAGGCGGTCCCCGGCCACGACACACCCATCGCCGTCTGCGGCGGGTGCTGGGTCACGAGGACGACCTTGACGAGTGCGCGCATCCGGCCGTGCACAGCCTCCAGCGCCAGGTCGAGTTCCGAGTCACGCAGGACATGTCCCTCGTCGAGGAGGTTCTCCGCCGAGTCGATCACGATCACCGGGCGAAGGCTGCCGGCCGTGTCGAGGGCGTCCAGGGCGATCTCCAGACGTGCTCGCGCGGACGGACCGGCTACTCGATCCGACCCGGCCGGCTCGATGTCCTCGATCAGGGTCGGCACCCCGATCTCCCCGTACGGCGTGGCGTCGTGCCAGCGCACGGCTGAGCTCTCGACATCCGGGTCGGGCCAGCCCAGGTCGGCGAGCACCTCGCGGACCAGCGCGGTCTTGCCGATCCCGGGCGGGCCGCTGACCACGATGACGGAGGTGAACTGGTCCTCAAGGACCACGCGGAGGTGGTTCCGCTGGCCCGTCCGGTCGACGAAGACGGTTCCGTCCGGCACCGGCCGGGGGGTCGTCGGTGCCGCTGTTGTGCCGATCGCTCCGATGACCTTCCCGGCATCGAAGGGCATCGGCTGGCCCGCCTGCGGGTCAACCGGCCCGAGTAGGACCCCAGTGAGCCGGCCCGCCAGCCGCGAGCACCATCGGCGCGCATCCGGCGTGCCCGACGTGTACGCGGTGTGCAGCATCGCCTGCGCGAGGAGGGAGACCTTCAACTGCTGGTTCCACAGCGCCGAATCCCAGTTCTTCTGGACGAACCGGAGCGCTGGCTCGCGCAGTGCGTCAATGACCTCTCGCACGTCGCCCAGCATGCCGCCGTCGAGGCGCGCGTCGCGGTAGTCGCGCTCCAGGTAGGCGAGGAACGTCGACCGGCTGTACGAAGAACTGGCCCCGATCTCGCCGCAGCAGAGCGATACCAGCAAGGTGGCGAGATCCCGGCTCAGCGGTGCCTTCTCGTGGTAGGTGGCCAGGTCGATCAGCCGGAAGTCGGCCGGGTGGACGGTCCCGTCGCGCACCGGCACGAGAACGTTGTCTCCGTGCAGATCGCCGTGCGTCCGGCCCACCAGATAGTGGACCTCCTTCTGGGTCGCGGGCGAGTCATCAGCGAACAGCCGCCACGGATTGGGCAGCGGCGCCACCTCGTCCGGCAGGTCCAGCCAGGCGGGCTCGAGCAGACCGCGCCGTCGCGCCCAGTCTCGTAGCCAGCCTCCGGTCCGGAAGCTGTGCCCCAGTTCGGACTCGAGCAGTTCCGCCAGCGTCGAATGTTTGCTGTCGAAGTTGCGACAGGCCCATCCCTTGAAAATCTTGTCCCAGATCACCTTGCACGTGCCCGCGAGTTGGTCGAGGCCCACGGTCCCCAGCGGATCGCCGTCGGCCATGGACTGGACGATGACGAGGGCGTCCGGTGGACACCGAATTTCCGGAAAGACGATCTCGGTGAGATGTCGCTGGCGGAACTTTTCGGGTGACTGCCGCAAGGCCGCAACGTGCTGCTCACCCTCCCTCCGATGGTGCGCCGGCCCCGGCGGGCAGAATTTGATCACGCACCAACGCGGCTTGGGTTTCCCCTTCACGTAGGCAAGCTCCGCCTTCGCCAGCCTCGCTCCGGTGTAGCCGTGGCGGACAGCCGTGATGGTGCGGCTGCGGATCTCGAGGTCGTGGTCGAGCAGCGACTCGATGATCGCGGACGAGACCGTCGCGTTCTCGAACACGCGGGTCAGTTCCTCCAGGGCGGTCATGACCGGGGAAACCGTCCCTCGAACTCCCGCATCTTGACCTGGAAATCGGATCTGTCCTCGTCGTGGTAACGCCGGAAGTACCAGGCCGGCAGGCGCGGTTGGAGTCGCCGCATGTGATACAGCGTGTCCTGCACCTGACGGGCGAAGAGGGTCAACACGGCCGGGCTGGCAATCACCGGCGACGAGGGGTCGTCGATGACCGCGCGCACCAACCCGAGAACGCGCAGCCGCTCCCGGGTGCTGGCCATCTGGACGCGGTACATCTCCAGGCACAGGAGCAGCAGGCCGAGTGAGGGAACGAACCACCCGATGACCAGTTGGCTCACCTTCGCGCCGGTTGTGACGGTGAACAGGATGCCCGCCGCGGACCACAGCACCAGAATGCCGAGCATCATCTGGGCGAAGCGGAGCCGGATCCGGGAGCCCCAGGCCAGATTCTGTTCCAGACAGAAAAGCAGATCGTAGGGCGCGGCGGCGCTCGCCACGAGGTAGTAGCCCCGCAGCCGATCCTCGTCGCCGCGGAAGCGCCGGCTGAGTCGGCTCACCTCCTCCTCGCCGATACGGTCCCCGACCGCAACGCGGTTCCACGGCAGGCCGAGCACGTCGGCGTCGAACATTTCCTGAAGCGTCGCGGCGATCCCTAGGTATCGTTCGGCCCAACGTGCCATGACAATCTTGTAGATCGCGGCCCAGAGAGTGCCACCAAGGGCGACGGCGGTGCCGTATTTCGAACCCGGCCCGGTCAGCAGGCCGGCGACAGCCAGGGCGATCGAGACGCCGAAGCTCAGCGCCTGCGCCCGCTGGTTGTAGGAGTGAGCCACGGCGATGGCTTTGAGCAGACGCAAGGCCGGGACGCCGTCTTGCCGGTCGGTGATACGACGGATGCTCGTCACTGACCCCTCCCGCGCGTGCAGGTCGCCGCGGTGAGTGTCACACGCTGGATACGTCCGGCGACACAATGAGTTCCTCGCCGTACTCGACTTTCGCGCCTCAATGATCACGCCTGACCCGCATGAAAGGACGCCGAACTGCGGGAATCGTCGCTAGGGTTCGCCAAGTTTCAGGGCGCGGCCATCAGCAGCATTCCTCGGTCGCGGCGGTCGGGCAGGCTTGCGGGTCGGCGGCGAGCACCAGGCCGAGCAGATCACCCAACTCGTAGCGGGTCCGGCGGCCTTGCGGCACCGCGACGACCAAGCCGCAGCCGCGCAGGCAGGCCAGGTGGTGGGACAGGTTGGTGCGCGACACCCCGAGAGCCTCGGCGAGGTCGGCCGGGTAGGCCGGTGCCTCGCGGAGCGCGAGCAGGATCCGGCTGCGGGTCGGGTCTCAGGAAATGCTGAACAATGCGCCGTCCGTCAATGGTCGGGTCATGAAGACGCTGTGCGGATCCGGTTTGTAGTCGGCGAAGGGCTGGCAGAAGGTGAAGCCGAACTTCTGGTAGAGGCTGCGGGCGGGGTGGAAGAAGTCGGCGGAGCCGGTTTCGAGGCTGAGGCGGGTGTAGCCCTGGCGGGTGGCTTCGGTGATGGCGTGGGTGAGCAGCCGGGTGGCGATGCCGCTGCGTTGGCGGTCCGGGGCGGTGCGCATGGATTTGAGCTCGGCGTGGGTGGGGTCGAGTCGTTTGAGGGCGGCGCAGCCGAGGATGTCGTGGCCGTCTTTCATCGCCCAGAAGGTGATGTCGGGGTGGCGCAGGCTGTCCAGGTCGAGGGCGTGCTTGCTTTCCAGTGGGGTGATGGCGCGCATCTGCTGGAGGTGTTCGGCGAGGAAGGCGGCGATGGCGGGGCCGGACAGGTCGTCGACGATGATGTTCATGGGATGGGCGGGTTGTCGGGGCGGCGGCGTTCGAGGAAGATCACGTCGCGCCAGCGGCCGTGGTGGTGGCCGATGCGGTCGCGCACGCCCAGCGTGCGGAACCCGGCGTCGTGGTGCAGGGCGAGGCTGGCGCGGTTCTCGGGGAAGATCCCGGTTTGCAGGGTCCACAGACCGCCTGCGTCGGCGGCGCTGACCTGGTGGTGGATCAGGGCTTTGCCGATGCCCCGGCCGCGCCATCCGTCGCCGACGTAGAGGGAGGTTTCGGCGACGCCGGCGTAGCAGGCGCGGGGGGATATCGGGGTGGCGGCGGCCCAGCCGGCGACCCGGCCGTCGATCTCGGCGACCCAGCGGTGGTCGGGCAGCCACTTGGCGTCCAGAGTGGACCTGGTGGGCACCTCGGTTTCGAAGGTGGCGTCGCCGGTGGCGATGCCTTCGGCGTAGATGCGGCGCACCGCGGCCCAGTCGTCGGGGTCCAGCGCGCGGATGGTGACCTCGGCGCGCGGCTCGGCGGGCTGGCAGGAGCGGGGAGCGAGCACACCCATGACGGCGTCGGCGGCGTGCGGCAGACCGGTGCAGCAGGCGGGGTTGACCGTCACCAGGGTGGCGGTGCCTTCTTTGCGCAGGCGCACGAAGCCGGTGTCGGCGAGTTTGCGGAGGTGGTGGGAACAGGTGGATTGGCTGATGCCGAGCTGCTCGGTGAGCTCGCCCACGGTGACCGCGCGCCCGGCGATCGCGACGGCGTGCAGCAGCCGCACCCGGGTGGGTTCGGCCAGGCAGGCGAACCACTCGGCGTAGGTGGTGGCGTCCCGCGCGGCGAGCAGGCCCTCCGGGGCGGTGGTGGTCATGTCCTGATTATCGACATGGCTCGATCATTGCGTCAATCGACCCACGTCGATACAGGGGAGGACGCGGTGCCCGGTGCGAGTGGACAGACGCGGCAAGCGCGGGAACTCAACGCCAGCTGGGTGGCGGGCGGTGCCGGGGAGGACGGGCGGTTCGAGGTGATGATCGTCACCGACGACGGCGAGCGCCGGTGATCGCGGCCAACGTGGTCGGAACCTGGCTGACCACCACGGGCGTGGCCCGGGCCGAGGTCACGGCTGCCGCGCCGGTTGCCGGCTCAGTTGGGGGATGAGGCGGTGGGCATCGCGCCCGACGCCGCGCAGGGTGGCCGAGGCGGGGGTGCGTTGCCAGTCCAGGCCGAGGTAGCCCAGGCCGGGGTGGGTGGTGGAGATGCCCTGCCGGTGCAGGGGGTTGCCGGTGGCCGACAGGGCACCGAGCGGGCGAAGGTAGTCGAGGTCGGGCTGGTAGCCGGTGGCCAGGATCAGTGTGTCGACGTGTTCGCGGGTGCCGTCCGGCCAGACGACCTTCGTGCCGTCGAGGTGGGTGAACAGCGGGCGCGAGTCGGGCTTTCCGGCGGCGAGCGCGGCCTGGTAGGTGCCGGTGTCCAGCACCGGCGCTGTGGGCGGGTGGTGCACCCACCTTCCGACCGGCAGGCGGTCGAATCCGGTGGTATTGAGCCAGAAGTGCAGATCCCGACCGAACGGGCGTTGCGCGACGAATCGCGGCGGGCGGCGGGTGGCCAGGCTGACGCGGGCGTGGGCGGCGAGTTCGGTGGCGATCTGCACCGCTGAGTTTCCGCCGCCCACCACGATCACCCGCTGCCCGGTCAAGGGGGTGGGGTCGCGGTAGTCGGCGGCGTGCAGCACCGCGCCGGGGAAGGTGTCCAGTCCGGACAACGCGGGACGGTGCGGGTGGCCGAACCCGCCGGTGGCCGCGATCAGCACCGGCGTGGTGAACACCGCGCCGGTGTCGGTGTGCACGACAAGCCGCGGCCCGTCGGATGCGACGGTGGTGACCCGGTGGTGGGTGCGCACCTCGACATCGAGGGTTTTGGCGTAGCCGCGCAGGTAGTCGACCACCTCGTCGCGGCGCGGGTGGTGGTCGGGGTCGCCGGGAAACGGCAGGCCGGGCAGGGCGCTGTAGCGGGCGGGGGAGAACAGGGTGAGGCTGTCGTAGTAGGACGGCCAGGACCCGACCGGTTCCGGCCCGGCTTCCAGCACGATCGGCTGGAGTCCGCGGCGGCGCAGGGCGTGTGCGGCGGCC
Source organism: Actinophytocola sp. (assembly GCF_035712165.1). Taxonomy (GTDB): domain Bacteria; phylum Actinomycetota; class Actinomycetes; order Mycobacteriales; family Pseudonocardiaceae; genus DASYTH01. The sequence continues at coordinate 10,901 of NZ_DASTBH010000116.1, read as the reverse complement.
AGCCCGGATTGGCCGCCGCCGACGACGATCGCATCAGTCATGGTGGGTGGTCTCCGTTCGGGGAATGCTGGCGGCGGCGACGACCGCGGCCAGGGCGGTGAGCGCGGCCAGGGCCAGGACGGTGGGCGCGTAGCCGCCGAGCCGGGTGGCCAGGGCGGCGCCGGCCCAGGGGGCCAGGGCCGCGGCGAGGGTGACGGGGGCGGACAGCACCGCGGTGAGTTGTCCGTAGTGGACGGTGCCCCACCGGTCGGTGATCGCGGTGGCTTGCAGCAGCGTGAACAGGCCGCGGGTCGTGCCGGCCAGCACCGCCGCCACGACCAGGGCTGCCAGCGTGGTGAGCAGTCCGAGCAGGGCGATGGTGGCCGCGGTGGCGGCCACGATCAGCACGGTGCGGGTGCGCACGCTGGTGCGGCGGGCGAGGGCCGGGTAGCCGAGCCGGCCCAGGACCTGGCCGGCGCCGCCGAGGCCGAGCACGACCGCGGCGGTGGTGGTGGACAGGCCGCGCTCGGTCAGCAGCGGCACGAGGGTGATCACCACGGCGTAGGCGGCGAAGCCGGTCATCGTGGCGGCGAGGGCGAGGGCGAGGAACGCGCGGCTGCGCCGGATGGCGCCGGCCCCGCCCACTTTCCGGGACTGGTGCGGGTGGGCCGGCCACGGTCCCCGCAAACCCCAGGCGTGGCCGGGGATGGTGATGACAGCGAGGATTCCGGCGAGCACCAGGTAGGTCTGCCGCCAGTCCAGGTGGGCGGCCAGCAGGGCGGTGGTCGGGGCGAACACGGTGCTGGCCAGTCCGGCGACCAGGGTGAGCGTGGTCAGCGCCCGTACCCGACCCGGTCCGTACCAGCGGGTCAGTGCGGCGAAGGCGGGTGGGTAGAGCACGCCGCCCATCGCCGCGCCGGCCAGCATCCACCCCACGGTGAAGGCGGCGAGGGTGGGTGCGGTGGCGATGAGCACCAGCGCCGTCGTGGCGAGCACGCTGCCGGTGGTCATCACCGCGCACGGGCCGCGCCGGTCCAGCACCCGGCCCACCGCGATCCCGACCACGGCGGCGGTGATCTGCCCGAGGGAGAACGCGGCGGTCACCGCGGTGACCGGCCATCCGGTTGCGGCGGTGATGTCACCGGTCAGCACCGGGAAGGCGTAGTAGAGCACGCCCCAGCTGGTGATCTCGGTGACACACAACGAGATCAGCACCCGCCGCGCCACCGTCTGGTCCGGCGCGGCGGGTGCGGCCGCTACGGTCACGACCGCGCGGCCGGTCCGGACAGGGTGAGCAGTTCTGCCGCAGCGGGCGCGCAGCAGCCCCCGTCGGTGTTGTCGGCGGATTCGTCGAACAGACCGGCGCCGCCGCACACCCCGGTCTGCGGCAGGGTCAGCTCGACCCGCTCGGCCGCGGCGTGGTCGCCGGCCAGTGCGGCGGCGATGCTGCGGACCTGCTCGTAGCCGGTCAGCGCCAGGAAGGTCGGGGCGCGGCCGTAGCTTTTCATCCCGGCCAGGAACACCCCCGGCTCCGGATGCGCCAACTCCTTGACGCCGTGGGGATAGACCGTGCCGCAGGAGTGCACGTTCGGGTCGATCAGCGGCGCGAGCGGCCTCGGCGCCTGCAAGGTGGCGTCCAGGTCCAGCCGCAGCTCGGACAGCCAGGACAGGTCCGGCCGGAACCCGGTCAACGCCACCACCTCGTCCACGCTGTCCAGGCGGCGGCCGTCCAGGCCGACCAGGACCAGCCGCCCGGCCGCGTCCCGCTCCACGGCCTCGGTGCGGAAGCCGGTCAGCACCCGCACCGCACCGGAATCCACGGCCTGCCGGGCCCGCATCCCCAGCGCGCCCCGAGCGGGCAGTTGGTCGGTCTCCCCGCCGCCGAAGGCGTTGCCCACTCCGCCGCGGCGCAGCACCCAGGTGATCCGACCGGCCACGCCGGTCAGCGCGACCAGCGCGGTCAACGCCGAATGCCCGCTGCCCACCACCGCCACGTGCCGCCCGGCGTAGCGGGCCCGCACCGCGGCGTCGGTCAGGTCCGGCACCCGGTAACCGATCCGGTCCGCCGCGGCGCCTTCGCCGATCGCCGGCAGCCCGTCACCGCCCAGCGGGTTCGGGGTGGTCCAGGTGCCCGAGGCGTCGATCACCGCATGGGCGGTGATCCGCTCCTCGCCTGCGGTGCCGCGCACGCGCACGGTCAGCGGTTCGCTGTCCCGGCCGGCGTCGACGATGCGGTCCCGGCCCCGCCGGGCCACGCCGAGCACCTCCACCCCGAGCCGCACCCGCGCACCCAACGCCGCCGCCAACGGCCGCAGATACAGCTCGGCCCACTGCGCGCCGGTCGGATACCCCTCGTCCGCCGGGCGCTGCCACCCGGTCGCCGCCAGCAGCCGACCGGCCGCCGGCGCCACCAACTCCGACCACGGCGAGAACAACCGCACGTGATGCCACTGCGCCACCGCCGCCCCTGCCCGCTCGCCGCGCTCGAGCACCAACGGCTCCAGCCCTCGCTCCAGCAACTCCGCCGCCGCGGCCAAACCCGTCGGCCCAGCCCCGACCACCACCACCGGCAACTCGCCCATCCCGCCACATCCTTACTTCGATACTCTTCGATTCAGGCTTGTGGCGGCAACTCTATCGATCGAAACCGATCGATGCAACCATCGATTCACATCGATGCTCGCGCCGGTGGGATCAGGTGTCGAGGAGTTCGGCGAGCAGGGCACGCACCCGGCGGTCGATGTCGTCGCGGATCGGGCGGACCCGCTCCACCGGTGCTCCGGCGGGATCGTCGAGATCCCAGTCGAGGTAGCGCTTGCCGGGAAAGACCGGGCAGGTGTCCCCGCAGCCCATGGTGATCACCACATCGGCCGCCGCGACGTCGGCGGTGGACAGCTTCGACGGGATCTCGGCGGTGATGTCCAGCCCCCACTCGGCCAGCGCCTGCGCCGCCGCCGGGTTGACCTGCTCCGCCGGCTGCGAGCCGGCCGAGCGGACGGTCACCCGGCCCAGGCCATGGTGCTGCAGCAACGCGGCGGCCATCTGGGAGCGACCCGCGTTGTGCACGCACACGAACAGCACCTCGGGCGAGTGGGACACCGCCACCTCCGGCAGGGCTAGGTCAATTCCGCCATCGCCCGGTCCCCGTCCGGCCGAGTCAGCAGCGCGGCCAGCATGCGGGTGGTCTCGGGCACGAGCCAGTAGTACACCCAGGTTCCGCGGCGTTGGCAGTCGATCAAGCCGGCTTGCCGCAGCACCTTGAGGTGGTGGGAGATGGTCGGCTGGGACAGGTCGAAAGCCGGGGTCAGCTCACACACGCACACCTCGCCGCCCGCCTGGGAAGCGATCATCGACAGCAGTCGCAGCCGGACCGGATCGCCCAGTGCCTTGAACGCCGCGGCCAGTTCGACGGCCCGGTGCTCGGACAGCGGCGCTGAGCTCAGATCCGTGCAGCACCCCGCGCTCGGCAACGCCTGCTTCGACATGGCTCTATATTGACAGATCTCGAACCATGGCGCAAAGTTGCATCGACGGATGTCGATACAACGGGGAGACGACCCATGAGCGAGCAGACCACCACCGACCTGCGGGAAACCGTTCGGGCCCGCTACGCCGCCGCGGCCACCGCCGTGGTCGAGGGTCAGGTGGCCAACGACTGCTGCGGTTCGACGGCCGTGGAGGCCGAGGACAACTTCGGTGCCACCCGCTACACCGGCGCCGAGCGCGACGAGCTGCCGACCGCCGCCGTCGCCGCGTCGCTGGGCTGCGGCAACCCGATCGCGGTGGCCGAACTCCGCGCGGGGGAGCGGGTGCTCGACCTGGGCTCGGGTGGCGGGATCGACGTGCTGCTCTCCGCCCGGCGGGTCGGCCCCACCGGCAAGGCCTACGGGCTGGACATGACCGACGAGATGCTCGCCCTCGCATTGGCCAACCAGGCCAAGGCCGGCGCCACCAACGTCGAGTTCCTCAAGGGCACCATCGAGAACATCCCGTTGCCCGCCAACACCATCGACGTGGTCATCTCCAACTGTGTGATCAACCTGTCGGTCGACAAGCCCGCCGTGTTCCGCGAAACCTTCCGGGTTCTGACCCCCGGCGGCCGGATCGGCGTGTCCGACGTCGTCGCCGAGGACACCCTCACCGCCGAGCAGCGCGCCGAACGCGGCAGCTATGTCGGCTGCATCGCCGGCGCCCTCTCGATGGCCGAGTACCGTGCCGGCCTGACCGAAGCCGGATTCACCGACATCGCCATCACCCCCACCCATCAGGTCGCCGACGGCATGCACTCCGCCATCATCCGCGCCACCAAACCCACCACCGCCACCCCAGACCCCAGCACCGCGAGCACACCCGCAACTGACGCCGCGGCATGCTGCGGGGTCACCGCCTGCTGCACCCCCGCCGAGCACGCCACCGACCCGACGGTGACCGTCACCGACGCCAAAACCGCCGCCGGCTGCGCCTGCCAAGACTGAACCCAATCCCGGGCATTCAGGAATTTAGGCGGCCTCGCCGATCGGTCCGAAGTAGACGGTCGTCGGGCGTCGCGGTCCTCGCCGACGACACCCGACGACTGTCCGGTCACCTGGTCGGGATTGGGATGATCTTCGGAGCGTCGTTGGTCCAGGCGGCTTTGAGGACCTTGATGGTTCCCTGGTAGTCGGTCCAGCTGACCAGCATCGACGTCTCGGGATCGATGACCAGGGTGATCTGGCCCGAGCCGGGTGGGAGCTTGCCGCCGGGGAACTTGTCGGCGGCGGGTGGTTCGAAGGTCAGCCGCAGCACCTGACCGTCATCGGTGTTTCCGAGGTTGGTGACGTTGGGCATGGTGGCCAGCGCGCGCAGCGCGGCGGAGCGGACCGCGGGCGGGGTGGGGACCGTCCAGAGCAGGCGGCTCAGGCCGTCGGCGACCCGGATGGACAGCTCACCAGGGGGAATGTCCTCCACGGGTCGCTCCCGCCCTGGATGTTGGTATGGGTGGAGGTAGGAGTCGGTCATCCACGCCTTCAGCGCGTCGGGATCGGTGGGAAGCCGTTCGAGTTGTTCCAAGGTCAGCAGGGACGCGCCTGCCGAGAATCCAACGTCCATCCGGTAGCGGTAGGCGCCGGGGTCGCCCTCGGACATGCCGTAGTGCATCCCGTCGCGCGAGCTCCACCCGTTGAGCGTATGCATGGGCTTGGGGGACTCCGGCCCCGGAACCTGCTCGATGACGTGCCAGTAGGCGCCGGTGCTCGCCGGCTGGGACTGGGCGACGACAGCGGCGTTGAGCAGGACCTGCGGGCCGGACAGTTCGCTGGCCGGCGGGCCGGACGCCTGGCCGCCCGGCTGCTGCGGTTGCGTCGGCGGTGTTGAACCGAGGGCCATGGCGACGGCGACCGCTGCTGTCGCGGCCACGGCCGTGCCGCCGGCGAGCCAGCCCAGCCGCACGCGGCGCCGCCGTGGCACCGGTGCCGGAGCGCGGGCGGCGTCGATCTCCCGCTGCAGCGCGGCCCTGGCCGCCAGGCGGGCGCTCGGCGACGGCGGGTCGGGTGCGGCCCAGGCGTCCTTGAGATCGGTGAGATCGTTCATCGTGGTCATCCTCTCGTGTGGTCACGGTCGTCGGTGCGGTCCAGCGCGGCCCGGATCCGCTGGCGCGCCCGGTGCAGCCGGGAACGTGCCGTCCCGGCCGGGATCCCGAGCGCCCGGCCGGCCTCCTCCGAGGTCAGTTCGGCCCAGGCGACCAGCAGCAGCACGTCCCGGTCCCCGTCGGAGATCTCGGACAGCGCCGCCGCGAGCGGGCCCCGGCGGGCCACGGCATCGAGCCGGACGACGACCTCGTCGGCGTGACCCTCGCTGGTCTCGCCGGTGCCGGTCCGGGCCATGGCCCGGTATCGCCGCTGTTCGGCGCGGTGGTGCCGGGCGATCAGGTTCGAGGTGATCCCGTACAGCCACGGCCGCGCGTCGGGATGCGCCAGGTCGTACCGGTGCCGAAGAGCGAACGCGGTCAGGAAGGTCTCCGAGGCCAGGTCGTCGGCCAGGCTCCGGCCCAGCCGTCGCGCGACGTAGCCGTGGATCTGTGCGTAGTAGCGGTCGAACACCACGGCGAAGCACTCGGGTTCCCGAACGGACCGCCCGATGATCGCGGCGTCGGTGTCCGACGCTGGAGACATCCGGGCCGCCGCGGTCATCCTGGGATCATTCCGGTCATCGTCTGCCTCTCGCCGTCAGGGACTCTCACCCCTCCTTCGCCGAACCGCCCGGCAGTGTTCACGGCCGTTCCCGATCACACGCCGGCGCCACCCCAAGATCGGCCGGAGGCCGGCGCGGCAGGCGCCGGCCTCCGGCCGGTTTGGCTTGGGGTTCGGCAGGCACTGTGAAACGCGCCCGAGTAGTACATCCAGGCCGCGATCAGGCCATTGTTGAAGTACATTTACTCATTCGTGGGCCGCGTGCGGTGTGCGAACGTAGCGGTATGTCCAAGACGAGTCAATCGACGAAGCGGTGGCCGGTGCTGGGGGTGCTGCTGCAGATCGGCGGCGCCGGGGCAATCGGGGCATTGCTGCTGCCGTACGGGTTTACCTTTTTCCTGGTCGCGGGTTGGGCTGGTGGCGGCGGGGCGGCGCTGGTTGTGGGGATCGTGTTCAGCGTTGTGGTGACCGGGTTTCTGGTATTGGTCGCGTCGCTCGTGCCGGAGGCGTCGGGCATGACCCGGACGATGGGCGGACGGGTGGCGTGGGCGCTGATCGTGATCGTGGTGGGAACCGTCGTCTGGTTTTTCGCGTTTATCCACGACGACGCGAGGGAATTGAACAGCAACGTCATGATGACGTTCCCGTTCAGCGCGGTGCCCTATGCATTGGTTGCGGCCTGTTGCTGCGCCCGGGAAGCTCAGCCGAGGTCGTAGGTGTCCGGGTAGTTGACGGTGCAGACCAGGGCGTCGCGGCGGGGGGGATGGCCGCCGGTGGGGAGCAGGGGGGTGACGTTGTGCTCGAACATGTCGTCGCGGAAGATGATCAGGTCGCCAGGGCTGAGCTCGACCTCGAAATGAGGGTCGGGCTCGTGCGGGACGAAGAGTTGGCTGCGGGCGCCGGCGCCGACCTTGTCCACCACGTAAACGATGATGAACTCCTCGCCGTCCCGGTGGGGTTTCGTGACGACGTTGGTGAACGTTCGGAAGAAGTTCAGGCCGAAGGTTCCGCTGAGCTGCCGGTCGGATTCCGGGACCAGGGCCAGCACGCGGCGGATCCAGTGGCTCAGCACCGGGTCGAAGAGGACGTCGGCCCGGGTGAACTCCCGCCGGCCGGGATGGTCGCCGCGGTCCTCGATGGCCACGGTGTGGTGTTCGGCCAGCTTGACCTCGTCGCCGACCCAGTCGTAGCGGACCACGTCCCGGGCGCGCAGCCGGTCGGCCGGAATGTCGTCGGGGTAGCTGCGCAGGACCTGCGGGGTGAAGAACGAGTCCCTGATCTGCTTGCGGTGGAACACCGGCAGCCCCAGGTCCTCGTCGCGGATCGTCGCGTACCCGACCCGCCCGAGCTTGGTGCGGGCACGGTGGGCAATGTCCCGCCTTGACCCGCGAATGCGGAAGGCCATGAGTGTCGTCTCCAAACCCAGAATCAGCTGAACTGCCCGGATTGGATCTCGCGGATCAGCGCACGCGAGTTTTCCGGGGACAGCGCGGCGTTGCGTAGGTCGTCGTAGTGCCGGCGGTACTGATGCACGATTTCTGGTGTCTCGATGTGCCGGAACCCGGCGTGTGTCTCGATGTTCACCACGTCACGGTCGAGGGCGTCACTGAACTCGAAGTAGGCGTACATGCAGGTGCTGGTGAACAACGGTGGGGCGGTGAACGGAAGCACGCGGAGCTCGATGTTGGGCTCGGTGGAGCGTTCCACCAGATGGTCGAGCGCGGCGCGCATGGTCTGCGCGCTGCCGACCCATTGGCGCAGCGCGCACTCGTGGGTGATCGCGATGAGCCGCAGGGGCGCCATGCCTTCCCGCGCGGTGAGCGCATCCTGGCGGCGCAGCCGCAGCCGCACGAGTTGGTCGAGCTCGTCCGGCGATCGCCAGGGCTCCATGCTCTGGTACTGGGCGAGGGCGTAGTCGCCGGTCTGCAGCAGCACCGGCAGGACCGGGATGGTGTACACCCGGGCCACGGCTGCCTCCGACTCGTAGGCGACGTAGCCGTCCAGGCCACGTTGCATCGAGTCGGCGTAGTCCGCCCACCAGCCCTGCCTGCGGGAGCTGCTGACCCACCGCATCAGCCGGGTGGCGAGCTGGGTGTTCTCCACCCCGTAGTGGCGAATGAGGTCACGCACGTCGCGCGCCTGCGGGCTGCCCTGGCCGTTTTCCAGCCGGGACAGCTTGGAGGTGGAGATGAGCAGATCGGTCGCGACGTCCTCGAGGGTCAGCCCGGCCTCGTCGCGCAACCGCCGCAGCTCCAGGGCGAGGCGGCGGCGGGGCAGGATCGGGTTCTGCTCTGACATGGTCGACCCATCCGTCCAGGGAAGGCCGCCGTGGGATTCCCACATTGGCAAGTCAGCAACCTACACGCCCATCGCTCTACCGGTACCTCGACCCGCCATATGACCTCACGTGGCTATCTAGGGCCGACATTCTGGACAGACTGTAGCCACTGCTGGGACATCATGCTGGGATCAACGCGATGGGAATTGCAAGAACAGCTTCCCAAGCTGCATACTTGCATCGTCAGGTGGTCCACGGGAGAGAGGACCTACCTATGTATGTGACCTTCAAAGTCGGCTCCTTACTCCGCCTGCTCACCATCACCGCGGTAGCGGCCGCTCTCGTCGGCGCCTTCATGGCCACTCCTCGGATGGAAACCCCCACCACGCCCCAACCCGCCCCGACCCCGACCACCCAGAACCTGATCAACGCTCGCCCATGACCGGCGCCGGGGGTCACTTCGGGTCGGGCGTGCAGACGGTCAGGAACGACTTCTGGTTCTCGCGTTGGACGTCTGCGGCGTCCATCCAGCCGCGCTGGCCGAACAGGTAGCTTCCGGGCGGGTGCTGGGCCGACTCGCGCAGCACCTGGGCGACGTCGACCCGGGCGCCGTGCGCCTTCGGGCCGTCGACCGAGAAGGAAATCGAGTCCGCCTTGGTCCAGTCGTAGTCCGTGGGCAGCGGTTTCTGGACCTGGAGCGGTCCTCCGGTGTCCGGGGATCCTCCGGTGGTCCGCAGCAGGTCCATGCGCTCCACCAACACCCCCGGCCGCGGCGCGGTCCACACCTGCTCCGTGCTCTCCCGGGTTCCGGAGTCGAAGATCAACCTCAGGCCGGTGACGCCATCGCACGGGGTGCCGGTCCACAGTTTCAGGACGCCGTCGTCGACCCGGAACCCGGCCGCCGGTGGCAGCGACGGGGCGAACTGCGCCTTGGTCTCACACGCCGCGGTCACCGCCGCCACGAGCAGGGCGGCGCAGGCGACGCGCGGCCAGCTAACGGTATCCGCCATCGGAGAGCCCCGCGTCTTCCTCGGTCTCGTTGCCACCGGTGAGCTGCTCCCAGGCATAGGAGGTGATGAAGCCCGAGTAGCCTTCGCGCGCCCATTGTTGGGAGTGGCGCTCCTCGTGGTGCAGCAACCGATCCATGTCGAGATCACCCCGGGTCGGCCCGTCGTCGCCTTCGTACCACGCGTGGCCCGACGACGCCACCTCGCGGAGTTGCTGCGCCGGATCCTTCGGGTCGTCGATGTTCAGCATGAACGTGTCGCCCCAGGTGGTTCCGCCGCGTTGGCTGAACTGGTCCTGGATGGGGCTGCCGCCCAGGCCCATCATCATGCCGTTCGGGGTGGTCACCAGCCGTCCACCGTTGCCGTGCACGAATCCCACATCTTCGGTGTAGCTCCAGGAGTTCTCCCGTTGCCGGTCGGCGATCCGGCGCAGCTCCTCGGATCCGTACGGGGTCGGTGCGAAGTCGGTCGTCTCGCCTTCGGCGCCGTAGTCGGTGCCCGCGTTCAGGATGTAGGTCATCCGCACCGCCTTGGCCGCGTCGTCCCCGCTGATGTCCTTCGGCATCAGGAAGTACGACTTGAAGGTGCCGTCGCCGTCCTCGTCCTCGCGGATCTCCTCCATTCCGTCGAGGATCTTGAAGTCCGCCGGCGTGATGTCGTGTTCGGCGGCGATCTTCTTGATCGTGTCGATCGAGACGCCCCGGCGCACGGCGTTCTCGAGCCACTGCCGGTAGTGGCCGGATGCCGGCGGCCCGGTCAGCAACCCGGCGTCGCGCAGCGCCTGCTCCATCTCGACCACCCCGGCCTCGATCTCCCCGCCCTTCCGGGCGCCCGCCAGGGTGGTCGCGCCGTGGTCGCTGATCTTGCGGTCCTGCGCGAGTCGCATCACCCTGGCGAGGGCGGCGTCGATGTTGTTCGCCGTGTTGAGGATCGACCTGGTTTCCCGTTCCAGTTGCTTCCTGATGGTTTCGCGATGCTGTTGGGCCTCGGCGCGGTCCTCGGCCTCGACCCGCGACCTCGGCGCGGGGTCGGCGGGCTTGTTGTCCACGATGGCGCCGTCCGCGGCGATGCGGAACTGGTAGGTGTCGGCGAGGGAGTCGTTGTTGGCGACCCGGGTCCTCAGGGCGGACACGTCGTCCGACGCATGCTGCAGGGCGCGTTCGACGGCGGACAGCTCCGCGATCAGGATCTCGGCGTTGTTCCGGGTGGCGCCAAGGGAACTGCGTGCGCTCTCGCCCGCGGCTCCGTGCCAGTCGGGCAGTCTCCTGGCGTCGTCGAGCTCGTCCTGCAGCCCGATGAGCTTGTCGCGACGCCCACGCAGGTTGGTGGCCGACGTGTCGAGCGCCTCGGCGTCCCACCTGCGGACGTCGTCGTAGCCGATGGTCATCCCCCGAAGGCCCCTTTCGCGGCGTCCTCGTTTTCGGAGTATGCCTTCGCGGACAACGAGACCGACTCGCTCCACCGGTCGAT
>NZ_DASTBH010000115.1:0-4407 GCF_035712165.1 Actinophytocola sp. | reverse complement strand
CGCTCAAGCGGATGGTCGATCACCTGATCCAGAACATCTCGCCGTTCTTCACCAAGATCCGCGGCGAGGTCCACCACCAGCGGCGGTACCCGACCAGCCCGAACCTGCTCGTCATCGGCTGGCAGCGTGAACCGGACCCGGCGGCCGAGGCCGTCCTGCGCCACCTGGTCGCCCGCAACGCCATCAACCTGTACGCGGCCGCCGCAGTGTGCGGGGTCCTGGCCGGCGACCCCGGGGACCTGGAACTCGCCCGCCTGACCGGCGAATGGCTCAACGCCACCACGCGGGGAACCAGCTCGCCGGTCCCGCCCCTGCCCGCGCCGCCTCTGCACCTCCCGCTGGCCGGGGCCGGCCCGATCGCCCGCGCCGCGCTCCTGGTCGGCAGCCCACGCACCCGAACCAGCACGTCATACTCGCTGGGCAGCTACCTGATGGCCCGGCTCGCGCAACACGGAACAGACACCGACATCGTCCAGATCTACACCGCGATGGGCTCTGGTCGCCGCCGGGCAGCGGCACTGGACCTGGTCGACGCCGCCGACCTGGTGGTGCTGGCCGCGCCACTGTACGTGGACAGCCTGCCCGCGCCGGTGACCGCCACCCTGGAACGCATCGCCGCGCAGCCTGCCCCGACCGGTCCTGCCAACCTGTCGCGGGACCAGCGGTTCGCGGCGATACTCAACTGCGGGTTCCCGGAGGCCGCGCACACCGCGACCGCCCTGGCCATCTGCGCGCAGTTCGCCCGACAGCGCGGTATGACTTCGCTGGGTGGCCTGGCCCTGGGCGCCGGCGAGGGCATCGTCCACGGCACACCGATCGACGAACTGGGCCGCCGCGGTACATCGATCCGGCGCGCCCTCGACCTCGCCGCGGCCGCACTCGCCGCCGGCCGACCGATCCCCACCGAAGCCGTGGACCTGATGGCCCGACCGGCGATCCCGAAATCGTTGTACACGCTCGTCGGCGGGTACGGGTGGCGCCGCGCGGCCCACCGGAACGGAGTACGGGCGCGCCTGCTGCGGGATCGGCCCTACCAGGACGCCGACTACCATCGACCGGCGCGTCGCGTGCGTGGGTAGCCCCGCGGTTCCGGCTCGCACAGTCAGCCCCATAGCGTTGAAAGGACCACCCGGACAGGTCCTCCGCACCGACTACGGATCGGCGAGCCGCCTGATGAACCGGGCAAAGACGAAGGCCACCACGTCGTCGCGGTTGAACCCGGCCGGCGCCGTGCGGAAGTACCCTGGCCCACCACCGGACTCCATCGCCGGCGCCCTGCCAGACGCTGAACTACCGAGCCCCCCCGCGAGCGTGGACAGCGCGACCTCTCGGTTGCACACGACGAACAACGACCAACCGAGACGGCCGTACGGCGACCACCCAACTTGTCCGGGTCGGTTCACCTTGGCTCGGACCGTCCACCTCACTCGGCGTTGACTCAGGTTGTTCAGCCAGTAATTCCACTTCGATGACATCCACGCGTGGCTCGAATGTCGAAGTGCTCACGGCGCGCTCACCTGCCGCGGGCCCGCGGAAACCGCGGCTCGGCGCGGGGTGGTGACGCGGTGAGAAACACGCCGCCCTGCGGGCGGGCTCGCCGCGCTCGCCAGCCCTGCCGGATGTTCAATGTCGGCTCTGTGCCCAGCGTTACCTGAAGCCTGATCACGAACACTCACATGCCGCTGACGATGCGCGGCTGGCGTCTGCCGGGCTTTCGGTCCATGGATCGGGTATGGCGGGGAGGCATCAGTTCCGCCTGGGTACGCGTGCTCATCACGGCGGTTCGTCGAGCCGGCACACTGCGGTCATGGCGATGAAGTCTCGGGCCCTTTCGACAGCGCCACAGCACGGCGGACGCCCTCGCTCGGCGGCGATCGTCCTGGGTACGGTGATCGGCTGGCACGCCGCTGCGGCGGCCGGGTACGTGATCTGGGCATTGACGCTTCCCGCACACAACTCGGACGGCGTGTGCGAAGGACTTGGCTGGGGTTGTACACCCCCTCCGCGCGACGGCGCATTCCTCCTCGGCGTGTTCGTCGGCGTACCGCTGGTTATGATCTCGACCGTGATCGCCATGGCGATGGGAACCTGGCTCGTACTGCGACGCCGGACCACGCCGGTGTGGGCTGGCACGGCGGCGACTTTAGTCGCGGTGCCGGCGACCGTGGTCGGCGCGTTCGTTCTGTACGGCGCCAACGTGTTCTAACTGTCTGGCATCCTTACCTGCATGCCGCTGAGTGCGGGAACCGGGAGGACGTAACTCGATCGGTGGATGTCGTTGTACGGTGGGGCGTACGCGGCTGTCCGAGCAGCCGGTGGCGGCGCGGCTCGGGCAGGCGGATCGACGGTTTGGTGTGCGCGGTAGGGCGGCTCCGACAAGTCGACTGTCTGACGGTGGTGCGGTTCGCGGGTCGGTGGTGGGCGGGCGGCAGCCAGACTTACCTACGGTGCTCAAGCCGCTGTGGCGCGTGTATCGCGGTGCCTGGCGACGTGATGATTGATTGGGTGGTCCCCGCCCTCGGGGTGCGGCCGCTCAGTCTCACTGGGCCGTCCGCCGCGGTCGGTGTCTCGGCGGCGGCGTGACAAGTGCGTGCGGGGAGCTGACCGCATGGTCACCTCATCGGTGACGTTGGGCGTGCCGGTCCCGTCCCATGTCCCCGTACCCCGTCGTGTTCTATCGAGCGATGGTGCTGGCGGCCGGTTGGGCGACGATGGTGAACGCCTCGTCGCCGAGGTCGGTCAACAAATGCACGGCGTGGCGGACGATCCTGCGGGCCTGCGACAACGTGGCCCAGTTGGCGTCGATGCGGTCCCGCACCGTGGCGTAGTGGCCGTGGCCGGGGGCGCAGCCGCGGGCGGAGGTCTTGGCGGCTTCGAACAGCAGCCAGCGCAACACCTCCGGTCCCTGGCGGGACAGCCGGCCGGGGCTGCGTTTGTTGTCCGAGGAGTGCACGGTGATGTCCAGCCCGACGAACCGCACCGCCTTGCGGGCCGAGCCGAACCGGGGTCCGGTCGCGCCGGCGCCGCCGAGCCAGGCGCACAAGGCGAGGGAGGTCATGCCGCCGACGCCGTAGATTTCGTGCATCAGCACCCGGGCGCCGTGCACGTGCCGGGCGGTGGCCAGCAGCCGTCGGCGCAGCCGCTCGATGTGCTCGTCGAGGGCGTCCATCACCGCCAGGGCGGTGTTGACCTGCAACCGGCCGACCGGCGACAACTGCTCCTCCACAATCCTGCGCAGGCGCTGGCGGTCGCCGCGGATCACCCCGGCCGTGCCGGGCGCCGTGGTGCCGTGGTGGAAGCAGACCGCCTGGATGCGCTGCGCCCAGCCGGAATGCTGCGCGCGCAGGTCGTGGTACAGCTCGATCAGGGCCCGCCACTCCAGCACCGGCGACGGCGGGATGTAGCAGCCAGGTAGCCGGCCCTCGGCCAGCAGCCGCCGCAGATGTTGGGCGTCGGCCCGGTCGGTCTTGGCGCGCCGCTTACGTCCGCGCAGCGCCGCGGTCTCGGCCGGCTCGGCCAGATGCGGGATCACGCCGGCGGCGCGCATCTCCTCCGCGACGTACCGCCAGCCGGTGCAGCCCTCCATAGCAAACTGCACATCCGGCACGCCGTCGAACCGGGCCAGCCACTTGGCCAGATGCTCCCGATCCGCCGGGGCGATCCGGCCCCGCTCCCACCGGCCGGTGGCCTGCTCCACGTAATCGAAGGTCAACTGCTTCCGGTGGATATCCACTCCTCCTACGATCGACATCAGGGCCTCCTCGAGCTCCGACACATCGATGTCCCAACGCAGTCACTGCGTTTGAGCCGAGGAGGCCCCCGCAACCCCACCACCGTCAATGCCCCGACCGGGCGTACTACGCCTCAGCTCACCGACCCCGCGGACACGAACGAAGCCGATGCATGTCATCTCATCTGGCGCAGCGGTTCAAGGAGCTCATCGGCGTCACGCCCAAGCGGCTGGCCCGCACCTACCGCTTCACCGCCACCGTGTTCGCGATCAACCCCGCCGAACCGGTCGACTGGGGCGACCTCGCCCATGACGCGGGCTACTTCGACCAGGCCCACTTCAGCCACGAGTTCCGGGCGTTCACCGGGCTCACGCCGACCCGGTACGTCGAAGTCCGGCGGCGGTTCCTGCGCGAACATCCCGGCCACGCGATAGACGGCTGGCCGCTGCCGGCCGATTGATTTCTTACAAGAGCGACAGCTCACGAAACGCTAGTTTCGGGGCACCTAGTGTCGCGCGTCGTCGATTCCTTGACTCGCCTGCGCCAGCCAAGCCACCGCCCTTCCGACTCCCTTTGCTCTGCTTACCCATGCGCAACACCGGCCTGGAGCGCGTGTTGCGCATCGGTAAGCAGAGCAAAGGGGCTCGCGCGAGACTTCCCCTGCCGCCGATGCGGC
>NZ_DASTBH010000114.1:0-12598 GCF_035712165.1 Actinophytocola sp. | reverse complement strand
GTGCATGGGGCGCCGCACGGTGTCGTAACGCCGGCCGTTGACCAACGCGGTACCGGAGGTCGGCAGGTCCAGCCCGAGCACGACGCGCATGGTGGTGGACTTGCCCGCGCCGTTGGGGCCGAGGAACCCGGTCACCTGCCCGGGCCGCACGCTGAAGGTCAGCTCGTCGACCGCGAGCGTGGCGCCGAATCGTTTGGTCAGATCTCGCACTTCGATCATGGCGACAACGGTGCCGCAGCGCACCGCCGGCCACATCGGCCCTGGGCCTGGACCTGTGGTGTCTCAATCAGACCTGGGGATGACGGCCCTCGGTCCGACGCGGTGCGCCGGTCCGAACGATACGGTCGCTGCGTGCACGACGGCAGGCCGATGCTGTTCACCCGCGGGATGCGGCGCAGCCACCTGATCGCCATCGACATCCTGGTGGCGGTCGGTCCCGTGCTGCTGATCATGCTCGCGGTCGGAGACGCCGGCTCCACCCGCAGTTTCCAGGGACCGGGCTGGTTCGGTGTGCTCGTCGCGGTCGCGATCGGACTCCCGATCGGGGTGCGCCGGATCTGGCCGCTGGGTTCCTTGACCATCATCTACCTGTCGCTCGCGGTGGCCACCGTGAGCGGCATGGCGTGGGGCCAGAGCGGGATTCCGTTCCTGATCCCGATGGCGCTCGCGCTGTACTCGCTGGGCCTGCTGGAGCCACGCCGTCGCTCCGTGCTCGCCCTGGTGGCCTGTCTCGCCGGGACGACACTGGCGATTCTGGCCACCGCCGTGGCCACCGAGAAACCGCCGCCATGGGAGACGCCGGCGATGCTCCTGCTGGACTGGTTGCTGCTCGCCACGCCGTGGGCAGCCGGCCGGGCCGTCCGAGCACGCCGCGCCGACGCCGTCAACGCCGCCGAGCAGTTGGCCCGGCAGGCGGTCAGCGACGAGCGGTTGCGGATCGCCAGGGAACTGCACGACATCGTGGCCCACAGCCTCAGCCTGATCACGGTCAAGGCATCCGTGGCCAACCATGTGGCGCGGGACCGACCGGACGAGGCGCGGGATGCGCTCCGGATCATCGAGGACACCAGCCGCGACACGATGATCGAGATGCGCCGGCTGCTCGGCGTGTTGCGTTCGGACTCCAGCGGCCTGGACCTCGCCCCCAGCCCCGGGCTCGGCGGACTGCGCGACCTGGCCGATCGTGCCGGGATGGCCGGAGTGCGGGTCGACCTCGACGTGCACGGTCCGGAGCGGCTGCCGGACGGCGTCGAACTGTCGATCTATCGGATCGTGCAGGAGGCGCTGACCAATGTCGTCAAACACGCCGCCCCGGCCCATTGCCGGGTGCGCGTGGACGCCGACGAGCGGGCGGCAACGGTCACGGTGGTCGACGACGGTCCGGGTGTCCGCTCACTGCCCGCGAGCTCGCCGGGCCACGGCCTCATCGGCATGCGCGAGCGGGTGATGATGTACGACGGGGAGTTCGCGGCCGGCCCGGGTCACGGTGGCGGCTTCACGGTGACGGCCCGACTGCCGTACCGGCTTGCCGGCGAGCGGACATGATCAGGGTCCTGATCGCCGACGACCAGGCGTTGCTGCGCGGCAGCTTCCGCCTGCTGGTGGACACGGCGCCGGACCTGGTCACGGTCGGCGAAGCCGCGTCGGGGGTGGACGCCGTGCGACTGACCGGGCAGGAGCGGCCCGATGTCGTGCTGATGGACATTCGGATGCCGGAGTTGGACGGCATCGAAGCCACGCGGCGGATCTGCTCGACGCCGGCCACCAGCGACGTGCGGGTGCTGATCCTGACCACGTTCGATCTGGACACCTATGTCTACTCGGCACTGCGGGCCGGAGCGAGCGGCTTTCTGCTCAAGGACACCCCGCCGGTGGATGTGCTCGCCGCGATTCGGGTGGTCGCCGCCGGCGAGGGTCTGCTCTCCCCCACGGTCACCCGCCGCCTGATCGCGGAGTTCGCTCGCCGCCCGGAACCGACCCGCACCCGGTCGGCCCGGCTGGACGGCATCACCGAACGAGAACGGGAGGTGCTCACGCTCATCGCCACCGGTCTGTCCAACCCGGAGATCGCCACCCATCTGCACCTCAGCCTCGCCACGGTGAAAACGCACGTCGGCCGCCTCCTCGCCAAACTCCAGGCCCGCGACCGCGCCCAACTCGTGATCATCGCCTACGAAACCGGCCTCGTCACGACCTCCCCGCACTAGCCAAAACCCCCGCCCCGCAACAAACCCCGCCCCCGACACCCGGCGACCCGCCCTCGAGGCGGCGCCTCGCGGGTGGCGGCACGTGGCTGGCACGCAAGCAGAAAGGCCCCGCCGAAGCGAGGCCTGACCTGCGTGAAGGTTGGTGGGCGATACTGGGATTGAACCAGTGACCTCTACCGTGTCAAGGTAGCGCTCTCCCACTGAGCTAATCGCCCGCCGAGGCGGAGGCGGGAATCGAACCCGCGTACAGGGCTTTGCAGGCCCTTGCCTAAGCCACTCGGCCACTCCGCCACCGTTTTCCCGAGGGTATCCCGGGAGTCCGGCCCTGGTCCGAGGGGCCGATCCGAGCGGACGACGGGACTCGAACCCGCGACCCTCACCTTGGCAAGGTGATGCGCTACCAACTGCGCTACGTCCGCAAGCCACAACCTCGACGGCGGAACCCCTGGTCCCCCTCAGCCGGCTGCCGTGGTGCGACCGGAACTTTATCCGACCGCCGAATCCCGGATCAACCGGGGTTCCCCCATCTCACCAACTGGGCTTTACGTGAGGTCGGTGGAGATCAGGTGGGTGAGCGCCTCGTCCACATCGACCCACAGGTGCTCGTTGCCGGGCACCACGACGTCATAGGTGCGGTCGAGGAAGTCCGCCAACTCCTGGGCCGACGCCTCGAACACCGCGTGCCCGGACGGCGAGCTGAGCTCGATCACGACCACCTCGGGATCGTCGGCGGCGGGGCGGATGCGCACGTCGCCGTCGCCCGCCTCGGCGATGAGGCCATCGGCCAGCAGGTCCCGGGCGTACACCCACTCAACCCAGCCGGCGCGCCCGGTGCGGAAGGCCGCGACGACTGCGTACGGGTCACGCGTGTCATAGCGAAGCTCGACCTTGACCGGCACCGCGGGCGTGCGGGGCGCGAGCAGGTCGAACACCGCTGTTGAGCGGAGCGTGACGTGATCGTTGCGCATCGTCGTACCCTTCTTCTCCCTCCCAGTCCATTGAACGACTGAGCCCGGCCAATGTGACGCCTCAACCGCCCAAATGGTCCCAAAGACCGCCAAATATCACCCATCCGGTCCAACGTGTCCCGGCGGGCGACCTGAGACAGTCTGCCCCGTCTTCACCCTATGGTGGCAAGCTTCGGTCGAACTCCGGTAAGACTGTGGCCTTAATGTTGCTTGCGCCGCGGGCGGGCACAATGCGGATGTGAGCCAACCAACCACAGAGCAGCGCTGGCACCCGCGCCGGCCGGACTGGGCGACCAGGAGCCAGGGGCGGCTGACGTGCTACCGGATCGGCGTGGGAACGCTCGGCGGGCTCGTCCTGGTCGCCGGCATCGTGCTGATCCCCTACCCCGGGCCGGGCTGGCTGATCGTGTTCGGCGGGCTCGCCATCCTGGCGGCGGAGTTCGAGTGGGCGCACCGGCTGCTGGCGTTCGCGCGGGGGAAGTACACGGCCTGGACGCACTGGCTGGGCCGGCAACACGTGCTCGTCCGATGGGGGATGTACGTGCTCACCTGCCTGGTGGTGCTCGGCACGCTGTGGCTGCTCGGAGTGTTCGGGCTGGTCGGTGGCTGGCTGGGCATCGAGTGGCCCTGGCTGGCATCCCCGTTTTTTGGATGATCCACCCGAACCTGTACCGTATCGTCGTCGCGACGGGCGATTAGCTCAGCGGGAGAGCGCTCCGCTCACACCGGAGAGGTCACTGGTTCGATCCCAGTATCGCCCACACGTTCGACTACGATCAGGCCCCGCCTCGGCGGGGCCTGATCCGTGTCCGGGCCCTCACCCATGAGACACCTGTGACCTACGCCAACATCTCGGACGGGGTAACCCAGCTGCCGGCCGGGCGGGCAAAGGGCTCGACAGGGGGCATTTAACAGCACATTCATCTGCCCTTGGCGCACATTCTGACGTGCTGAATCGTGCCATTGATGGGATCATGACGCAGTCCACGAGGATTGGCTCTCCGACGCCATCGCGTGTATTGATCGAGCCAGTTGAGCCTGGGGTGCTAACCAATGTCGTCTGACAAGTGACACCCGAGCCGGCCGCCGGCGAGTGTCAAAGCGTTGGCTACCAACGGTTTTCGATCATCGGGCTGACTCCGGCCACATCTGCCATAACGGTCGCACCATGACTTTCGCGGGCCTCTCATAAGCCCGTCGCGATTGGCGCAGCGTCATTCGAGACGGTCTCGGTTCCTCCTTTCGGGTGCATTTACTGAAACCGCGTGCTGATCCGTGGCCTACGCGTGTTCTCCGTACGTAAAGTACCGGACACAAGTGAGAGGACACTTCTGATGACCAGCCCGCGGCCCCCCGGCCCGGACTGGGTCAATCTCGACAGACCCAGCCCCGCCCGCGTGTACGACTACCTCCTCGGCGGAGGACACAACTTTCCGGTCGACCGGGAAGCGGCCAACCACATGCTCCGCGTGCTGCCCGGCCTGGACGCCGTGGCCGGCTGGAACCGCGCTTTCCTGCGCCGGGCCGTGCTGTTCATGATCGACCAGGGGATCACCCAGTTCCTCGACCTCGGCTCGGGTATCCCGACCGTGGGCAACGTGCACGAGATCGCCCAGCGGGCCGACCCGGGCTGCCGGGTGGTGTACGTGGACCGAGACGAGGTGGCGGTCGCGCACACCGAGATGGTCGTCGCCGACGACGAGAACACCGCGATCCTGCGTGCCGACATCCGCACCCCGCATGTGGTGCTCCGGTCGCCGCAGGTCGGCCGGCTGCTCGACCTGCGCAGGCCGGTCGGGCTGTTGATGGTCGCCGTCATGCACTTCGTGTCCGACGAGGCGGATCCGGGCGGCGTCATCGCCGCCTACCTCGACGCACTGCCGCCGGGCAGCGTGCTGGCCCTGAGCCACCTGACCGCCGACCACCGGCCGACGGAGGTCGCCCTGGCGACCAAGGCCCTGTCGAACACCTGCGACCAGGTACATCCACGGTCATACGACCAGGTCAGCGCGCTGTTCACCGGCCTGGAGCTGGTGGACCCGGGCGTGGTCGGCGTGCCGTTCTGGCGCCCCGAGCTGACCACCGGCGCCGACGGCGTCGGACACGATGACATGTACGCCGGCGTGGCCCGAAAGGTCTGATCACACCCGGTTTGGCGCCGGCCTGGTGTGCAACCCCCAGGGAGTGACGGAGAACCGGTTGGTGGCCCATCGATACCGCCTGGTCGAGCGGCTCGGCGGCGGCGGGATGGGCGTGGTGTGGCGGGCCTACGACGAACGACTGCACCGCAAGGTGGCGGTCAAGCAGCTGCTCCTGCCCGACGCGACCGGGCCGAAGACCGACGAGGCCAAACGGCGGGCGATGCGCGAGGGCCGGATCGCCGCCAAGCTGCAGCATCCCCACTCGATCGCCGTGTACGACGTGCTCGAGGAGGACGGCCAGCCCTACCTGATCATGGAGTACCTGCCGTCCCGCAGCCTGGCCGAGGTGCTCGCCGAGCGCGGCCCGCTCCCGGTGGAGCAGGTCGCCCAGGTCGGAGCCCAGCTCGCCGGCGCGCTGGCCTCGGCACACGCGGCCGGGGTGGTGCACCGGGACGTGAAGCCGGGCAACGTGCTGCTCGATCCGGACGGCACGGTCAAGATCACGGACTTCGGCATCTCCCGCGCGGTCGAGGACGCGACCGTCACGGCGACCGGGATGATCGCCGGGACCCCGGCCTACCTGTCCCCGGAGGTGGCCAAGGGCGAGACGGCCACCTACGCCTCCGACGTCTTCTCCCTCGGCGCGACCCTCTACACGGCGCTGGAGGGCCGGCCCCCGTTCGGCACCAACGACAACGCGATCGCGCTGCTGCACCGGATCGCGTCCGGCCAGATGATCCCGCCGGCCCGGTCCGGGCCGCTGACCGGCGCGCTGACCCGCATGCTGAGCCTCGATCCGGCGAAGCGGCCGACGATGGTCGAGGTCGAGACGGAGCTGACCGAGGCGCCGGCGCGCACGGCCACCGCCACCGCCCTGATGCCCGCCGTGCCGGTGGCCCCGGACCCGGTCCCGGCGGCACCGGTTCGAACCGCGCCCGTTCGGGACGAACCGCCCCGGCGCGGCCGCGGTCGGCTGCCGCTGATCATCGCCGCGGTCCTGGTGCTGGGCCTGGTCGGCCTGGGGTTCGCGCTCCTGCAGAACCAGGAGGAGCCCGGCGGCGGCATCGCGGCCACCACCACCCCGGCTGCGGCGACCCAGCCGCCGACCCAGGCACCGACCCAGGCACCGACCCAGGCGCCCACGCAGGCGCCCACCAGGGCGCCGACCGGCGAACCGACCGCGCAACCGCCGTCACCCCCGCGCAGCGCGGCCGACACGATCGTCGCCTACTACGGGCTGATGCCGGGGAACCTGACCGAGACGTGGACCTGGCTGACCCCCAAGTACCAGCGCAGTCCGGCCGGTGGGTTCGAGGGTTACCAGCGGTTCTGGGGCGGGATGCAGGGCGTGCGGGTCTCCGGCGTCAACCCGGCCGGGGACAGCACGGTGGAGGCGAACGTGGAGTACCTGCGCAAGGACGGCCGGGTGGTCCGTGAGCGGCACCGCTACCAGTTGGTCAGCCAGGACGGCCGCTGGCTGATCGACGAGTCCTCGGTGCTGTCCAGCGTGACCAGTTGATCAGTCCAGTTTCCGGTCATTGGCCCGCGACCGCCGCACGCCGCCCGGGCTAGCGTGCCGGTGTGGATCCGAGACTGGCCGACGACCTGGCCCGGTTGCCCGAGTTGCTGGAGTCCACCCGGACCGTGGCCGAGCGAGCGCTGACCGGCCTGCCCGAGCGTCCGGTGGTCCGGCGCGTGCCACCGCCCGACCCGGAACCGTTGCCCCACACCGGGATCGGGCTGGACGCGGCCCTCGCGCGGTTCAGCAGGCGCTGGGAGCCCGGGTTCTCGGCCAGCGCCGGCCCGCGGTACCTGGGTTTCGTGACCGGGGGCGCCACCCCTGCCGCGCTCGCCGGGGACTGGCTGGCGGCCACCTTCGACCAGAACGTGGTGACCGTCCGGGACTCCTCGGCCGCCTACCTGGAACGGGAAACCGTTGGCTGGCTTGGCGAACTGCTCGGGCTGACCTCGGCCCACCACGGGGCGTTCGTCAGCGGCGCCACCATGTCCACGTTCGTCGGGCTGGCCACCGCCCGCGAGTGGCTGGGTGAACAGCTCGGTGTTTCCGTTGCCCGGCAAGGGGTTGGCGCGCTCGGCGAGGTCGTGGTGCTGTCCGGCGCGCCACACTCGACCGTCTATAAGGGACTGTCGATGGCCGGCATCGGACGGGACCGGGTGCGGCTCGTCCCGGTGCTACCCGGCCGGGAGGCGGTCGACGTGGCCGCGCTGCGCGAGGCGCTGGCCGGGTTGGCCGGCCGGCCCGCGATCGTGGTGGGCAACGCCGGGACGGTCAACACCGGAGACTTCGACGACCTGTCCGCGATCGCCGAGCTCAAGGCCAGCCACCCGTTCTGGCTGCACGTCGACGGCGCGTTCGGCGGCCTGGCGGTGCTGTCCCGGGAGCACGCGCCGCTGCTCGACGGGTTGGCCGGCGCCGACTCGGTGTGCGTCGACCTGCACAAGTGGCTCAACGTCCCGTACGACGCCGCCGTGCAGTTCAACCGGCGCCAGGACCTGCAGGTGGCGGTCTTCCACAACGCCACGCCCTACCTCGGCATGCCGACCGGCGAGCCCGACTTCGTCCACCTCACGCCGGAAAGCTCCCGCCGGCAGCGCGCGCTGGCCACCTGGTTCGCGCTCACCGCGTACGGCGTGGAGGGGCACCGGGAGATCGTCGAGCGGGACATCGCCGCGGCCCGGCGGCTCGGCGACCTGCTGGCCACACTGCCGGGTGTGCGGCTGCTCGCCCCGGTCCGGCTCAACGTCGTCTGTTTCGCCGTGCCGGGCGACGTCGACGCCGTCGCGGACGAACTGACCCGTACCGGCGAGGTGTTCGTGACCCCCACCGTCTACACCGGAGGGCCCGCACTGCGTGCCGCGTTCAGCAACTGGCGCACCCGGGACACCGACGTGGACCGGGTGTTCGCCGCGGTCAAGCAGGTGCTGGCCTGACTGCTCAGTCGCCGCGGGCCCGGGCCCGGCGCTTGCCCTCGTGCATGGCCGCCACCCGGGCGACCGGGATGGCCCGGCCCTCCTCGAGCAGGTCCTCGCCGATCCGTTGCGGCTCCGGCATGGCCGCCGCCCACGGGTCGCCGCCGGCCAGCAGACCGGGCGCGGTGTGCACGGTGAAGTCACCGGGGCTGACCGCGTCGAGTTGGTCCCACGGCACCGGGAACGAGACCGGGGCACCCGGCCGGACCCGAGGACTGTAGGCGGCCACCACGGTCGCGCCGCCCGACCTGGTCGAGTCCAGGAAGACCTTGCCGCCCCGGTCCTCGCGGATGTACGCCGTGGTCGCCAGGTCCGGGTCGAGGCGTTCGGCCCGGGCGGCGATGGCCCGGGTGGCCGCGGCGACGTCCTCGGCCGGCGCGCTGGTGTCGACCGGCACGAACACGTGCAGTCCCTTGGCGCCGCTGGTCTTGGCCACGCCGGTGAGCCCCGCGTCGGTGAGCACCGACCGGATGAGCTGCGCCGCCCGGGCGGCCAGCGAGAAGGCGGCGCCCTCCGGCGGGTCGATGTCCAGCACCAGGTACGTCGGGTGCTGCCAGTCGTCGGCCCGGACCAGCGTCGGGTGGAACTCCACGGCCCGCTGGTTGGCGAACCAGAGCAGGGTGCGGCGGTCGTCGCAGAGCGCGTAGGACACCTCGCGCTTGGAGCTCTCCGCCCACACCGACACCGTGCGCACCCAGTCCGGGGTGTACTTGGGGGTGTTCTTCTGCATGAACGGCGCCTGTCCCCGGAGCACCCGGATCACCGACAGCGGCCGGCCGGTGAGCTCCGGCAGGATCGCGTCGCGGACCGCGTCCAGGTAGTCCACCAGATCCCGCTTGGTCGCCGCCGCGCCGTCGAACAATGGCGTGTCGAGGTTGCTCAGCCGAACCCCGTCGCGCTCCTCATCGCTGCTGCCCACGCCGACCAGCGTGCCATCCACCGCGCCCTCACGCTTGCGCGAAACGCAGAGCGGTGAACCTGGCCTCGAACCCCGAGCCGTCCGGCGCGGCGCTCATCGGGCCCACCAACACCTCCTGGTCCGGGGGCAGGTACGCCAGCCGCACCATCGTGGCCGGCGCCGAACCGGTGCGGTAGCGCACCATGACCGTGTCGCCGGACCGCTCCAGCTCGAGGGTGACCGGCGTGTTCGCGGCCTCCGGCAGCGGCAGCACCGACCAGTCCGAGTTCTCCCGGGTGACCACCGTGCTGAGCAGCAACCGGCCGTCCAGCTCGATCCCTGCCTTGATCCAGTTGCGCTCGTCGATGCGGACCATCAGGCCGGCCTGGTCGTAGCGGTCGCGGTAGTCCCCGCTGACCGTCACGGTCATCCGGAAGTCACCCCGCAGCGGCCGGCCGAGCACGTGCCCGTCGTCGCGCTCGTAGCCGTAGTGCGTGCCGCGCCAGAAGTCGGTGCCCGGCCCGGCGACCAGCCGCAGGCCGCGATCGTCGGCGGTCCACTCGGGCGGCGGGTTCAGCCAGCGCCAGTCGTCGCCACCGAAGGCCCGAACCGCGTCCGCTGTCATTGGAACGATCCTGCCGGGCGATCTCCCCCTCGTCCATCGCCCGCGCGGCGGTTGGAAACCGCGTGGGTACGTCCGCTCAGCAGGACGTACCCACGCGGGTGCCCATCTAGTCGGCGTGGTCGGTCGCCGGCTGACGGGCGAGCGTGGTGTACCAGTGCCGGTGCACGCAGTGCGTGCGGATGTGCTCGACCGGGCCGGCGGTGCTCGGCAGCGTGAACCGGTCGACCACCTCGGCGATCGCCCCGCAACCCGGGCAGGTGGTGAACGTCATCCCCTCGTCCCCTCGTTCGTGCCCCCAACCAGGCTGCGACTTTCACCGCCCGCGAGGTATCGGACGGCTCCCTCAGAACTCCTGTAAGACAGCCCTATTCGCGCCGTGGGCGGGCTTAGGGCACCGATGGCGACGAGGTAGCCACATGACGTGCGCGGTGGAAGATCCGATCACCTGGGCACGGCCGGATCTGGTCGGGCGGCAGGTCGAGCTGGCCGCACTGCGGGCGGCGCTGGACCGGACCCTGGCCGGTACTCCCGGCCTGTGTCTGGTCACCGGTGAGGCCGGGGTGGGCAAGACCAGGCTGCTGACCGAACTGGCCACGCTGGCCCGGGCGCGCGGCGCCCGGGTGCTGACCGGCGGCTGCCTGCCGCTGGCCGAGGCGGAGCTGCCGTTCGCGCCCATCGTGGAGGCGCTGCGGCACGAGGAGACCGGGTTGGACCTGGTCGCGGCCGGTTCGCCGAGCACGAGCACGCAACCCCGGATGTTCGAGCTGTTCCTCGGCACCCTGGGTCGGATCGCCCGAGGGGCGCCGGTGCTGCTCGCCGTCGAGGACGTGCACTGGGCCGACCGGTCCACTGTGGACCTGCTGGCGTTCCTGGCCCGAAACCTGCGCACCGAGCCCGTGTTGCTGGTGCTGACCTGCCGCGACCACGACCTGGACGACGGGGGCGACGTGCGCCGCCGGCTGCCGGAGTTGGTGCGGCTGCGCGAGGCGGTGCGGGTCGACCTGGACCGGCTCAGCCGCGCCGAGACCGCGACCCAACTGGCCAACCTGACCGGCGCCGACCCGCAGCCGGCGTTCGTGGACGCCGTGTTCGCCCGCTCCGAGGGCAACCCGCTGGTCACCGAGGCACTGGCGGACGCGCCGGATACCGGTGCGGCAGCGCTGCCGTCGTCGTTGCGTGACTTCGTGCTGGGCCGGCTGGCCGTGCTGTCCCCCGCCGCCAGCACCCTGCTGCGGGTCGCGGCGATCGCCGGCCGGGAGGTCCGGCACGATCTGCTGGCCGCGCTGTCCGGGCTGGCCGAGCCGGACGTGTTCGCCGCGCTGCACGAGGCGACCGAGGCGCACGTGTTGCGCCCGCACCCCGACGGAGCGAGCTACACGTTCCGGCATGCGCTGATCCGCGAGGTGATCTACGACCGGATCCTGCCGGCCGAGCGGCGGACGCTGCACGCCCGGTTGGCCAGGGCACTGGAGGACGACCCGGCACTGCGGGCGGCCGACCGGGCCACCCACACCGCCGAGATCGCCTACCACTGGCACGCCGCCGGTGACCATCGCGCGGCGCTGCCCGCCGCGGTCCGGGCCGGCTTCGACGCCTTCCGGCGCAACGGTTTCGCCGAAGCCCTGGCCCAGCTGCGGCGCGCGCTGGACGCCTGGCAGCGGGTGCCCGACCCGGCCGGGCTCGCCGGAATGGACCGGGCCGCGGTGGAGACCGCCGCCGCCGACGCCGCGCACCTGCTCGGCGAGGACGACCAGGCGGTGGGCCTGGCCCACGACGCGCTGCGCCGGTTCGACCATGGCGCGGACCGGTCGCGGGCGGCGGCGTTGTGGAACCGGATCGGCGAGTACCACTACCACGGCGGGCAGCGCGAGGCGGCGGCCGCGGCGTTCCAGGCGGCGCTGACCGTACTGCCGTCCGGACCGCCCGCGGACCCGGCTGGTCCGGACCGGCCGGCCGCGGAGCGGGCCAGCGCCATGGCGGGACTGGCCAAGATCCACGTCGCCTGGTCCGATCTGGACCGGGGCCAGTACCTGGCCGAGCACGCCATCGCCGGGGCCCGGGCGGCCGGCGACCGCCGGGTGGAGGGCCGGGCCCGCAACGTGCTCGGCCTGGCCATGGCGCACCAGGGCGAGCTGTCCGCCGGGCTCGCCGAGCTGGAGCACGCGCTGCGGATCGCCCGCGAGCTGGCCGAGCCGGACGACGTGGCACTCGGCTACATCAACACCGGTTACGTGCTCGGGCTGGCCGCCCGCAACATCGAGGCGGCCCGGCTGTCCCTGGTGGGCTTCCAGGAGATGCGCCGGCTCGGCCTGGAACGCCAGCACGGCAGCTTCCTGCAGGCCAACGCCGCCGGGAACCTGCTGGCCGCGGGCCGGTTCAGCGCCGCGGGTGAGCTGCTGGCGCAGGCCGAGAACCGCGGCATGCGCGGCGTGCGGGCCTTTCCGGTGCTGATCTACCAGGCCCGCCGGCAGATCTGGCTGGGTGAGCTGCCGGCGGCTCGCCGCAGGCTGGACCAGGTCGGCCGGTTGATCGAACCGGGCGCCGTGATCTCGTGGCACCGCTGGTACCGGGAGCTGGTGGCCGAGTGCGCGGTGTGGGAGGGGCACGCCGAGGTCGCCGCCTCGGCCGTGCGCGCCGGGCTCGGGCTGTTGGCCGGCACCGACGAGGAGCTGTTCGCCGGCGCGCTGGTCGCGCTGGGCCTGCGGGCCGAGGCGGACCGGGCCGAGCGGGCCCGCGCGGTCCGGGACGAGGTGGCGGCCGCGGCGGCC